>DASYUA010000083.1:0-6997 GCA_036001665.1 Tepidisphaeraceae bacterium
GGCATCATCGCCGTGTTGATCGCCATTCTTCTGCCCACTTTGCAAAGGGCCAGGGGCCAGGCGCGATCCGTCTACTGCCTCTCCAATCTGCGGCAGATGGGTTTCGCGTTTCAGATGTACCAGAACGACTCCCGCCAGAAGTCATTCTTCTATCGCGCTGATTATCAAACCTTCTGGATGACCGTGCTACTCAAGTATCAGGGCAAGAGCCCCCGCATCCGCAACTGTCCCGAGACCACCGAGCCGTCATATGGCTGGGGCAGCGTATTTGAATATTGGGGCCCCGATCCGAGCAATCCGTGGATGCTGGAACACACCGGCAGCTATGCCTTCAACGGCTGGCTCTATCGCCTCTTCCCCGACAAGACTGGCGGCGGCCTGCAATACGGCATCGGCTCGCCCAACGACTTCATTCTTCTGCCCACCAAGGAATCCAGCAACGTCCCCGTCTTCGCCGACTCCACCTGGGTGGATACCTGGCCGAAAGACACCGATCCTCCGCCCACGAATCCTTTGTATGACGGCCAACCTCCTGCGCCCACCGGCCCGCCCTACACGATGAGGCGCGTCACCATCCCCCGCCACCTGCGGAGCCGCTGCAACGTCGTTTTTCTGGATGGCAATGCGCAGAGCCTTCCGATCCGGGGACTGTATAAGCTCCAGTGGTCGAAGACGTTTGTGCCGAAGGATGTGGCGATTAAGGGATACTAGGTGCGCCCAAAAAGGGAACGGGTCGGCCTCCCGCTTTCGTGGCTCGCCTTCATGAACAATCAAATCGCCTGGTACCGCCGGCAAAAGCGCCTCGGCCGCGCGCAGCACGAAGCCACCGGCCGCACAACCGACCCATCCCAGCAGGGGTATTCACCACTATGCGACCACTCCACTTCCAATTGTGCCAATTTCTCGTGCTTGTCGGGCAGGTGCTGTTTGCATCCGCACCGAGCCGCGCTGCCGACTACTTCCCTCCTCCGGACAGTGAAGGGGGCTGGCGAACGTTGAAGGATGCAGCGCAGATCCGAGAACTGGCTGGAATGGATTTGCAGAGGTTGGAGCAGGCGTTTGAATTTACGCGGCGCTGCACCCAAAACGGCGGCCTGCTGGTGGTGAGGCGCGGATATCTGGTGTTCGAGAATTATTTTGGCCGGGCCCACCGCAACGCCAATCCCGACATGGCCTCGACGGGCAAGGCGTACACGAGCATCGCCTGCGGGATCATGCTCCAGGAATTCCGTGACAAGCTTCCCGATGGCCTCGACACGAAGGTGTTCACACAGAACTTTCTGCCTGAAGCGTTCCCGCTGGATGATCCGCGCAAGGCCAACATCACGCTCGGACAATTGCTCTGCATGACCGCGGGTTACAACGGCGAAGGAGGATCGCCGGTGGGAATTGTGAATGGAAAAGCGGCCCCCATGAAGGCGGCGCCGGGTCAGAATATCCGCGACCTCGACATGTCGTCGATCCGCGTGCCGCTGTGGACCGATCCGGGCTCGGGATATTCCTATTCATCACCAGCGCCTCATATCGCATCCATTGTTTTGCGGCGGGTCACCGGGATGGACTTGCAGGACTACATTCAAGAGCGATTGGCCAGGCCGATGGGCTGGGGCGCCTGGGGATATTGCCTGCATCGCGGCGACTACACCATGCCGCACGCCAACGGGGCCGGGAGCATCGCGGTGCATGCCACGGATGCATTGCGCTTCGGCTACTGCCTGCTGCACGATGGGAAATGGCAAGAGAAGCAGTTGGTGCCGGCCGATTACATCGCGCTGTGCCACAAGCCATCGCCGTACAATCCGCACTGTCCTTTCAGCCTTCAGTTCGAGCACAATGCCGATGGACACGTCGCGGGCGCGCCGAAGGATGCTTTCTATAAGTCGGGCGCGGGCGGCTTTGGCATTTTTATCGTGCCGTCGCTGGACCTGGTGATTTACAAGCTGGGCGGCCGGGACGGGCAATATGACCCGGCACTCACCGGCTTGCCCCAGCCATTCAAGTATGACGGTTCCCGCGACAACTGGCAGCCTATCGCCCGCACCCCGTTCAACGAAGGCAGCATGGGCGGCGATGATGGCCTGAGGCGGGTCCTGGAAATGGTCTCGGCGGCGGTTCGGGACTGAACACGCACTTCGCGGCCGCCGCGAATGGCGTCTCTGTTTTTCAACGATCAAAGACGCGATCCTGCCTCGGCCCATGCCGATGACCTGGAAGCGGAATCGCGCTCACGCTTTGGCCGCTCTTTCGGCGATGGTTTTGAGCTCGGCCAGGCCTTTTTCGAATTGGCCGCCGATCATTTTGTCGAAGTTCATCATCAGGCCCATGGCCTTTGACATGAAATTGCGCGGGCCAAACATGGCCCAGGTGACGGTGGTCTGATTGTTCTGGGTGTTGAAAGTGAATTCGCCGGTATTGGTGGCCTTGAAGGGGCGCATGAATTCGAGCTTGAGGCGGATCAGCTCATTGGGACGGCTTTCGATGATGGTCATGCGGCCTTCACCGACACGGTTGTTGCCTGACCAGATTTCGATGGCCCCGAGGCCGGTGGGGGCACCTTCGTGGGTGATTTTGACGGCCGGATCAAATTTCATCCAGGGGGACCAGGCATCCATCTTGCGCAGATCATTGACCTGGGCGAAGACGATTTCCGGCGGCGCGGCGATGGTGGTCGATCGGGCGGTGCGAAAATCCGAAGCCTGCATGGCGATGACAATCAGAAAAATCACGATGAGGACGGCGATTCCGATGAGTATGTAGGGAAGAATCATCTGGCTCCTACTTTTTCCTCTTGGAGGCGTTGGCCACCTCCTGGGCAAATTTATCGAGCGACTGGTTCCAGCCCTGATCTTCCATATAGCGCTTGGAGATCGCCAGGGGCGTGCTGCGGCGCAGGGTAAGTTTGGTCTTGTTGCCCCTCTGCGCTTCGAAGGTCACCGTGTCGAGCATTTCGGCCGGGAAGTCGGGGGCCATTCCGTAATCCGTCGGGTAGCAAAAGTTACCCTCCTTGTCGGAAAAGAACATGGTGCAGACGATCTTTTCGGGGACGATGATTTCGTGAAAAAAACCCCTGGTCCAGTAGTCCTTGCCGTCGGGGCCGCGCATGCAGTAGTGAAGCGCGCCGCCGACGCGGAGATCGACGGTGGCGAAAGGCGCGGTGAAACCGGCGGGGCCCCACCAGTTGACGATGTGCCTGGGATCGGTCCACACCTTGAACACCAGCTCGCGCGGGGCATCGAAGATGCGGGTGATGACGAGCGTGGGCTCTTTGGCGGGGGCGGTTTTCTTTTTGGCCATGGTCCTGCTTCTCCTGTGTTTTATTGACCTTTCCAGGCCTTTCGGTTGCTACTTTTCCTGTGGCATCGGCGCGTCGAGGAATTCCGGGATGATTGTTAGCAGCAGATCAGCGCGATTGATGATCATCATGTGATCGGTGCCGGGGAGTATGGCGAGGCGGGAGTGTGGGAGCAGTCGGAACATCTCCACGGCGTGCTCCGGCCGCACAACGTCGCCGTCGCCGAGGATGATGAGCGTCGGGGCGCGGATGGCGGCAATGTCGGCGGCCGGCACATCCTTGAATTCCATCATTCGTCTCACGGATTTGGCGACGAAGGTGGGCAACTGCCGCGGATCGGGGGCGGCCGCCAGATAGGCCTCGCGCAGCTCAGGCGGCATGTTTTCGGCCGTCCCGTTGCGGATCGATTCCAGCAGTTCGGGGTAGAGGCCGTCTCTCTTGAACATGGCCGACATCACGACGAGTTTTCGCACCAGCTGGGGATGGCGGATGCCCATCTGGAGTGCGATGCTGCCGCCGTTGCTGTAGCCGTAGAAGTCGGCCTTTTCGATCTTGAGATATTTGAGAAGAGCGGCGGTATCGTCGGCCGATTGCTCGAAGCTGAAGGGGCGATCGACGTCGGCGGTGTGGCCATGTCCCTGCTGCTCGAAGGCGATGACCATGCGATTTTTGGCCAGAGCGGGGAGAACTTTTCCAAATGATGTCTGGATGGTCGACCCCCCGCCATGAAGCAGGACCAGCGGCGGATTGGGGCTGTTGATGGGGCCGTGAATTTCATAATAAATTCGCAGGCCGTTGACGGGGGCGTATTTGCCTTCGACTTTTTGGCTCGTGCTGTCATTGACGCGATGGTTCGTCGGTTCGGCGGTAGCGCAGCCGTTGATCCAATTCAGAGCAATGAGCACGGCGAGTGCAAGCGGATTGACTACTTCACCCGCCGCCGCGGCAGGGCTATTTGTGGCGGCCATGTTTTTTCTCCTTGCCTTGAAGCTCCCTGAGATAATCATCGAGGCGATCGAAGCGCCGCTCCCAATGGCGGCGATAGTGCTCGACCCAGTCGGCCACGTTTTTGAGCGGGCGGGCCTGAAGACGGCAGGGGCGCCATTGGGCTTCGCGGCCGCGCTCGATCAGGCCGGCGCGTTCCAGAACTTTAAGGTGCTTGGAGATTCCCGGGAGGGTCATTTCAAACGGCCTGGCCAGCTCGGTGACGGAGGTTTGGCCCCGGGAAAGCCGGGCGAGGATGGCCCGGCGCGTGGGATCGGCCAGGGCGGCGAATGTGGTGGTGAGGGGATCGTGGGGGACGTGTGTTACCATTTGGTTAATTAACTATATGGTAAAGTACAATCCTCGCCGGCGGCTGTCAAGGACACTTTGAGGAATTTTGGCCCGGTGGAGAAAAAATAATCAGCGGCCGATGAGCTTGCGCCACCAGGGGCGCTTTTTGTGGGTGTTGATTTCGTTTTCGAGGATCAGCCTGGTGGCGGTGAAGTCGGTTTCGTCGATGGGTTTTTCATCGATGGTCTGGAAGGTGCAGGAATACCACAGCTTGGAGCTGAGGCGGAACTCGACGAGGAATTCGGATTTGGTTTCGCGGGCGATGGGGTGGATGAAGCCGATGAGGGATTTCACGTCGGCGAACCAGTCGGCTTTGGTGGCGGGGACGTGATCGAGGCCGAGGGCGAGGGTGATGGACCAGATTTTTTTGCCTTGTTCCTTGGTTGCGTCGGGTTCCTCCTGTTCGGCGTAGAATATTTGCGGCGTGGACCAGGTGCGCGAGGCGATGAACTGCTTGCAGCGGCCGCGGAGGGAGACGGAGGGATTGACCCGGATCAGGCCGTCGACCTGGAGAACCATTTCGTCTTTGGGGAGGGGCATGGGTGGGAGAATTTACTGGCATGCGGATTAACCACGAAGTTCATCATGCGGCAGGATGCCGCATGATGAACTTCGTGGTTTGCTCCTCTGCCGGGGCGTCAGACTTTGAGGAGCTGCCTCGCTTCGGCGTAGCCGGGGGCGGGGCGGCCATACTCGCTGGCGGTGACTCTTGCCAGGGCGATGAGTTGACGCCAGCGGTAGGCTGGACGCGTGTTGGTGAATTCATCGGAGACGGTGCGGTAATACTTCTCCGCGTGGAGCGAGCCGTCTTCGCTGCATGCGTATTTGAGCATGGTGTCGAAAATGGGGCGGGAATCGTGGCCGGCGCGGCCGAAGCGGGCGGTGACGGCGGCGGCGCGGGCTTGCAAGTTGCCTTTGATGGCGGAGTCGAGCTCGGCGAGGAGAACCTTGGGGTCATCCGTCTTGAGATCATCGACGTGCCGCTGGAGGGGAAGCGGTTGCCAGTTGAGGAAGTCGCCGCCGCGGTTGACGCGGTCGAGGGCAACTTGATAGGCGCCGAGGATGAGGCAGGCGAAAGTGTTTCTGGTGTTGCTGACGCGGGCGAGATTGCGCCAGGCGTTGGCGGAGTCGCAGGCGTGGACGCCGATGGAATCGCCGTGGACGGAGCCGATGGGTTTGTTGGTGGTTTCATCGCGGAAGGTGCGGCCGATGTCGCGGAGAATCAGTTGATTGGCGGCCAGGGAGAGGGCTTCGCCCAGGGCGGCGGGCGCGAAGCCTTCTTCGAGGGCGGCGGCGACGGCGGCGGCCGCGTTTTGGGGAGTGCTCGTGAAAATGGTCTGGCTCATCTTCTCAACCCAGGCATCGTCGGCCTCGCGGGTGCCGGGGGTGCGGCCGAGGAGGTGGTGTTCTTCGAGGAGTTTGGGGAGGAGGGTGCGCGGCGCATCGTAGTCCGGGTAGCGGCCCCAGGATTCGGCTTTGACGCAGTAGCGGACGGATTGGCGGAGGAGGGTGTGGGCGTGGTCGTGGCCGATGATGTCGAGGAGGTCCCAGGCGCGATAGGGGAGGACGGTTCGGTGGACTTCGGTGGTTTCCCCGACGGCTTCGAGGAGAGCGTTGAAGGCGACGTCGGTGGATTTGTTGGCGAGAGAGGCGAAGGACTGTTCGGCCTTGTTGACGTCCTTGGCGTGGATGGCGTCGCGGAGACTGCTGTCCCCCTGCGTGCCGGCGACGGGGTGGAGGACTTCGTTCTTTCGGCCGCCGTGTTCCTGGATGCGATTGGTATTTCTGTAAAGGACTTTGAAGACGGGGAGGGCCTGCTGTTGCGAGGGCAGTTCGCGGGACATGTGCCAGGCGGGGGCGATGGCCATGAGGGTGTGGAAGCCGACGTAGTCTTCGCCGCCGAAGGTGCGGGCGTTGGCGAGTGCGGCGGCCGCGACGAGGGTGCGGAGTTCGGTGCCGGAGTTGAGTTTTTCGGTGAGGGCAGAGAGGAGTTTATTGGCCGGGGTTTCCTGCATGAGGACGACGAGGGGTTCGAGCGCGCCGAAGGAGAGGGAATCGGGGGTGGGCCCGGCCGCAAAGGATTTGGAAAGGCCCAGGTCGGTGGCCATGGTTGCGCCGACGGAGGCGACGAGAACGCCGCAGCCGACGTCGGAGAGGAATTGGCGACGGGATGGTTGGTTGGCTGACATGATGGGCTCCTTTTGTCGAACGTCGGGCAAGAGTGCCCGACCTACCCAGAGGCGAGTATCGAGATGCTGCTGATGATCATACCGCGGGGAGGGGGGGATGATGCAATGAAGGGGAGATTTAATCATTTAATCATTGAGTCATTGAGTCATTTAATCATTGAGGGAGAGGAGGTTGAGGGGG
>DASYUA010000084.1:0-13278 GCA_036001665.1 Tepidisphaeraceae bacterium
AATGAAAGGAGATGTGATGCTACTCGCCACCCTCCTCACCCCCGATTTCTCCTTCCGCCTTCTGCTCACCCTCGCCCATTTCTTCTGGCAGGGCGCGGCCATCGGGCTCCTCGCCTTTCTCCTCCTGCAATTCCTCCGGAACGCCTCCGCCCAAATCCGTTGCCACATCCTCACTCTCTCCCTCCTCGCCATGGCCGCCGCACCGATCTTTACCTTCATGCTCCTCGCACCAACCGATGCGAAGACATCCAATCAACCATCTCAACCGCCACCCCAGCCACTTCGCTCCTCCACCGCCTCCCTCCCCGACACTGCTTCTCCGCCAATTCTCCCCCTCATCGCCCCCACCCCTCCCATCGCCCCTCAATCCTCCGCCCCAATCCCATCGCCCATCGATTGGCGCACTCGACTGCACAATTTCTCCCAGCCCCTCGCCCTCCTCTATCTCTTTATCGTCCTCCTCATGCTCGCCCGCATCCTCCTGGGCCTCCACGCCACACACCGCCTCTCCCGCCACTGCCAACCCGTCGAGCCCCAAATCCTCGCCGCCCTCTCGCGCCAAATGTCCCTCCTCGGCCTCACCCTCCAACCCGCCCTCGCCTACTGCACCCACATCACCACCCCCATCCTCATCGGCCTCTTTCGCCCCACCATCCTCCTGCCTCTCTCCCTCACCTCCACCCTCTCCATCCAGCAAATCGAATCCATCCTCGCCCACGAGCTGGCCCACATCCGCCGCCTCGATCCCATTTTCATCCTCGTGCAGCGCGTGGTTGAGGCCCTGCTCTTCTTCCATCCCCTCGTATGGCTGATCTCCCGCCGCCTCGACATCGAACGCGAGCGCGCCTGCGACCAGCTCGTCCTCAAAGCCGGCCACAATCATCTCGACTACGCCTCCGCCCTCATCGAGCTCGGCCAATCCGCACTCAATACCAATCTCCTCCCCACCCATCTCGCCGCTGCCAGCAATCCCTCCCAGCTCCGCTCGCGAATTCTCTCACTGCTCGGCCACCCCCCACGGCAAACCGTTCGACTCACCCTCCGCTCCTCCCTGTTGCTCCTGGCCGTAGCAATCGTCTCCTGCATCTTCCTCCCGCGCCTCTGGGCCCAATCTCAGCCCGCCAAACCCGCCACCCAGCCTGCGCTCCTGACCAAGGAAGAGCTCCTCCAGCGCATCACCGACCTCCGCTCGCGCGTCAAAGATCTTTCCGTCTCCACCACCGACGTTGTCGTCAAAGGCCCGCCCAACATCGTCCAGCAATCCCGCCGAACCATCGTCCTCAAGCGCGACATGATGTACGTAGATCAGGTCTACGGCATCGGCCAAAACGGCCCCTTCCACCGCCAGCTCTCCTTTGACGGCCAGCAGACTACCCAGTCTGGCGGGCTCGACGGCGAGGCCATGATCTCCAAAGGCCGCAGCCGCTGGCTTGACACGCAGGTTGTCGGCTTCTTCACCGTCAATCTCCTCAACCCTCCCGGCCATGGAACCAACCGCAGCCTGCTCGGCGCGCTCCAGCACGTCCCCTGCACCATCCGCAAGGACATCGAGCTGATCGACGGCCACCCCTGCGAAGTCGTCGAATTCGCCCAGAAATTCAACGACAAATTGAACGTCTGGCTCGACCTCGAGCGTGGCCTGCTCCCCATCCGCCATCGCCAGTTTCGCCCCGACGGCCAGCTCTGGTTCGAGTGCAACATCGAAAAGGCCGTCGAAGTCGAAAAAGGCCTCTGGTTCGCCACCCGCGCCAAAACCACAACTTTCCCCGTCTTCAAAGACATGCCCCAGCTGAAAGAGGCCATGGAACAAGTCATCATCGTCGACTCCGGCCCAAACGGCGCTCTCATCCAGGTCAACACCGACCCCGACGACTCGATCTTCGATCTGGTTTCCCATCTCCCCTTCGGAACCAAGGTCTTCAACATCGACGACAGAAAAGAATGGCGCGTCGTCGGCTTCTCAAAAGATAAAAAGCCCGCCACGAGGACCACTGCTCCCGCCCAGGGCCCAGCTACACCCCTCACCGTCGCCCCCGTCATCACCCCCGATCGCAAAGTTGAATTTGACCTCAAACCCTGGGGCGAGGCCGTCGCCGGCGTGCAGATACGCTTTCGTCTCTCCAAGGAAAATAGCCCCCTCCATCCCTATCTCGACATCAAAAACTCCAGCCAGCAGAATCTCAAGTACGATTTGGGCCGCCCGCGGGTCGAGTTTGATCAGAAATGGTACACGCGCGAAAACGAGCAGGAGCGCCTCATCGATCTGTATTCGGGCCGCACCTACAACGCCACCGGCCCCATCTTCCTCGGCGACAAATGGTTCGGCGAGCAGGACCACCAGCCCCTCCGCAAAACTCCCGGCAAACACACCATCCGCGTCAAAATTATCGCAAAGGCCGCCGATGGAAAAGGTGAGCCCATCGAAATAATCACCGCTCCCCTGACCATCGACTTCGACGCTCGTGGCCTTGCAACCACCGAACCCACGCAATAACGACCCCAATCAAGAGAAGTCGTCTGCCGCGAATAGCTGCGCCTACAACCCCCACCCCCTCCTAAACTCCGGCTTCATCATCGCATTCGCATCGTCATTCTTCTTAAACGGCCCGCCATCCCACTTCAACTCCTGGCCCAGCAATCTCGTCGCGATCACACCAAGCAGCGCGATCTCTGTCAGTGGCCCGCCGTAGTTGAAATTCGACCCTGCCTTCTTCCCCTCCCGAATGGCCGAGATCCAATCCTGATGATGCCCCTTCACTCGCGGCAGCCGCTTGGGAGGCTGCTTGTAGGCCGTCATCTTCTTCTCCGGAAATATTCGCACCCCGCCAGCCCCGTGCGATCCATACATGATGCCGCCCTTGGTCCCTAAAACGATCGCCCCCGCCTCCGGCAATTTTCGGTCCGCCTCCAGTTCCGCCGGCCGCGGCAGCGATTCCACCCCATCGTGCCACACCAGCTTCAGCGGCCCGCGCGTCCCTCGCTGCGAAAACTGATAGGTGATCACCGTTCCATTGGGGAATGTCTCGCCATGCTTCCTGGGGTCATAATCCTTCGCCTCAGCCTTGATCGTCGAGGGCGCTCCCAGGTCCAGCGCCCAGAACACCGGATCGAGCACGTGACACGTCCAATCGCCAATCGTCCCCGTCCCAAACGGCATCCATCCCCGCCAGTTTCCCGGCAGATACATCGGGTGATATTGCCGATAGTGTGCTGGCCCCACCCACAAATCCCAGTCCAGCCCCGCCGGCACGGGAGGCCTCTCTTTCAGCTTCGCCAGCTCGCCGATCTTGGAATGGTTCGCATTGCACCCCGCGTGAATCGTGTGAACCTCGCCGATCGCCCCATCCCAGATCCATTCACAAAAAACCCGGATTGATTCGAACGAGTGCCCCTGGTTCCCCAGTTGCGTCACCACATTCTTGGCCGCCGCCGCCCGCATCATCTCGCGCACCTCGAAGATCGAATGCGCCATCGGCTTCTCGCAATACACGTGCTTCCCCGCCCAGATCGCCGCCAGCGCGGCGGCCGCGTGCGTGTGGTCCGGCGTGGCCACCACCACCGCATCAAAATCCTTCTGATGATCATCGATCAACTTGCGAAAATCCTTGTAGCGCTTCGCGTCCGGAAATTTCTTGAAGCTCTCCTCCCCCCTCCGCTCATCCACATCGCAGAGGGCGACGATTTTCACATCCTTTTCGCCGGCGACCGCCGCCAGATCCCCCGCCCCCTGGCCCCCCACGCCAATCCCGGCCACACGGATAATCTCACTGGGCGGTGCCTGCCCCAACCCCAGCACATGCCGCGGCACAATCGAAATTCCCGCCAGCGCCGCGGCCGTTCCTCCCAGCATTCGCCGACGCGTGATTTTCCTGTTCATTACAACACCTCTGTACGCACCTTCCCCCCGGATTACTTATCGGCTGTTTGGGGTGTTGGGCGGTAGGGATGGCAGGCAATCAGCCAAAACCTACCGCAGTTCGACAATCCTCACTCCGCCAGCCGGCACTTCCACTGTCACCTGCGAACGCGCTCCATCCTGTTTGACCTGGACATCTGATCCCGCAATCCACTCGGTTGCTTTCGTCACGCTCACTGCTGTCGTGACCACAACCGAAATTCGTTCCCCATGCTCCGTCGGCAAAACCCCATGCTGCGGCTTGATCACGCCCCGATTATTCAACAACGTCACCGCCCACCCGCTGTCATCCAATTTATTCAAAACCCATTCCACCTCCCCGCTCACCTTCACCGGCAGCAACCCCTTCACCAACCGCTGCATCAACAACCCCAGCACCGGCACTGGCCGCTGATCGATGCCCAATCCCAGCGGCACCGACACCCAGACAATCTGCCCCTCCCCACGCCTTGAAGCCGTCACCAGCGCATCATCCCCAACCTTCGCCAATACCCGCGCACCGCCACTGTCGATCGGCCGATATCGAAACACATTCGCCCCCACCTTCTTCCCCTCCCACTCAAACTCTTCCGCCTCTTTCACATCGCCCGTCCCCGGCAACGTCAGTCCCCCAACTCCCCGTCCCAAAAGCTGCTCCGCGCAAACCACCAAAGTCCCTCCACGTTCCACATATTGCGCCAGCGCTTTCCCCCACTCTTCCGACAACGTCACCTCCCCCGCCAAAATCACCACCGGATACGCCGCCAAAATCCCCGCCCGCCCCTTCGCCGTCACGATCACATCAAAAATGTCCCCAAAAATCCCCGCCACATAGGTCTGCCTGATCCCCGAAGCATGTTCATTCTGCGTCTCGGCCGCCGGGTAATACGCCACATCCATCCACCCTCGAATCCCCGCCTCATGCGCGCCCGGCGTCAGAACGGCCGGATTATTCTGCGGGTCCATCCCAAACGATCCCGGCGAAAATCGTTCCTGCGACCACCCGTGCGCCTCATCCAGCAAAAACGCCACCGGCGTGTACTGCACCCCGCGCGGATGCTTCTCGGCCAGATTCAAAACCGTTTCCGCCACCTTCCCCTTGGGCGAAAGCTGCACCGGAAAATTATCCCCGGCCGCGATTCCGCCGGGTTTCCAGAACATGTCGATCCCCTGCTCGTTGTAAAACGCATCGACGCCGGCCATGTGCCAGAGGAGATAATCCTTCAGGAGCCAGGTGACGCCCGCGCCGGCGAAGGCATCGTAGGAATTATCGAGGATGTATTTGGAGTTGGCGGGATAAATGAAATTCTGGCGGGAGAACATCGTGGCCGCGTCGCCAAGGTTGGCGGATTGATAATCGACGAATCGGCCGTTGAATTGGCGTGCAGCACCGCGAAGGAAGGCGAGACGGCGCGCGAGTGTTGGCGAATTGCCGGTGTTTTCGTGGCCGATCTGCCTGGCGCCCCAGTTCATGATCGCGTGGCAGAAGGCTTCGTTGTTGGCCGAGAGACAGGAGATCAGCGGGGCCCAGGCTTCGTCTTCGCTCACGGGCTGGCCGTAGTAGTCGCTGAATTTTTTCACGACAGATAGCGTATAGACCTCTTTCCACGCCGCGAGAATATCGCCGCGGGTTTTGGCCGCGCCCACGCGCTTATAGAGAATGTCGGTGTCGTAGGAGGCGTGAGCGACGCTCTCGCCGGCGATGTAGCCGACGAAGCGATCGTGATATTTTTTTAGGTTCGCGTAAACGGCCCTTTTTTGTTCTTCAAGCTTTTTGGATTGGATGGCTTTATCAACGTTCTGAGGATCAAATGGTTTCCAGCTTGGATCGGAATAATTCAGCATCAGTGAGAAGCGCTTTTGCGGATTTTTCTCCAGCCATGCAAGGAACGGCGAGCCGTCGGCGAACATGGCCGGGTAGTTGGAGATTCCCCACGATGGGCCAGAGAGCACCTGGCCGAAGACGGGGATTTCTTTGCCGCGATAGGCGGCCAGAAAATCCTTGAGCAACGGCGGATCGACACCGAAGGCGACGGGGAGGCCGTCTGGTTTTTTCAGCTCGTCCATCCATTGCTCGCCGACATTCCACACGAAAGCGGTGGGGCGGGGCGAGATGTTCCACTCCTTTGGCGCATCGTAGGTTCGGCTCTGCCGGACGACTGGCTCGACGGCATCGCCTCGTTTCATCTCTCTCATCACAGCCCAAATCTGCGCATCTGGTTTTTCTCTTCCGGCGGGTTTGTATCGTTCATCTGTAGTAACCACGATCAAATCGATCTGCCGCCGCGCCTCGCTCACGCCTGTCGTGTAAATTTCGAGCTTGGCTTTCCCCTTAGCCAGCTTCACCGGCGTCGAATCCCACGCAAACGACCAGTCCCAAATCAGCTTCATCGGATCCAGCTCATCGACGACGGCCTTTTCGCCGAAAACATGCTCGAGCTTCTCGTCGCCTTGCGCAACGCGAATGCCAAACAGGTCTTTTTTGTTTCGATAATCCGCGTAGCGAACCCAAAGCGTGTAATTCCCCGCCGCAGGCACTTCGATTTCGTGAGAAACGGTCGTTCCCGCCGGTTCATCCGCGCGGGCGGCGATGGACATGAACTCGCTCTCACCGCCCTGCGTCCATTCGGCCGCTACGCCCGGGCCGGAGAGGGACCAGGAGCCTTTCGTCGTCTTCGTCGGCTCCTGAAACGAAAAATTCGACCCCTTCAGCGGCCCAAAATTCTCCGCCTCGATCACCACCGTGTGCGGCGCACCCTCGGCGACCGCCGCCGCCAGCAAAAGAGCCGCGATGATTCGGAAAATCATTTTCCTCGCTTCCTGGCTTTTTGGCCCTGCTCCATCAGTTCAAAAGGCCTCTGCACCTTTGGCTCAAATGGCAAATCGATCCTCCGCCCTTCTCCGGCCGACGCATACGCTGCCATGATGATTTCCAAAACCGCTCGTCCATCTTCGCCGGTCTCCAGAGGCTCTTTGTCGTTCGCCACGCAGTCGATAAAATGCTCAAACTCCTGCGGGAAGCCGTAATTCCACAGCTCTTCCCAGGCTGTGAACGACCAGCCGCGCGTCGTGCCGGCCTTTTCGACTGCATAGGCGTAGCCCGTGTCGGAATATGTCATGATTGCGTTGCCCTGGAGCAAATCTGCATAAGCCACGCCGGCCGTTCCGTAGACCTCCGACGTATCATCCATGCCGCCCTTTTTGGACCAGCTTTCCTCGGCCATCCCGACGCAAATTCCGTCATCCGTCTCAAATCGCACGATGATGATCGCATTGTCATCGCCGCGCGTCTTGTCGGTGTGTACGAACGTTCCCATGTCCGCATACACCGAAGTCGCCCTCGGTTTTTTTAATGGCACAACCGTCCCCAGCGGCGTCTCATGACTTTGCGACTGCTCACCAGTTTGTTTTTTCTTTGCAGAGTTGGCACTGCCCACCGGCTTGCCCAGCAACCACCGAAAATACTCAAACGCATGACACCCCATATCCAGCGTCACCCCTCCTCCGCTTTTCTCCACATCCCAAAACCACGCCGAGTGCGGCCCATCATGCTTCTCCGCCTGCTTCACCAGGTACGGCTTTCCAATCGCCCCCTCATCCACCAGCCGCTTCAATCGCAAATATTTTGGACAGAAGCAAAGCTCCTCCGCATACATCAGCTTCACCCCCGCCTTCCTGCACGCCGAAATCATGCGATCGGCTTCCTGGAGATTGCGCGCCAAGGGCTTTTCGCAGATGACATGCTTCCCCGCCTTGGCCGCCTCTTCCGTGTATGGACAGTGCAGATGATTCGGACACCCCAGCACGATCACATCCATCTCTTCAACCTCAATAAACTTCCCAAAGTCCCGAAACGACCGGCCAATCCCATGCTTTTTGGCGAACTTCTCCGCATGGTCCCCCGTCGGCGACATCACCGCCACGATTTCCGCCCCCGCGACGCGCTTCAGCGATTCCGCATGAATCGTCGAAACAAATCTCGACCCCACCAGCCCAACCCGCACTTTTTTCATCGATCACCTTTGGTTTGGAAAACCCTGATCCGAATCCATTGTCACAAACCTAACCTTCCTCCCCCGCGCCTGTCTAATCCATTCGAGCATCCTTCTCTCTTGGGTGCCCATCGAACGGCAGGCAAAGAATTTCGTAACCGACGGCCTTTATTCGAGCTATAATGTTCTGTAGGTGGGCTTGCCCCACCAGCCGCCAGCCGGAGGAAGTCCATGCGTCGCACCATACTGGCCATTCTCGCAACCCTTCTCCTCACTACCTCTCTCCGCGCTGCCGATCCCGCCCCAGCGGGCGCACCGGCCGCCAAAGCCCCCACCCGCATCCTCATCCTTCCCTTCTCCATGACCGGCGGCGATGCCAAATACGCCTGGATCGGCCAGGCCATCTCCGAAAACTTCCAGGCCGAGCTGGCCAAGGCCGGCTTCTCCATCGCCACCCCCATCGCCGACCGCCCCGGCCAGCAGGTGGGCATCGCCAACCCCGACGAAGCCCTCCGCATCGCCCAAAATTCCAAAGCCGAAGTCGTCATCTTCGGCTCCTATCAGTTCCTCGACCCCGACCTCCGCGTTACCGGCCAAATCCTCGACGTCCCCTCCAATCAACCCGTCGGCGCACTCAAGGCCTCCGGCGCCTTCCGCCAGCTCTTCACCCTCGAAGATGACCTGGCTGAACAGACCAAAAAGATTCTCGTGGGCGAAAAACCCGCCGACCGCGGCGAAGTTCTCGAGCCCCGCCCGCCCCTCGCCCCCTACGACACCAATACTACCGCTGCCGACGACCGCCCGGAATACAAAGTTCCCTACGCCGAGCCGCCCGCCTACGAGGATGATTATCTTGGCGTGGGCTATACCGGCTCTTTCTACCCCAGCTACTACCGCCCTCGCGTCTATTCCTTCATTGGCTACTCCAATTACGATTACTACTACCCCTACGCCTCCTGCTATCCTTACTTCTTCCCTTCCTACTGCTATACCCCCTATTACTATTCCTCCTGGCGTCACTGCTACTACCCCCGCTCCTATTTCGGCTCCGGCGTGTTCCTCTCCTTCAACTTCTCCCACTTCAGCGGCCATCACTGGAACGACTGGCACGGCAGTAACTGGAACTGGCGCGGCCACGATTCCCGCGGCCCCCGCTTCGGCGACCGCCCCCGCAGCATCATGTTCGCCGACCGCGGCCCCGCCGGCCACGATTTCTTCCACGGCACCGCCAACTACTCTGTCAGCCGAATGACTCGTGAGCGGACGACCGCCTCCCGCGTGATCAACATTGACCACGACCGCACCACCGTCGTCGATCGCGCCACCGCTCGCACTGCGCCGGTCAACCACGCCGGCGCCCAACTGGTTGATTCCACCCGCCGCTACACCCGAGCTTCGGACAACGAAGTGGTCGCCGTCCGTCATCCCGACCGCACCGTCGAAATCCGCACCCAGCGCCGGGCCGATTCCGATGCCCACGTCACCTCCGACCGCGTCTTTGACCGATCCAATCCCGACGGCCCGCGCGAAACCGCCCGCACCCGCGACAACGACACTCCTCGCGCCCGCGCTGATGATCGCCCCCGCGAGCCCGTCCGCTCCCGCGAGGTCGATCGGCCCCGCGAAACTCCTCGCGAAACTCCACGCGAATCAGCGCGCGAAAGCCGTCCCCGCGAATCCGCCCCCCGCGACATCATCCGCTTCCGCGATCCCACACCCTCGCGTGAACCCACCCGTTCCGCCCCCTCCCGCGGCGACTCCGGCGTCTCCTCCAGCAGAGGCGATTCCGGCTCCCGAGGCGGCGGCAGCAGCAGTAGCAGCTCCCGAGGCGGCGGTGGCGGTGGTGGCAGCAGTAGCTCACGCGGCGGCGGAGACGGCGGCGGCTCATCACGCGGCGGCGGCCGCGGCCGCTGATCCAATTCAATTTGAACAAGCAACGCGGCGACCACTCTCGCCGCCGTTCTTTTTTCCAATGGCTCGCTCCTCGTGCCACTGGCCTCTCGCGCCACTGGCAGCTTGCTGCCAGTGCCGTATTCAATCCGCTCAAATAAACGTCAACTCCAGCTCACTCTTCCCCGTCAGAAACGAATCGGCCCCCACCTTGACGATCTGCTCATCCGCCAGCTGCGCCCGATGAATCACCTCCGAAAATAAATCGGCCCGCGCGCTCAATGGCTGCCACACGCTCACCCCCGCCGCCGGCGCTGGCAACAGCTTCACACGGTATTTGAAAACGCTGAACATCTTCGCCCCTCCGGCGGCCGCGGCGCTGGCGTCGAAGGTCGGCTTGGCCAGGCCTTCCTTGGTCAATTTTCCAATTACATCCAGCGTGACAAAATCCTTCCCGGCCGGCACGGCTTTGCCAATCCATCCCCGATTCACCGTCGTCCCGTTGTTATTCCGCTGCTCAAAAAACCACGCATACTCGCAATGGTCCATTCCCGTATCCTTCACCATCACGTTCCGCATGTGCCCATTCCACGCCCGCTGCACCAGCCTCGGCACCCACATTTCAATCGTCACCTTCGCTCCCACCAGCGCCCCGATGTGCCCGAAACAAACCAGCCGGTGATATTGCCACGCCTTGGAGGCCTCCGGCGCATTGTTCAGCCGGCAGCGGATGCGCATCTTCGGATCATCGTTGGCCGCGTTGTCCGGCTCATCCTTGATGTTCGCCGAGGCCGCAATCTCGTGCCCCATGTAGCCCCCGTACAATCCATGCTGGAACGTCGGCTGCATGTGCAGGGGCTCATCATCGTGGGCCGGGTCTTCGGGCGCTGGGGGCACCTTCACCAGCGGCTTGGCAAAATCATCCGCCAGCAGCGCATCGCTCACCGCGCTGCGCTTGTTCTGCTTGTTGTAAAACGTCCCTGGCCGGCCGCCCTCCAGCGCTGGGCCCCAGATCTTGTTCTTGTGCCCCGCGTCGGTCGGATCTCCCCCGTAATATCCCCCATAGCTTGCCTTGATACATCGCACATTTCCCAGCACCGCCGCCGGCTTCTCCCGCGTCCCCGCGTGCACGTCCACGATCGTCGTGCATCCGGTTGAGGCATTGTCGACAAGGAAAAATGTCCCGCCCGGGTTGAACGACATGTGCCCCTGCACCCCATCCTTGAACGGCTGATTGGTCCGCGTATCGCAATAAGGATTGTTCGCCGGGGGCAGCGCTGCCCCCGCCGAATCCACGCCGGGGTCCAGCGTGATCAGCCACTCATCCCCGGCCGCCGGGGCGACGTTGGCGATCTCGCACAACGAAATATCCGCCCACGTCCAGTGCCGGTGCTTGATCCAGGCGCGATAATCCCGATCGTGCGGCGTGGCGATCGCGCCATTCTTGGCGTTGTCATAGCCCGTCGCCTCAATCGCCCCGTGGCCGAGGAACACCAGGAATTCATCACCGGCCGGGGGGGCGTTCACGCCGCGATAAACTTTGATCCAGCAATCCGTCGCGATCTTGGCCCCATCCGTGTGCAGCCAGCGCCCGGTGCCCCGGCCGGCCTTCTCGGCGTCCAGCTCGGCATCGGTTTTGGGAATGCCCATCACAAACACCTTGTACGGCTCTCCCTGAACCTTCAGGATCGCATAGTTCGACTGGTGCAGCGGCAGCACCCGCCCCGGGACGCTCTTGAGCTCGATCTTCGACCAGCAATCCTCATCGCGCAGGAACACCTTTCGTCCCGCCGAATTGGTCAGCCGGCCATCCCATCGCCAGGCATATTTGGCCGTTTTCACCTGCGCCAGCGCTTTGTTCCCATCGTAGTTCGCCTTCGAAAAATCCGGATGCTCGGCCACTTTCGTGCCCGTCGAATCCTCCAGCCACCAGCGCATGTAAAACTTCTGGCCGGCCGGCACATCGAGATCCATCGTCGTCATCGCCGACTCGCAGAACGCCGTGTTCAGAAACCGTTTGGCCACCAGCGCCCCCGCGGCATCCACGTTCTCGGCCACCTTCTTGTCATCATCCGTCTTGCCCAGATACTTGGCCGTGGGCGCCTTCCAGTGATATTCCTGCCAGATGTGGCTGACGATCACCACAGTCCCATCCAGCGTATTCACATCTCCCAGGGCAACCGGCGCCGGCACCGGCGGCGGTTTTGGGGGTGACGGAGCCTTCTCTGGGTTAGCACCCATAAATCTCCTTCAGCTTCGCCTTCGTCTCATCCCCGACGATTCCATCCACCTTCAGGGGCGGATAGTCGGCCTGAAATCGCTTGATCGCATCGGTCGTCAGCGGCCCCGGCTTGCCATCCACGGGGCCGGACTCGTAGCCCAGATTGTTGAGCCGGGCCTGCACGCCACTGGTGGTGTCGAGCGGGTCCAGCTCGCGCAGGAGGAGCTGATATTCCATTCCATCCTCCAGGCGCAGGAGGCCGGCATCGCTTTGCGGGTCGAGTCGGATCTGAAGCTGGCCATCGCCATCGCTCGTTCCCTCCTGCCACTTGCCGCCAAGATTGGCCTTCCAGGCGATGTTCTTGCGCGGCTGGCCGTTGTTCAGGAGGCGGATTTTCAGCATGGCGGGCACGCCCTTGCGCTTGTATTTGTGCGTCTTCTCCGTGGCCGCCGAATCCTCCTTGATGGTCTTGTCCGGGATGAAGACCTGGTCATCTGGATAGAGGACGTTGGGATTCTTCCGCTCGGACTTCAGGTCCATGTTCTCCGTGTGGTTCCAGAGGGTCTTCCAGTCGAAGCCATGGAGCGCGGCGATGCTCGACATGCACTCGCCTTGATTGACCACGTGGAAAGGCATGGGGGGTAAGGTAGCGTGCGGGCGAGGGGGGGCCAATGGCCCGGTTCAGGGCGGGGGAAGCAATTGCAGAGGAAACAACCGCGGAGGCGCGGAGACGCGGAGAGGAGGGAGGGAGTTTTTGGGGGGGAGGAGGGGAAAAAAAGTGTTTTGAGGGGTTTTGGGGGCGGTTTTTTGCAAGATTTGGCTGGGTAAGGGGGTTGCGCGTGGGGTGGGGCAAGAAGACGGCAAAAAAACCGACAGAAACCGACATAAACCGACCGAAAACGACAAAAACCGACGTGAAAGCGACGTGAAACCGACGGGGAAACGACGTATGGGCGTATGGGGGTGTGGGTGTATGGGCGAGAAGGGGGAAGGGCGCGCGGAGGGGGCGCGGGGTGTGGAGCTGGGTGAAACGAAGGCATCGGACCCTCCCTTTTATAGAATGTCGGGCAAGAGTGCCCGAGCTACCGGTGGTACATTTTTGGGATGAGTTTATTCGGTAAAAATCAGGTATCGGGCAATAAATCTTTCGATTGTAATTGTTTACCGTTACCGGCCGATAGGCCTGGAGACGAGGGACACGCACCGATGCGTACATCGGTGCGTGGCGGACAGGAATGTCCGCCCCACCGGCAGAAGCAGGCTGAAAGCCCGCACTACAA
>DASYUA010000085.1:0-4833 GCA_036001665.1 Tepidisphaeraceae bacterium
GATGACGAGATTTACGCCGGGCCAATTGAGGAAAAGCGGGATGGAGGATCCGGTGCCGCAGCCGAAATCGAGGATGGTTTGGGTTTTCTCGCCGAGCTTGTCGAGCACCTTTCGCGTCCAGTCAACGCGGCCGCGGGCGAAGTACATCTTGTCTTCTCCGCTGACGGAGATGCCGCGGGCGAGGGCGGAGTCGTATTCTTCGGCATACTGATCGAAGGAGGTCGAGTTGGTGGCTGGCTCGGGAGTCATTTGCGGCGCATTCCCAGGATGCTGACGAAGAAGCTGGCGAGGATGGTTTGGAATCCGACGGCGGTGAGGGTCGCGCCGGGAATGACCCAGCGCATGGTGTGGCTGTAGTCGAGATGGCCGAAGTGGGCCATGCGCCACTGATTCACCGCGGCGGCCAACAATGCAATTCCCGCGATGAGAGTAACGACGCCGAAAATCAGGCCGCGCTCGAGGTTGACCAGCTCGAAAAGTTTGTTCATGCGCGAATCAGGAGGCATGAGCCCCTCGCTGATGGCGAAGGCCTTGGTGAAGACTGCGAAGAGGACGGATTGATAGCCGCAGAGGATGGCGAGGCTGGCGAAGAGGAGCGAGTGGGCGTCGAGGGTCATTTTGTGGATGGTCACGCCAGGGAGGGCGAGGCAGTAGCCGATGATGCCCAGGAAAATGAGCAACAGGCCGGGACGGAGGAAGAGCCAGCGCGGGCTGTACATCAGGAAGAAGCGCAGCGTGCGCCAGCCGTCGCGGAAGGTCTTGAGGTGCGGCGCGTGTGCTTTTCGGCCGTCGGGATGGAGCGAAATCGGGACTTCGGCGATTTTGGCCTGATAGAGGCTGGACTTGATGATCATCTCGGTGGCGAATTCCATTCCGGTGCAGCGCTGGTCGAGGCGCTGATAGAAATCCTTGCGGAAGCCGCGCAGACCGCAGTAGACATCATTCACCGGCGCGCCAAACCACCAGCGGGCGAAGAGAGAAAACATGGGGTTGCCCCACCAGCGATGCAGGAAGGGCATTGCGCCGGGCATGACGGTGCCGCCGCCGGAGGGGAGGCGGCAGCCCTGGACGAGCTCGAAGCCCTCGCGGAGTTTGTGGACGAACTTGGCGATGTCGAGAAAGTCGTAGCTGTCATCCGCGTCGCCCATGATCACGTAGGCGCCGCGGGCGGCCGCGATTCCACCCATGAGGGCGTTGCCGTAGCCCTTTTCCTCGACATGGATGACGCGTGCGCCGAGATTGTGGGCGATTTGCGGGGAGTCGTCTGTGGAACCGTTGTCGGCTATGAGGATCTCGCCGTTGATGTTGGCCTCGCGGAGGGCGCGCTGAGCTTTTTTAATGCAGGTGGCGAGGGTGTCGGCCTCGTTGAGGCAGGGCATAACGATGGAGACTTCGACAGTCTCACTGCGAGTTGATTGTGGCTGCGAGATTTCAAGTCCTACGTCTGCCATCTACTTCAGCGCCTCGCGTATCTTCGTTGGCGTCTTTCCTTCGGCATCCGGCTCAATGATCCACACCTGGCGATCCGCATAATGATCCAGGAGCCGGCGGTTGATTTCATCGCTCATTTCGCGGGCCCAGATCACCTTTGGGGTTTCCAGGTCGGCCCCATTATAGACCCATTCTTCGTGGGGGTTGTGGTCAAAGTAGCGGAGCAGAAGCAGGTGTTTGCCGGGACTTTTTTCAATTTCGAGCTGAATCACCTGACGCCGCATTTGAAATTCGCGCGGGTCGGGGTTCCAGTTGAAGAAGGCGATCCACCAGAAGAGGGACCAGAGAATGGCGACGGCAACGGCGACGCGGACGAGCAGTGCGCCGACAGCGTCGCCCATACGCTGCATTCGGCGGAGGGCCATGAGGACAATTGCGGCGACGAGAACGGCGGCCGGGGCGGCGTAGTGGCCGATCATGAAGGTGCCGACGAGGATGGCGATGGCGAAGAGAATCAGGATGAGCACGAGCATGCGGAGCTTGCGATTGGATTTGAAGCCCCAGGGGACGACAAGCAGTGCGATGGTGAGGCTTTCGACGTTGCCCAGGCAGGCCTGGTAGAGGCCGCCGATCATGCGCAGGGCTTCATCGCGGACTTGCCGCCAGTTGTCGCGGCGGAGGTAGAGGAAGCGCTGGTCGCGCCAGTAGAAGCGCCAGAGTTCCATGTTGCGATATTCGGGGGTGGGCGGGGGATTTTGGAAGAGAAAGAGGGGGACGGTGGCGTATTGGGATTGATGCTCGACGTAGGGCATCCGCAGGGGATGGCCGGTGACGCGGTAGTTGTAGTAGCCGAGCCAGAGGACGAAAGGGAGCATGATAACACCGATCGGGACAATGGCATTTTTGAACAAGATGCGAATTGGGATGCGTTTCCGCCATAGCAGGATCGCGGAGCCGAATGCACAGAGAATTGTCAGGACAAACCCTTCGTAGGGGCGGCTGATGGCGAGGATGGCCATACCGATGGCGGCCCAGAATGCATGACTCATGTGGCACGGGCGCCTCGCCCGTGAGTTTTCAGGAGCCATGGGCGAGGCGCCCATGCCACATCTGAATGCTCGCACAATTCTCCCGACAGCGCCCAACACGAGTGCGCCGCCGAGGACTGCGACCGAGCCTCCCCAATAGCGCTGGCCCCATTCGAGCAGTTGGGGATGAATGGCGGCGAGGATTCCGCCGAGCATCGCCCAGCGGGCGGACATGAAGGCCAGTAATCCCCAATGCATCGCCGCGGCGGCGAGCGCAGCGCTGAGCCAAACGCCCCAGATCGGATGTCCTGCGATGACTTGGCCAAGAGCCATGAACAGCCCCTGCCCTGGCTGATATTTCGACTGATAGGTCGGCCGAACCAGAATGTGCTCGCTCTCGAAGGGCTCCCAAACCTCCGGCGATGGATTGGTCAGTCGGCCATGGGCAAAAGTGTCAGCGGAGAGGATATAGCTGAATTCGTCGTGAACATATGCGACGGGAACGCCGCGTTTATAAGCGAGTGATGAGGTCATCACGAATGACAAAATCCCTGTGATCACAATGGCGATCGCATGTTTTTCAGCCAGGCTTCCCAGGGCATTGCGGAGTCGATCGATAAACCTCGGCCGCCAGGGCAGGCAGCAGAAGGTGATCACGAGTACCGTCAGGGCCATGCGGTACTCGCGGAAGCCGGTGAATTGGAGATATGCGAGAAAGGGGTTCAGCAAGCCATTCTTTCCATAGCGGCCGAGGGCGATGAATAGTGTGATAAATCTCGCTGCCCCTGTAAACTACCCCGACGTTTTCCAAGGAGTGATGTGCCCCAGCCCGTGCTCGCCGTGGTCAGTGTGCTTGGCAAGGATCAGAAGGGCGTGGTTGCGCAGTTTGCCACGTATATGGCCGATCGGGGGATCAATATCGAGGACATCGAGCAGCGGGTGGTGCGGGGGTTTTTTGTGATGGACATGCTGGTCGATCTGAAAGATCTGAATTGTGATCTGTCCGAGATCATCACGGGGCTGATCGATCTGGGGCGGCGGATCGACATGGAAGTGCGGGTGCATCTGCACTCGGAGCGGCGGCAGAAGAAATTGGCGCTGCTGGTGAGCAAGGAGCCGCATTGCCTTCAGCAGCTCATCGATGACACGAAACACGGGAAGCTCCATGGGAAAATCGTTGCCGTGCTGGCCAATCATCCGGACCTGGAGCCGATTGCCCGCGAGGCTGGGCTGCCGTTTGCGTGGAAGGGGGCCGATCAGCCGGAAGCGCACTTTGACTGGCTGCACAAATCGCTTCAGGAAAATCAGGCCGATCTGGTTGTCTTAGCTCGGTACATGCGGATTTTGCCAGCCCGGATCGTGGCCGCGTATCGGTACAAGATCATCAACATTCATCCCTCGCTGCTGCCGTATTTTCCGGGTGCAGCGCCTTACAAGCAGGCGTATGAGTCGGGGGTGCGGGTGCATGGATGTACGGCCCATTTTGTGACCGAGCAACTCGATGAGGGGCCGGTGATCTTGCAGGATGTGTTTCACATCAACGTGGGGGCGGATCAATTGGAGGATGTGAAGCGCAAGGGGCTGGAGTTGGAGGCGCAGGTGCTATCCAAGGCCGTGCAGCTCTATCTGGATGAGGAGCTGGTGGTCGTCGAGGGCAAAGTGATTTTCAAGCCGGGGATCAGCCGGTTTTTGCGGCAGGATAAAATCACGTAGGGGCGGCTTCAGCCGCCGTTGAGCGCCTTGGATCGGCGGCTAAAGCCGCCCCTACATTCCGCCGCCGCCTTCGACCCTGACCAGCATCATCTCATCATCCTGGATCAGGCCGACGTTGGGAGCATAGACCTTGTGGCTGGTTCCTTTTTCGAGCGGTGTGGTCTCATCAATCTTCAGGCAACCGTTGAATGTGCCCAGTAGGGGCGTGGGAATCTTGGCGTTGGCATCCTTCACTTCGCAGCGATCCATGGCCACTTTGGGGGCAATTTCGGCGTAAAACTTCTGGCCGGGTTTTGGCTGGCCGGGGATGAGCATGCCGAAGTGAGCGCCGTTCTGGCCGGAAAGCCATGCGCCTTCGTGATCGACAATTTTTCCATCCTTGTAAATGTCAACTTCCTCGCCGAAATAGTAAACGTCGCCGGTTTTGCGGTTGATGGTGAAGAAGTTGCGGGAGACTTCTTTTAATTTTCCACCCTCGGACTCGCGCTCTTCAACGACGGCGGTTTCGACGCCATCGACGGTTTTGGTTTCGGGCAGGACGGTGACGATCAGCTTGGCATCCTTCGCCTCATATTCGGCCCGCCGTCCCGGCTGAAGGATCATGTACTTGCTGTTGCCGCGGCTGGCCAGGTCGGCCTTGTCCACATCGAATTTGTCCTGC
>DASYUA010000086.1:0-20049 GCA_036001665.1 Tepidisphaeraceae bacterium
GTCAACGTCGCCCCACTAGCCGCCCAACGCGATACGCAAGCTAAAAGTGAAGGCAGCAACAACCAGGAGTAACAAAAATGGCCGGACACAGTCACTGGTCAAAAATCAAACGTGCCAAAGGCGCCAACGACGCCATGCGCGGGAAGATCTGGAGCAAAATCTCCCGCAAGATCATCATCTCCGCCCGCTCCGGCGGCGGCGACCCGAAGGACAATCTCAACCTCCGCTACATCATCGACGAAGCCCGCGCTGTGAACATGCCCAAGGACACCATCGAAAAAGCCATCGCCAAGGGCACCGGCGAGTTGGGCGCTGAAAGCTTCGACGCCGTCGTCTACGAAGGCTACGGTCCCAGCGGCGTCGCCTTCATCGTCGAGGGCCTCACCAACAACCGCACCCGCACCGCCCCCGAAATACGCCGAATCTTCGAAATGGCCGGCGGCAATCTCGCCACTTCCGGCGCAGTCGCCTTCCAGTTCACCAAGCAGGGCATCATCGCCATCAAGTCCGACGCCATCCCCGAAGACCAACTCATCGAACAAGCCCTCGACGCCGGCGCTGAAGATGTGACCAACGAAGGCGAAGTCTACGAAGTCATCACCACCCCCGCCGCCTTTTTGAAAGTGAAGGAAGCCCTCACCAGCCTCAAAATCCCCATCGAAGCCTCCGAAATCACCAACGTCCCCAACACCACCATTCCCGTCCAGGGCGACGTCGCCCAGCGCATCCTCAAGCTCATCGACGCCTTCGAAGACCACGAGGACGTCCAATCCGTCTCCCACAACGCCGAAATCCCGGAGTCAATTACCGTGTAACACTCTTCCAAGGGGGGATGTCAATGCGCTCGTGTCCGTCGCCACAAATATGCAATCCCAAACTCCATCACCAGCACCAGCACGATCGCCGGCCCCTCCTTGATGAAACCCCACTGATGATTGATCAGCGGCCCCGCCACCGCCCCAATCAACCCCGCCCCCACGGCCGTCCCAACCACAACACTCATCCTCCTGCTCAACTGCAACCCAATCGCCCCCGGCAAAACCAGCAACGCCGCCACCAGCAAGCTCCCCATCAACCTCATCCCCAGCAATATCGTCGTCGTCACCAGCAGAATCATCACATAGTGAATCACCCCCACGCGCACACCGCCCACCTCCGCCATCTCCGCATCAAAACAAAACGCCACGATCTCCTTCCTCATCAACCCCAACACCCACAGCACCCCCCCGCACATCAACAGCGCTGCCATCACATCCACCCGCCGCAAGCTGGTCTGCCCCAGCACATAATCCCCCCAACCCGGCGGCGTTATGTTCTTCAACTGGATGTAAGCCCCCAATCCCAGAAATCCCCACGCCAGCGACGCCACCAGCACAATCCCGATCGCCGTATCCGAATAAACATGCTCGCGCCGGGTCATGCAGCCAATCACCAGTGCCATCCCCAGGCAGAAAACCGCCGCGATGCAGTAAATCCCCCCCTCGCTCCGCAACCCAGCAACCCCCGGCAACAAAAGCGACAACACCCACGCCGTCCCCGCCCCTCCAAACCCCGCGTGCGCAATCCCCTCCCCAATAAACGCCCACCGCCGCAAAATCACGAACACGCTCAGTGCCGCACACGCCAGCCCGATCGCCGACGCGGTGATGATGGACATTTGCAGCGCCGTCATAACCCCTTCCCCTCCGCCAGTCCCGCGGCCTGCAAATCACACGCGAACATCCGAAACAAAAGCTCCTGCGGCATGCGCTCGGGGACATCATGATAATGCAACGTCACGTTCAAACACGCAATCCGATCCGACATCGACGTCACCGCCCGCAGATCATGGCTCACCAGCACCACCGTCAGCCCCAGCTCTCTCTTCAAATCCGCGATGAACTCAATAAACCTCTGCTGCCCCGACCGATCGATCCCCGTCGTCGGCTCATCCAGAAGCAAAACGCGCGGCTTTGCCGCCAGCGCCCTTGCGATCAGCGCCCGCTGCCTCTGCCCCCCCGAAATCGTCCCAATCGGCCGCTCCGCCAATTCCGCAACGCCCACCTTCTCCAAAAGCCAGTCCACAAACTTCAAATCCTCCGCCTTGTACGGCCGCAGCAACCCCGTCTTCCCCGCCAATCCCATTCGCGCCACCTGCCTCACGCTGATCGGAAACGATTCATTCACCGGATGATTCTGTGGCAAATATCCCAGCACATCCCCGCGCGCCACCGCCTGAGCCGGCGTCAACCCCGCTATCTGAATCACTCCCCGCGTGGGCCGATGCTGATTGAGCAACAGCTTCAGCAGCGTGCTCTTCCCGCCGCCATTGGGCCCAATGATCCCCAGGGTGCTCCCCTCCTCAATCGGCAGCGTGATCTGCTTGAGAACCAGTTGTTCTCCATAAGCAAAGTCCAAATGTTCGATTTCAACGATTGCCGCCACGGCCGGATTCTATACGCCAACCCCGGTTTTCACCCCAATTCGCGGCCATTTAGAAATTCCCGTGCCAGCCCAATAATTCCTCCCACTTTTACACTTGCCCACCTCGTCCGACAGTCGTATATATTCTTTAAAGGCGTTGAAGCAAATCCCGTGCCTCACAGAGGCAGTTTAATATAAGTCACTTATGGCAATGCAGTTAACCCAATCGATGCGGCCGGAGCTCAGACAGCTCCTCACGCCTCGAATGATCCAGTCGATGGAGATTCTCCAGCTTCCCCTCCAGAAGCTCGAGGAGCGAATCGAACAGGAACTCCAAAATAACCCCGTCCTCGAACTCACCGAATCCGACGCCGAGGATGGCGGGGCGGTCGAGGTCGCCAACCAGGACATCGAAGGCCGCGAAGAACGCTCCGAGTCCGAGCGGCCGCTTCTGGTGAACGAAGGCTCCGACCAGGCCGAGGATTTCAACCGTCTGGAAAAACTCAGCGAATACCTCGAGAACGAGGAATTCTTCACCAACAACTCCCGCGAATTCCGCACCCCCCAATCCTACGACGGCGAGCGCGACAAAAAGCTCGACGCCATGACCAACACCGCCGCCCGCGGCGAGGCACTCACCGAAGTCCTGCTCCGTCAATGGTCCTTTGTCGAATGCTCCGAAAGCCTCCGCGCGGCCGGCGAAGCCATCATCAACTACATCGACGCCGAAGGTTATCTCCGCACCGAGCTGGCCGACATCCAGCGGGAATCAAAAAGCCGTCCCAGCCTCGAAGACCTCACCGCCGCCCTCGCGCTTGTCCAAACCCTCGATCCTCCCGGCATCGGCGCACGCGACCTTCAGGAATGCCTCCTCCTCCAGCTCGACGCCGTCGAGCAGGACCCAACTCGTTCTGAAGACCACGATTTCGATCTGGAGCGCAAGCTCGTTCAGGAACATCTCAAAGATCTGGAGATGAACCGCTATCCCCAAATCGCCCGCAAGCTCGGCCGCGAAATCCCCGACATCCAGGCCGCCGTCAAAAACCTCTCCCGCCTCCATCCCCACCCCGGCAAGCTGATCGGCAGCGAAGATTCCCCCCAGGTCACCCCCGACGCCATCATCTACTTCGACGAAGAAACCGGCAAATACGAAACCCAGATGACCTACGACCGCACCCCCAGCCTCTTCATCAGCGCCATGTATCGCAAGATGCTCAAGGAGCGCTCCTGCGACAAGAAAACCCGCGAATTCCTGGCCAACAACGTCCGCAACGCCCGCTGGCTCATCGAATCCATCGAGCAGCGCAACAGCACCATCCTCCGCGTCATCCGCGCTGTCGTCGAGCACCAGCGCGAGTTCTTCGACAAAGGCCCCGAGCATTTAAAGCCCCTGCCCATGATCCAGGTGGCCGAGCAACTGGGCATTCACGTCGCCACCGTCTCCCGCGCTGTCAGCGAAAAATGGGTCCAGACTCCCCGCGGCGTCATGCCCCTCCGCCGCTTCTTCAGTGGCGGCACCACCAGCGCTGACGGCGAGGACATGTCCTGGGACGCCGTCAAGGAAAAGCTCAAGGCCATCATCGAAAACGAAGACAAGCGCAATCCGCTCAACGATGATGAGATCGTCATCAAGCTCAAGGAGCAAGGCATCGAAATCGCGCGGAGAACCGTCGCCAAATACCGCAAAATCCTCAACATCGCCCCCGCCCGCCAACGTCGCGAGTTTTAATCCCCCCGTACCACGAGCATCTTGCCCGTGTCCTCAATCCCCAAAATAGATCTTCTCACCGCTTTTAATCTCCTTGGGCAATCTCTTCCCTTTTAATTGCTCCGCCCTCTCCGCAAACAGCGGCGATATTTCAACCACGGCATCCTCTGCCACCCTCACTCCCGCCCCCTCCAACCATCTCGCCGCCCGTCTGATCTGATCGCGACGACAGGTCTCCGGCGAATCCGCTCCCTCCGCATTCTTCACCGGCGAAAATTCCTCCTCCCGATCTGTCTCATACACCAGCGGATTCTTCGCCAACGGAATCGCATCAAACACAAACTGCTCCAGCTTGATCGCGTTCGGTTTCTCCGGCTTCACTTCGCGCCCCGAATCGTCGATATACGCCACCTTCTTCTCCGCCCGGTGCCACGGCAACTTCAACTGCCCCCCCAGATTCAATCTCTCCACAAACGATACCGCCAGCCCATGAATCGCGATCGATCCCGCATTGAATTTCAGCGACCCATCGGCCGCCGTATGTTTGGCCAAATCCTCTGGCATATCCGAATACTCAATCACCTGCGTCTTCCCATCGGCCACCACGAAATTCCCCACCTTCTCCAGCGCACTCGACTTGGGCAGCACCTTCGACGCCATCTCCGACCCGGTCAATTCGTGCAGTCCGATGAACAGCGGATCGATGCAGTGAACCATCGGATTGTCCACCTGGAAATACGACAACTGCTCAATCCCCCGCTTCTTCATGTCCGCCAGCGCGCCAGACTTGAACAGCGCCCGCAGCGATCCCCCGTGCCCATCGGGCGAAAGCGCCAGCGAATCCTTCTCGGCCAGCAGCATCTCCCCCGACATCGCAAACGCCGGCATCATCCCCTGCTCAAAAAAGAACACATCCCGCGGCTCACATCCAAAAAATTTGTTCTTCTTAAAAAACTCCCGCGTGGCCGCATCATTGATATCGCTGGTCATGATGTACCAGGGAATGCTCCTGCCAACCTCACTTCCCCACGCCCGCAACTGTTCCGCAAAGACCTGAAACAGCGGCTTATTCTTGATCGGTGTAATCGGAAACTCCCCCTTCGGACCGTCATACCCCAGCCGCGTCCCCTGTCCCCCGGCCACCAGAAACGCCGCGACCTTCCCGTCCCTCACCAACTGCATCCCCCGCTCCCGCGCCTTCTCATACAACTCCCTCAGCTCCCCCGTCGGCCTCCGCGGATACACCTTCACCGGCCGAATATCCTTCGGCAACGCAAGATGCGGCTTCTGCGCCACATATTCCTTGATCAGCTTTGAAATCGAATCCAGATCAATCGCCCCCAATTGCCCCAGCAGCTTCTTTTTCCCCGCTTCCGGCAACTGCTCCACAAACCGCAGCGTTTTTTCCTGGTGATGAGCCGAAAGTCTCCGCCGCAACTCCGCCAAATCCATGAAGCCTCCGATTGAGTCCTCACCAATCTAGCGAAAACTCGTCATTCGCCCAACTTCCCAAGCGCGTGGTTGTGAACCTGGTGGAGGAATGACATTGGGACGGGGGGGCCGTAAGATGATGATCTTTAGTTGTGAAAGCAGTTGGAGTGTATGCAGATACGGAATTTCTCGATTATTGCGCACATCGATCATGGCAAGAGCACGCTGTCTGACCGCCTGCTGATGCGCGCGGGGGCCATCACCGAGCGTGAATTTCAAAACCAGATTCTCGATGACATGGACCTCGAGCGTGAGCGCGGCATCACCATCAAGGCTTCGGCGGTGACGGTATTTCATGAGCACAAGGGGGAGAAGTTCATGCTGAACTTCATCGACACGCCGGGGCACGTGGATTTTCATTATGAGGTGCAGAAGGCGCTTCAGGCGTGCGAGGGGGCCATATTGGTCGTCGATGCGACGCAGGGCGTGCAGGCACAGACGGTGGCGAATGCTTATGCGGCGATCGAGGTCGGATTAGAGATCATTCCGGTCATTAATAAAATCGATCTGCCATCCGCCAATCCGGTGGCGGTGGCGGAGGAGATCGAGCAGGTGCTGGGGTTTCGGGCGGAGGATGCGATCCTGGTTTCGGCCAAGACGGGGGAGGGGATCGATGATCTGATTCACAAGCTGTGCGATCAGTTGCCATCCCCCAAGGGATTGCCGGATCAGCCGACGCGGGCGCTGATTTTTGATTCGATCTACGATGATTATCGGGGCGTGATCGTTTATGTGCGCGTTGTCGATGGGGATTTGAAAAAGGGGCAGAAGATCCGGCTGATGGGCAATGGCAAGGAATATCAGGTCAGCGACCTGGGAAAGCTGACGCCGCGGCCGGTGCGGGTGGAGACGATCGGGACGGGGGAGGTGGGTTTTATTGTGGCGGCGATCAAGGACCTGCACGACATTCGCATTGGCGACACCGTGACGGATGCGCTTCGGCCGGCAGATTCGGCATTGCCGGGGTATAAGCCGATCCAGCAGATGGTGTTCTGCGATTTTTATCCGGGGGGATCGACGCAATATGACGAGCTGCGGGATGCGATGGATCGGCTTCAATTGAATGATTCATCGTTTACTTTCCAGCCGGAAAGCAGCGATGCGCTGGGGTTTGGATTTCGGTGCGGATTCCTGGGATTGCTGCACATGGAAATCATTCAGGAGAGGCTGGAGCGGGAGTTTCATATTGAGGTAGTGCAGACAGCGCCGACGGTGACGTACGAGATTCTGATGAGCGATAAATCGCTCAAGCGGATTGATGCGCCCAGTGAATTGCCGGATCTGTCGCAGGTGTTGGAGATTCGCGAGCCGTACATCGTGATCAACCTGATCGTGCCGGCCGACAGCGTGGGGGCGATCATTCAGTTGTGCGAGGATCGGCGGGGGGTTTACAAGAAGACGGAATACATCGGGGCGACGCGGGTGATTCTGGTTTATGAGATGCCGCTGGCGGAAGTCATCTATGACTTTTACGACCGGTTGAAGAGCGGGACCAAGGGGTACGGGACGATGGATTATGATTTCATCGGATTCCGGGTTGGGGACCTGGTGAAGATGGACATTCTCGTCAACGCCGATCGGGTGGATGCGCTGTCGGTGATCGTACACAAGAACAAGGCCGAGGCGCGGGGAAGGAAACTGCTGGTCAGACTGAAGGAGGAGATTGCCCGGCATCTGTTTGAGATTCCGCTTCAGGCGGCGATTGGGGGCAAGATTATTGCTCGGGAAACCATCAAGTCAGTGGGAAAGAACGTGACGGCGAAGTGCTATGGGGGGGATGTGACTCGCAAACGAAAGTTGTTGGAGAAGCAGAAGGAGGGGAAGAAGCGGATGAAGCGGGTGGGGAGCGTGGATATCCCGCAAGAGGCGTTCATGGCGATATTGGAGACGGAGGATTGATATAATTGAGGTGGGCGCGGGAGATGGAGTCAGCGGTGGCGACGACGACAAAACCAATCACGGCCGAGGATCTTTGGAAAATGCCCAATGACCAGAGGCGGGAGCTGGTGAGAGGGGAGTTGCGCATGATGGCGCCGTCCGGATTCGATCATGGGGCGATTATCGACAATCTGCACTTCCTGCTTACTGCTCATGAGAGAAAGAAAAAGCTTGGAAAGGTTTTGGGAGCGGAAACGGGATTCAGGCTGGCCAGGAATCCGGACACGGTTCGTGGTGCCGACATCTCGTTTATCGCGGCCGCGCGACTGCCGGCGAAGGGAAGGCCGGTGGGGTTTTGGGATGGAGCGCCGGATTTGGCGGTCGAGGTGATTTCACCGGGTGACACGCTGAAGGAAGTGGAAGAGAAGGCCGCGGATTATTTGGCCGGTGGAGCGAAATTGGTTTGGGTGGTGAATCCGAGAAACGGGACAATCACGGTGCATCGGGTCGATGGGAATAAGCTTGTATTGCGCGAGTCGGATACGCTTGATGGGGGGGATGTCGTGCCCGGGTTTGAGTGTGCGGTGGCGGACGTTTTTGCGTAATCTCATCGCCGTTTGACGGCATGTTTAAACTGACTGACAAGATTGCAGTGGTGACCGGCGCCGCTTCGGGCATCGGCGAGGCAATTGCGCGCGTCCTGGCGGCTGCGGGGGCGGAGGTGGTCGTTGAAGATCGGAAGGTTGACGAGGGCAAGAGAGTCGTGGAGTCAATTCGGGCGGCTGGGGGTAAGGCGAGATTTATCGAGCTGGACGTGGCCGATGAGAAGTCGTGCCAGGCCGCGGGACGAGAGGTGGGGAAATGCGATGTGCTCATCAATAATGCGGGGATTGGGCACGTGGGGACAATTCTCACGACATCCGGCGAGGAAATGGATCAGTTGTATGGGGTGAATGTGAAGGGGGTGCATTTTATGTCGAAGGTTTTTGCGCCGGGGATGGTGGAGAGGAGGGCGGGGTCGATTGTGAACCTTGCTTCGATTGGGGGGATCGTGGGGGTCAGGGATCGATATGCTTACTGCATGACCAAGTTTGCAGTGGTGGGGTTGACCAAATCGATGGCCCTGGATTTGGCGGAACATAAGGTGCGGGTGAACTGCATTTGTCCGGGGAGGGTACACACGCCGTTTGTGGAGGAGAGATTGAAGGAGTATGCGGATCCGAAGAAGGCGTATGAGGAGATGGCATCTACCCAAATCCTGAAGAGGATGGGCAGGCCGGAGGAGATAGCGGCGGCGGCGCTCTATCTGGCGAGCGATGAGGCTGCGTTTGTGACGGGATCGGCGTTGATTATCGATGGGGGATTTAGCACGGGGAAATAAATGCGAAGAGAATCGCAGAGACCGCAGAGACCGCAGAGGGACGCAGAGACCGCAGAGAAGACAGTGCGGAATTGTTTTCTCCGGGGTCTCTGCGCGTTCTCTGCGATCTCTGTGGTTGTATTTTTCATGGGAGGATGTGCGAAGAGCCCCCAGACGCAGGCGGATTTGATTTTGCATGGGGCGAGAGTCGTGACGGTTGATAAGGACTTTTCGGTTCGGGAGGCGATTGCGATCAAAGATGGGAAGGTCCTGAAGGTGGGGCGTGACTCCGACATTTTGAAATTGAAGGGGGCGGGGACGGAGGTGGTGGATTTGAAGGGGCGGATGGTGCTGCCGGGGTTGATGGACTCGCACGTGCATCCGGGGTCGGCCAGCATGACGGAGTTTGATCATGCGGTGCCGACGATGGAGACGGTGGGGGATGTGCTGGAATATATTCGCGGGCGGGCGGAGGCGCTGGGGGAGGGGAAGTGGGTGAATGTCAGCCAGGTGTTCATCACGCGGCTGCGGGAGCAGCGCTATCCGACACGCGAAGAATTGGATCGCGTAGCGCCAAAGAATCCGGTGGTGTTTTCGACGGGGCCGGATGCTTCGTTGAATTCGCTGGCGATGAAGCTATCGGGGATTGATAGGAACTTTCAGATCAGCGACGGCGGGCCGGGATTTGTGGAGAAAGATGGAAATGGGGAGCCGACGGGGATTTTGCGGAGTTGCACGAGATATGTGAAGAGCCAGGATTCGGGAAGGCAGGCGACGGAAGCGGATCGATACCGAAAGACCGCCGAATTGTTTCATGATTACAACTCGGTGGGGATTACCAGCATCGGGGACCGCAATGCGGGGGCCGAGGATGTGCGGCGGTATCAGAAGCTGCTGGCGGATGGGAAGCTGACGGTGCGGATTTCGGTCTCCCGCCACATCGACACGATTGGGCCGATGGAAGGAATCCAGAATCGCATTCGCGAGGTGGCGAAGGATCCGCTGCGAAAGCATGATCCGATGCTGCAAATCATCGGGATCAAGACGTTTTTGGATGGGGGAATGCTGACGGGCAGCGCGTACATGAGAAAGCCGTGGGGGGTGAGCGAAATTTATGCGATTCGGGACCCTGAGTATCGGGGTGTGTTGTTTATTCCGCGCGAGCGATTGCTCCCCATCGTGAAGACGACGCTCGATGGCGGGATGCAGTTCACAGCGCATTCCGTCGGCGATGGGGCCGTGCATACACTGCTGGATGTTTACGAGGAGCTGAATCGCGGGCGGCCGGTGAAGGAGAATCGCCCGTGCATCACGCATTCGAATTTCATGAGCGAGGAGGCGGTTGCGAAATGCGCGCAGCTGGGGGTGTGCGTGGATATTCAGCCGGCGTGGCTTTACCTGGATACGCGGACGCTGGCGGCTCAGTTTGGGTATGAGCGACTGAGGTGGTTTCAGCCGTTGAAGAGCTTATTTGCGGCCGGGGCGATCGCCGGGGGCGGGTCGGACCATATGCAGAAAGTGGGCTCGCTGCGGTCCATCAATCCCTATAACCCCTTTCTGGCCATGCAGACGGCCATCACCCGACGGGCGCGGTGGTATGAGGGGCAATTGCATCCGGAAGAGGCGATCTCGCGGGAGCAGGCGATTCGGTTCTATACCTCTAATAATGCCTACCTGCTTTTCAGGGAGGATGAGGCGGGGACGCTGGAGGTGGGGAAACGGGCGGATTTGATTGTTGTCGATCGGGATTTGTTGAAATGCGGCCAGGAGGAGATTGGGGGGACCAAAGTGATGAGGACATATTTGGATGGCAAATTGGTTTATGATTCGGCGTCGGGCCCCCATACCGCTTCAAATTAGAAAATTCAGCCGCTCGGAATGATGGTTGGATCGGCGGCCCAAGCCGCCCCTACGGATGGTCTGGGTCGGCAAGGGAAGCCGCCTCCATAACCGACACGAGGTACGCCCATTCTTTGGGCATAGTCTTTGCTCAGGCATGGATTAGCCGCGTGGCGGCGATTGTTTTGTGTGGTTTCGCCTGGTTTTTGGGCAATGGGTGATTACCAGGCAAACCGGGCCTAATTCACGGGCGAGGCAACACGTGCCAGTATGGGACTCAAAGAAGAGAGGATTCTTTATGCAGATGATTGAAACGGTGATCAAGCCGCACCGGCTCGATGCGGTGAAGGGCGCTTTGGCGAAGCTGAACATCCTGGGCGTCACGGCCATCGAATGCAAGGGATTTGGCCGGCAGATGGGGCACACTGAGCGGTATCGGGGCGCGAAGATGGACGTGGGTTTCGTGCCCAAGGTGCTGCTGAAGATCTGCGTGAATGACTCGGATGTGGATGAGGCGGTGAGTGCCATCGTCGAGGCCGCGCGCACGGGCGAAGTTGGGGATGGGAAGATATTCGTGTTCCCGATCACGGAGGTGGTGAGGATACGGACAGGCGAGAAGAACGAGTCGGCGATCTAGTAACTCCTGACCAGGGATGGTTTTGGGGCATGGGCTTTGCTTTGAGGCAGGGTAGCTGAATTTGTGGCGAGGATTTGCCTGTTCTTTAGGCAACGGCCGGGAATTGAGGGTTGGCGGTCTATTTCACGGGCAATGCTCGTGGGCGAGGTGTTGCATGTGGGCGGAATATCGGAAGCGGCTGATTGTTACGCAGATAGTGATAGTGATCTTGTGCCTGATCCTGCATTTCGCACAGCACTATCCCTGGTCGGCGGTTTTGTTTGCCTTCGTCGTATTGCAGGTGTTTGGGATCATGGGGGCGCGGTGGGCGGTGCGGATGAAGGGGAAGTTGGCGGCTGAGCGGCCGTTGTTGCGGCCGAGATAGCAGCACAGTTAGCACGTTTTTAATGGAAACCCATAGGATGGCCCAACAAGGGCCGTTCTTTTTTTTCGCATATGTGGCGGTGGACTTGGCTGCCCAGGCAGCGCGCGCGGCGGAGGCGGAAGGGGGGGCGTTGCTTAATCGCAATGCACGCGAGGGGCAGTGGAACTGCTTTTTTAAGCAGGATCGGCAGTTTCTGGCGTGGGCATGAGGTTTGTTATGGGCGGGTTGCGGCATTGCAGGCGCGGGCTTGTGCCCCACCGCATTTGGGAACCGCCGTCAGGCCGAAGGGCTTCGGTCTTGCGAAATAGTGATGTCCTCTTTCCTCACAGGTGGAGTATGGCAATTCGTGGCCTGTTGCATCGTGGTTGTACGTGGCTCATAGCGCTGGTGATGTGCGGTGCGCTGCTCTGGATGGAGCAGTCTGCGCGGGCTGATGGCGCAAAACCCGATCCGATCGGGGATTTCATGACGTCGCCGACCGATGCGGCGGTCCCTGGATATAAAGCGCCCGCGGATCCGGCCAAGCCAGCTCCCGAAGAGCTGAAACCTGAACGTCTGCGCGCTGACATCGACGGTGTTGCCAAGTCATCCAGCCGGAATTTCTATGCCGTGAACTTCACCTGGACCCTGGTTGCAGGCTTCCTGGTCATGTTCATGCAGGCCGGGTTTGCATTGGTTGAAACTGGCCTGTGTCGCGCAAAGAACTCAGCTCATACAATGAGCATGAACTTCATGGTCTATGCGCTGGGCATGACCGGGTTCTTTCTCTGCGGCTTCGCCTTCATGTGCGGCGGGGCGAATGGCACATTTGTCGGCGGCCCCGCTTCGCTGGGTGGAGTGCCAACTTTGGACCAGATGTTCAAGATCGGAGAGTGGGGCATCTTCGGCAAGACCGGGTTTATGCTCACCGGCGGCGCCTACGACGCACAGGCAATCGTGTGGTTCTTGTTCATGATGGTGTTCATGGATACCACCGCAACCATTCCCACCGGCGCGCTGGCCGAGCGGTGGAATTTCAAGAGCTTCTTCATCTTCAGTCTGTTCATTGGCGGATTGACCTATCCAATCTATGGCGGCTGGGTATGGGGAGGAGGCTGGCTCGCGCAGTTAGGCAAGCTGGGTGGACTCGGACATGGTGTGCTGGATTATGCAGGCTCGTCGGTGGTGCACTTGCAAGGCGGAGCCTTGGCGCTGGTGTGCTGCTGGCTGCTTGGGCCGCGCCTCGGTAAGTACAAAGACGGCAAGCCGCAGCCGATTCTTGGGCATCACATTCCCATGGTAATCCTGGGAACCTTCATCCTGGCGTTCGGCTGGTTTGGCTTCAACGCCGGCTCTTCGCTGGCCGCCACCGATGGGCGCATCGGCATCATCGCGGTGAACACGATGCTGGCCAGTGCGGCCGGCGCGCTTGCCGCCTGCCTTTACATGTGGATCATTCAGGAGAACAAGAAGCCCGATCCCACCATGATGTGCAACGGGATGCTTGCCGGATTGGTTGCGATCACCGCGCCATGCGCATTCGTGACGCCGCCGATCGCTTTCCTGATTGGTTTGATCTCAGGCGTGCTCGTCGTGGTGAGCGTGTTCTTCTGGGAGAAGCGTGGCATCGATGATCCCGTCGGCGCTATCAGCGTTCACGGCGTGAACGGTGCCTGGGGCGTGCTGTGCATCGGGCTCTTCGCGGACGGCAAGTATGGTATTGGTCTTAACGGCGTGGACGGCCCCGTGCTGGGCTTATTCTACGGCGGTGGTGTGAAGCAGCTTCTGGCCCAGGCCATTGCCGTCGTCGTATGTGTCTCCTGGAACATGGTGGTTGGCGGCCTGATCTTCTGGACCATCGGTAAGGTCATCGGTTCCAATCGCGTCTCGCAAGAGACCGAGTACTCGGGTCTCGATATCCCTGAGATGGGTATCCCGGGTTATCCGGAATTCGGCTCGGGCTCGTCTATTCCCGAGCAGTTCCCGACTTCGGCCGCGATGGATTCGGCCGGTTACAAGCCCTCGGGAGTTGTGGCTCGCACCAGCGCGGCCGGAGTGTGAGTGCGGCCTGGTATGTTGAATGTGCGTGAAATCAATATGGGCGGGCGGCAAGCAACTGCCGCCCGCCCATGTATGATTGATGGAAGCAGAGGGACGCGAAGATGGAAACCACCGAAGCGACTATCCCCAGTGTGGCCGAGCGGATGCGGATTCCCTGGGGGCCGGCGCTGTCGGCCGGATTCCTGGCGGCCATCGTGGTGATGGTCACGGCGTCGCTCTGGAAGTCCAGTTCCGGCGCGGCGTCGATAGTGATCGAGGCAGCGCGGGATTCGGTAAGCATCCTCTGGGCCCTCCCCTTTGCCTTGCTGCTGGCTGCCATCGCAACCATGCCGTTCATCCACAAGCACTGGTGGGAAAAATACTATCCCGCCGTGTCGCTGGCGCTGGCCACGGTGGCGGCCGCTGGATACTGCATTGTGTTCGGACGGCCCGAGAAATGGCTGCATGGGATGGGGGAGTACGTCAGCTTCATCATTCTGCTGGGGGCGCTGTTCGTGGTGAGCGGGGGGATTTCCATCCACGTCGGCCGGCGGGCGACGCCGGCGGCGAACGTGACGATGCTTTTAACCGGGGCCATGCTGGCGAATGTCTTTGGCACGACGGGCGCGGCGATGCTGCTGATCCGGCCGTTTCTGCGAATGAATAAAGGGCATCTCAAGCCGTATCACGTTGTGTTTTTCATTTTTATCGTCGCCAACGTGGGCGGAGTGCTGACGCCGATTGGAGATCCGCCGCTGTTTCTGGGATATCTGAGCGGCGTGCCGTTCTGGTGGACATTCTCCAGATTGCAGGGGGCGTGGGTGCTGGCGGTGGGGATATTGCTGACGGTCTTTTTCATTTTCGACACCCTCGATCATCGCAAGCAGGACCGGGAGCATCCGGGGAGCGAAGGCGGCCGTGCGGTAAGAATCCTGGGGGTGCATAATTTCGCGCTGATCGGCCTGATCATCCTGGCGGTGTTTCGCCCCGGGATTGTGGAGGCCGTGTATGCGCTGCTGCATGGAGCGCGGGGAATCGGGGCAGGGCTCGACCTCGTCCTGAGCCGCGAAATCATGATGGTGGCCGCGGCGATCATCTCCTGGAAGCTGACGCCCAGGCACGTTCACAAATCCAATGAGTTCACCTTCGGGCCGATCAAGGAAGTGGCCATCCTGTTTTTTGGCATCTTCGCGACCATGGTGCCGGCCATCGAGTATTTGCAGGCCAACGCGCGGCATCTGCCGCTGAACACGGCCGGGAATTATTACTTTGCCAGCGGGGCCCTGTCGTCCGTGCTGGATAATGCGCCGACATACAAGACTTTCCTCGAGGTGAAGCTGGCCGGGATCGACGGGGAGCATCTGCACCATGCGCGGGCAACGCTGGCGGAAATGTCGAAGAGACGGTCGCTGGAGATGCACGCAGCGCTGGCCGAGGGGCCGGTCCGCGGCGCCATCGGGGCCATGGTGGAGCATTATCCCGAGCACGTCCTGGCCGGAACGATGGGCGAGGACCGGATGAGGCTCGGATTTCTGCTGGGCAGCCCGGGCTTGAGTCTGTTCATCGTGGCGATTTCGGTCGGCTCAGTGTTCTGGGGCGCATGTACCTACATCGGCAACGGCCCGAATCTAATGGTCAAATCAATCGCCGACGCCGCCGGCTGCAAAACCCCCTCATTCGGCGGCTACATCGTGCGTTACGCCCTGCCAATTCTCATACCGACCTATTTGCTTGTCTGGCTGATCTTTTTCGCCTTCGCCTAGCGCCCCGCGCATGCCTATCCTCCATCTCCATCTCGCTCATTAAAAATCAAACCCAAAACCCGACCCTCACCCGCGCACTCCTCCATCGCGAGTTGGCCTTCGTGCCTTGGTGTCTTCGTGTTTAATCCCCCCGTCCTAATTCTTCGGCGCATACTCCCTCCACAACCATCTCAGCGAATCCGGTAAAATCGCCCCCCCATGCTCCCCGCTGTGCTTCCCAGTCCCCCACTCCGTCTTGTAATCATACTTCGCAAACTTCAGCGCCGCCGCCATCTGCTGATTGGCCAAAAACCAGTTCCCATGCACATTGTCCAGGTCATTCGATCCATCCTGGAGAAAAACCCGAATCGGCTTCGCAGGCGTCTTCCTGATCAGCGTCGGATAAACATCCCCACCTCTCATTGGATTGGCTCCCTGCGCATTCGGCCGATACGCAATGCTCGTGAAACTCCCGATCTGACTCAACACCTTCCGAAACGCCTCCGGCCGCTCCCACGCCACCGTGAACGCACAAATTCCCCCCGAGCTCATCCCGCATATCGCCCGCCCCTCCGGATCATCCGTCAATTTCAAATTCTTCCCCACCTCCGGCAAAATCTCCTCCAGCAAAAACCGCGCATACTGGTCCCCCAGCGAGTCATACTCAAAACTTCGATTGCTCACGCCCTTGCCCCCTGCCTCCTTGGCTGGCTTCGTCCCCGGATTGATGAAGATGCCAATCGTCACCGGCATCTCTTTCTTCGCGATCAGATTGTCAAACACCACCGGCGCCCGCATCTGCCCCTTCTCATTCACATACGCCGACCCATCCTGAAACACCATCACGCACGCCGCCTTCGTCCCGTCATACTGCGCCGGCACATACACCCAGTAGTCCCGCTCCGTCCCCTCGAAAATCTTGCTCGCCCAGTGCTGCTTGGTCACCTTCCCCTTCGCCACCCCCTCCTGCACCTGCGAATCCGCTCCCAACTGATACTCCTGCGCCCCGCACATCCCAACCCCCGCCACCAGCATCGCCGCCATCACCATCATTCGCCGCACCATCGTTCCTCCTTCTCAAATTGATCCCATCACTTATAGTGAAACGCATGAGCCACGTTGCCAAAGCCCAACTCCTGATCCTCTGCCTCTTCCCCCTCACCTCCCACGCCGCCCCCATCGGGATTTTCGAAGATCAAAAAGACATCGGAACCCTCCTTCACCCCGGCTCCTCCTCCCTCGACTCCAATCTCAAAACCTACACCCTCTCCGCCGCCGGCGAAAACATGTGGGCCGCCAAAGACGCCTTCCACTATCTCTTCTCCAAATCAACCGGCGACCTTTCCCTCTCCGCCGACATCTCCTTCATCGGAACCGGCGCCGACAAACACCGCAAAGCCGGCCTCATGATCCGTCAATCCCTCGACGCCGACTCCGCCTACATCGACGTCGCCCTCCACGGCGACGGCCTGACCTCCCTCCAGTTCCGCGAATCGAAAGGCGCTCTCACCCACGAAGTTCAATCCAACCTCACCAACCCCAAGCGCCTGCGCCTGGAAAAACGCGGCCAATTCATCCGCCTCTACCTCTCCACCGACTCCACCAAAGATGAAGACCTCAAATTCTCCGGCGCATCCCACCGCCTCACCTTTGCCGATCCCTTCTTTGTCGGCCTCGCCCTCTGTTCCCACAACAAAGACATCACCGAATCCGCCACCTTCTCCAACGTCCAGCTCAACACCAATCTCCCAACACCTACTGCAAAACCCACCCTCTACAGCACCCTCGAAACCCAATCCCTCTCCTCTACCGATCGACGCATCACCTACACCACCAACGCCCGCATCGAAGCCCCCAACTGGCTGCGCGACGGAACCACCCTGATCTACAACCAGGCCGGCCGCATCTACCGCATCCCCGTCATCGGCGGCCAACCCGAAGTCATCAACACCGGCTTCGCCACCCGCTGCAACAACGACCACGCCCCCTCCCCCGACGGCGTACTCCTGGCCATCTCCGACCAATCCCAAGGCAACCGCCAATCCCTCATCTACACCCTCCCGATCACTGGCGGCACACCAAAACTGATTACTCCAATCGGCCCCTCTTACTTCCACGGCTGGTCCCCCGACGGAAAAATCCTCGCCTTCTGTGCCCAGCGCAACAACGAGTTCGACATCTACACCATCCCCGCATCCGGCGGCCCAGATGCCTCCACCGAAACCCGCCTCACCTCCGCCAAAGGCCTCGATGACGGCCCCGAATATTCCCCCGACGGCAAATCCATCTACTTCAACTCCGACCGCACCGGCCAAATGCAAATCTGGCGCATGAACCCCGACGGCTCCGGCCAGGAACAAATCACCACCGACACCTTCAACAACTGGTTCCCCCACCCCTCCCCCGACAACAAAAAACTCCTCTTCCTCTCCTACTCTCCCGACGTCAAAGGCCACCCCGAAAACCAACTCGTCTCCCTCCGCGTCCTCAACCTCTCCACCAACAAAATCGATCTTCTCGCCAACCTCTTCGGCGGCCAGGGCACCATCAACACCCCCTGCTGGTCCCCCGACTCCAAAAAAATCGCCTTTATCTCCTACCACCTCATCCCCTGACCTATTCCCTCAATTTTATTCCCCAAAAATAAATTCAAAAAGTCTTCCTTCCCCCTCACCCTTCTCCGCCAAAAGCTGCCCTCCGTGCCTCCGTGCTTGCGTGGTAAATTCTTTTCCTTCTCGTCCCATATTTCCCAATCCAGTTGCCCACCCCCAACACCCGAAATACACTCCTATATCTCCCGTAGGGTCCGCTTCAGCGGACGTTCGTCAAACGGGAATAGGAGCCACCCCATGCGTGTTCTCTCTGGTATGCGAACTCTCACCCTGTTAATTCTCTCACTTCTCCTCACCTCCTGCGACCGCCCCCCCTCCGCCAACGCCGCCTCACCCAACTCCTCTGATGAAAGGAACCCCATGTCCACCCCCACCGCCCGCATCCGCGTCATCACCAAAGACGGCAAACTCTCCGATCCCATCGACGCCCCCAAGCTCGTCCTCAGTGATGCCGAATGGCAAAAACGCCTCACCCCCGCCCAATACAAAATCGGCCGCGCCAAAGGCACCGAGCCCGCATTCTGCGGCGGCCTCCTCAACAACCACGAAGCCGGCGTCTACTTCTGCATCGGTTGCAACCTCCCTCTCTTCTCCTCCGATTCCAAATTCGAATCCGGCTCCGGCTGGCCCAGCTTCTTCCAGCCCATCTCCAGGGAAAACGTCCACGAGGAAGTCGATCGCGCCTACGGCATGGTCCGCACCGAAATCATCTGCAACCGCTGCGACATGCACCTCGGCCATGTCTTCGACGATGGCCCCCGTCCCACCGGCCTGCGCTACTGCCTCAACTCCGAAGTCATGAAATTCCTCCCCACCGCCAAGCTCGCCACCCTCGCCGAAGACCCCACCGCGTTGGTGGCCGCCGCCGCCGCCATCTCAAAACCCACCACCAAACCCACCACCAAAGCCGCCAGCGCCGCCCGTGCCGAAGCCGTCTTCGCCGGCGGCTGCTTCTGGTGCGTCGAGGCCGTCTTCGAAGAACTCGACGGCGTCTCCGAAGCCATCAGCGGCTACGCCGGCGGCTCCAGGGAAACCGCCAACTACGAAGCCGTCTGCACCGGCGCAACCGGCCACGCCGAAGCCGTCAAAATCATCTACGACCCCACCAAAATCTCATACGAAAAACTCCTGGAAGTCCACTTCGCCACCCACGACCCCACCACGCTCAATCGCCAGGGCAACGACACCGGCCCCCAGTATCGCAGCGCCATCTTCTACGCCACCGAAAAGGAAAAAGAACTCGCCCAGGCCTTCATCGACGACGTCAACGCCAGCAAACATTTCCCCCGCCCCGTCGTCACCACATTAGAACCCCTCAAGGCTTTTTATCCCGCCGAAGCCTACCACCAAAACTACGCCTGCCAAAACCCCCGACAAGGCTACATCGCCCACATCGCCTTGCCAAAGGTGGACAAAGTCCGCGAAAAATACAAAGACCTCGTCAAACCCCAATCCCCCATCCCGGGCCGGTGAGGGGATCAAATGACGCGATTCTTCAGACTTAGCATTTTGATCGCACCCGTCTTTATTACTCTGGTCTTCGCCGCCATCTGGATACGTAGCTACTGGGCTGTTGACTTGTTCTACGCCGGCAATGGTTGTGCGATTTGTTCGAATCCTGGTCAACTCACGTTCATTTTCACGGACGCGGCAACTCCCGCGGTCTCATATGTCTTTGCAGAAGGCTCGAGCCTATACGTTCAGTCTGGGCCATCGCAGTTGACGCAAATCGGCACGCGAACTGGCGTACCATATTGGTTTATTACGCTGCTCATGGCTTCCTTTGCGGTGATAACTATCCTGGCGCGCTGGCGCTCGACACGCGTAAACTGCCTCACAACAATCGGATTCGAGCCCGTCATTCTTAAAAAATGTTCGCAGACATAGTACGCCGTCCACGCTCTTTCGGTGGGTGGCATGGGCAGCCGTATTCGGATGCCCGTGTCGTTTGGTTCGCACCGACCACCCTTCCCTCGGCACTCCGCGACCTCCCCTT
>DASYUA010000087.1:0-13879 GCA_036001665.1 Tepidisphaeraceae bacterium
GTGCTGTAATGCACCAGCACCGCCCCGCGCTCCCTGCATACCCGCGCCAATGATCCCACCCCCGTCCCATTGACCTCATTCGCCAGCCCCTCCGCCTTCTCAGCCCCATCCACATCCGTATACGCGGCGCAGTTGATCACCACGCGACACTCACCGATCACCCTTCCAATGTTCGCCGCATCTCTCAAATCGAGTTCCTGCCGCCCCAGCCCGTCATACTTCACTCCCCGTCCATCCAGCAACTGCCTCCACGCGCGATGCAGCATCCCCCCCGCGCCCAGCAGCACCGGCCGCGCATCAGTCCACAACCCGCTCATTCCTTCAGCCACGAGCGAACTATATCGGAAAACCCGCTCTATAAAAAAAAGGACCGCGTAGGTCCGGCTGTGCCGGACGCGATGCTTGTAAAAAGATGGACAGCGGTAGGTCCGGCTGTCCCGGACGCTCTATTTATTTATAAAAAAAGGACAGCGGTCAGGGGGAGGGCGTCCCGGACCGCTGTTGGAGGGGAGAGTGAGAATCGTGAAAACTCTTTGTTCTGCTTCCGTACCTCGTTACCAGACTAATCGATTTCTTCGTGCGGAAAACTTGAGCGAAAATCCAAAATATTTTTTTCTGCTTCGCTCGCACCCATTCCGCGACTGTTTTCTACCTTCCATTTATATGCGCGCTAACCGCGAAAGTTTTCAAAATCAAGAAAAATCTTTCAGCACCCCTTTTTTCTCCTTTTTGCCAATCTGGCAGCCATCCAACCAGCCCCGGCGTTTTTGGCATTCCCATATCCCCTTCCCTGGCCGTGCGTCCAATAGCGTAAGCCCCTGTTTCACTTAAGTTTAGAGCGCAGCACACCCGAAGTTCCAATGGCACATCGGTTGCTCTAAAGCGCCCGACACCTCTCTGCGCGGGCAGCGGGGTGCCTCTTGCAGGAGTCAAATCATGGCAAAACCAATTGGGATTGATCTGGGCACCACCAACTCCGTCGTCGCCATCATGGAGGGCGACCAGCCCAAGGTTCTCGTCAACGCCCAGGGCAGCCGCCTCACCCCCTCCGTCGTCGCTTTTACTGATAAGGGCGAAATCCTCGTCGGCCAGCCCGCCAAGCACCAGCAGGTTACCAATCCCAAAAACACCATCTTCTCCATCAAACGCTTCATGGGCCGCCGCCACAGCGAAGTGGCCCAGGAAGAGAAGATGGTCCCCTACGAAATCATCGGCGGCCCCGAAGAGATGGTCAAAGTAAAGGTCCGCGGCAAGGAATATACCCCCGAGCAAATCTCCGCGATGATCCTCCAGGATCTTAAGAAAACCGCCGAAGCCTATCTCGGCGAAACCGTCACCGACGCCGTCATCACCGTCCCCGCCTATTTCAACGATGCCCAGCGCAAGGCCACCAAGGATGCCGGCGAGATTGCCGGCCTGAAGGTCATGCGCGTCCTCCCCGAGCCCACCGCCGCCGCCCTCGCCTATGGCCTCGATAAGCGCAAAAACCAGAAGATCACCGTCTTCGACCTCGGCGGCGGCACTTTCGATGTCTCCGTCCTCGACGTCGGCGATGATGTCTTCGAAGTCATGTCCATCTCTGGCGACACCCACCTCGGCGGCGATGACTTTGATGAGGTCCTGATCAATTATCTTGCCGACGAATTCAAGCGCCAGGAAGGCATCGACCTCCGCCGCGATCCCATGGCCCTCCAGCGCCTCAAAGAAGCCGCCGAAAAAGCCAAGATCGAGCTCTCCACCGCCATGGAAACCACGGTCAACCTCCCCTTCATCACCGCCGACCAGTCCGGCCCCAAACACATGCAAATGGCCATCACCCGGGCCAAATTCGAGCAGCTCATCAACCACCTCGTCGAGAAATGCCGCAAACCCGTCCTCGACGCCCTCCGCGATGCCAAGCTCACCCCCGAGCAGGTCGATGAAGTCGTCCTCGTCGGCGGCTCGACCCGTGTCCCCATGGTCCAGCGCCTGGTCAAGGAGCTCTTCAAAGGCAAGGAGCCCAACCGCTCCGTCAACCCCGACGAAGTCGTCGCCGTCGGCGCGGCCGTGCAGGCCAGCATCGCCACCGGCCAGATGAAGGACATCCTCGTCCTCGACGCCACGCCGCTTTCGCTGGGCGTTGAGACCCTCGGCGGCGTCATGACCGTCCTCATCCCTCGCAACACCACCATTCCCACCGAGAAGAAGGAAGTCTTCTCCACTGCCTCCGACAATCAGCCGGCCGTCACCATCAACGTCCTCCAGGGCGAGCGTGAATTCGCCAAGGACAACCGTCTCCTCGGCCGCTTCGAGCTGCGCGACATTCCCCCCGCCCCCCGCGGCATGCCGCAGATCGAGGTGACGTTCAAGGTCGATGTCAACGGCATCCTTTCCGTCAGCGCCAAGGACTTGGGCACCAGCAAGGAGAACAAGATCACCATCACCGGCAGCGGCGGTCTCTCCAAGGAAGACATCGAAAAGATGAAACGCGACGCCGACGCCCACGCCGCCGATGACAAGAAGCGCCGCGAAACCATCGACCTGAAAAACCAGGGCGATGCCCTGGTCTATAACGTCGAAAAACAGCTTCGCGAGCACGGCGACAAGGTCTCCAGCGAAGTCCGCGGCCAGATCGAAGGCGCTCTCAACAACCTCAAGGATGCCCTCAAGAGCGAAGATGGCGAGCGTATCAAGAAGGGCATCGAAAACCTCAATCAGGCCGCCTACAAACTCGGCGAGGAGATCTACAAGAACGTCCCCCGCGGCGGCGCTGCCGGCCCCGGCGGCGAACCTCCCCCAGGCGGCGACGGCGCCAAAGCCGGCGCAACCGCCGGCGGCAAGAAGGATGAAGACGTCATCGACGCGGAATATGAAGTCAAAGAATAGCTCTTGATTGATCCTCCCTGGGGTCCGCTTCATCGGACGGCTCTGATTCATCCGTCCGCTCAAGCGGACCCTGCTTCTTCCGCCGCATTTACGTTTCCCTGCTAACCGCTTATCCCTTCCCCACATTCGGCAATGCTTTTGTAGGGGCGGCTTCAGCCGCCGTGGAAACGCCTCCCACGGCGCTGAAGCTTCCCCTGCTCCTTTACTCGCTTCCCCATACGCCTTACCCTTCCCCCCATGTTCGACAAAGTGTTCGCCAAGTGGTGGCTGGCGCGGGTGGCGCCGTTCAAGGATGTTCCCCCCGAGAAGCTCGAGGCCGACCGCGAGGCGATGCGCCGTCAGGGGGATTACAACCGCAACTACGCCACCTTCCTCAACGAGGCCGTCCTCCCTGCCGTCGATGCCCTGACCCAACTCCTCCGCAAGCACAATATCGTCCACCGCGTCTCCAGTTGGGGCAACCAGCTCTCGCTGCGCGTGCACATGGCCTGGCGCTGGGGCGAATTGGTCATCCTCCAGAGCCACGAGGACTGCGTCACCTTCGAGCACCACATCATCACCGAGGGTGAGAAACGCGGCGATGATTCGGCCCAGGACCACTCCCACGTCTACGACCTGCGCGATCCCCTCCCCGAGGCCGTCGGCACCCAGGAACTTCAGTTTTTCCTCGGCCGCCTCGCCCAGGACCTTGTCGAGCCGGAGGATGGGCCGGAAATCCCCCCCGGCGAGACGCCCCCCCCGGAATGACCGTTTTAGGGGATTGTGGCAATATTCGGGGGTATGTGTACGATATCCGCCGTGACTGACGACGAGGCAGCTATGGCGACGCTGGAACGCACCGAACTGGGCGATGTCACGGTGGTGAAGCTCAAGGGAAGCCTGAACATGGAAGGTCTGGAGGAGGTCGAACCCCGCTTCCAGGAGCTCACCCGCCGGCCCGGTGGCCACACCCTGGTCGATCTGACCGAGGTCGAAATGGTGACCACTCCCGCCCTCTCCATGTTCCTCGCGGCCGCCAGCGCCGCCAAAGCCTCCGGCGGCCGCCTCATCTTCACCGAATCCCGCCCCCCCGTCCGCGACATCCTCAAGCGCCTCCGTCTCCATTCCGTCCTGCAAACCATCGCCGGCTACGAAGAGGCCCTCGCCGAAGCCCGCAGGAAATAATCCACTCTCATTTGGCCGCCCCGCTGGCGGGGCGCATCTCACTTGCCGGCCGCGTCATCGTGGACAACAACTTGGCGCGTTTTCGCTCGCTAACCACGCCCGGCATTTTGTGGCGCCTGAGCGAAATCCCCCCATTTCAGTTGCACGGCGGTGAGCCCAGCGACAACGGCGGTCTCAGCCCGCAGGATGCGCCCGCCAAGAACCCACGGCCACGCCCTGCCCGCCAGCTTGGCGCGTTCAGCATCGGAGAAACCGCCTTCCGGCCCCACAAGTAGAACGATTCGCTGCGGGGCCTCTGCGCGCAGCGGCGCCGCCTCGCTCCGATCGTCGAGGAACAGACACCGATCAGCGGCCGTGAAAACCTTCGAGGCGAGCAACAACTCCAGAGGCATCGGCGACAGCACTCCCGGAAGCGAGGCGCGCCGGCACTGTTTGGCGGCCCGCGCGATGTGCCCCGCCCACGCGTGCGCCTGCTCCGCTGCCAACCCCTCAAGCGGCACCGAGTGGTCTGTAAGAAGCGGAACGATGCGCCTCACCCCCAGTTCCGTCGCCTTCTGCACCACGAAGTGCATGCGCTGCCGCGCCAGCACCGCGCACGCCAGGGTAATGTCGATCCTCGGCTCAGGCGAGTGCTCCATCCGTTCATACGGCAACGCCACCCCACCACGGGCATCGCACTCCTTGAGACTCACCCTGAAATAAACACCCGACGCATCGCGGATGGTGAACGCCTCCTTGGCATTCACTTCCCGCCGCCGCAATCGCTGAACCAGCCCGCGGTCAATCCGAAAAGGCTCCTGCAGCCTGAGCCGCGCCGCGACCGCAAGAGCCTCATCCCCAGGCGCCTCATATGGGTTCGCCGCAGCCGGAGTGTGAGACTGCGGATGTGATTCTTTGCCAGTACGATCGGCTCGATGCCTCTTTGCAGGTTTCTTGAGGTTCGTGTGGGGTCTTTTCATAGCATCGCCCATCGCGCTGTCCCGGCGCGGGTGACCAGTGTATGTCCGGCTGGATCAGTCAACAAAAAAGGGACTCGCGCTACCGCAAGCCCCTTTCCTCCAGGGGACAAAACCGGGACTGCAAAACCGGCACTGACTGCAAAACCGGGACTGGGCTAGTTTATTGCCAACGGGGGCAAAACCGGGGGCACAAAACCGGGACTGGCACAAAACCGGGACTGGGCTAGTTTATTTGCCAACCCTCCCCCCATCCCCTATAACCCCCCCCATGCCCCGACACCCCCGCTCCGCCCCCGGCGGCCTCGTCTACCACGTCCTCAACCGCACCGTCGGCCGCATGAAAATGTTCCGCCAACCCGCCGACTACCACGCCTTCCTCCGCATCCTCCTCGAAGCCCACCAGCGCCACCCCATCCGCATCCTCTCCTTCTGCCTCATGCCCTCCCACTGGCACTTCGTCGTCTGGCCCCACAAGGACGGCCAGCTCACCAACTTCTTCCGCTGGCTCACCCACACCCACGCCATGCGCTGGCGAACCTCCCACCACACCGTCGGCTACGGCCACCTCTACCAGGACCGCTTCAAATCCTTCCCCGTCCAGCGCGATGAACATTTCCTCACCCTCTGCCGCTACGTCGAACGCAACCCCCTCTCCGCCAGCCTCACCCGCCGCGCCCAGTCATGGCCCTACTCCAGCCTCTCCATCCGCGCCGCCGGCGACGCCAAACTCCAGGATCTCCTCTCCCCCTGGCCAGTGCCGATCCCCCGCAACTGGCTCCATCAGGTCAATCAACCGCTCACCGAGAAGGAATTGCAACGCTTCCAAACCAGCCTCCAGCGCAGCCGCCCCTTCGGCAGCGACGCCTGGACCCTCGCCACCGCCTCGCGCCTCCACCTCGACCACACCCTCCGCCCCGAAGGCCGGCCCCGCAACCCTCCTCCCAAAACCATCCCCGCCACCCCCTCTCCAAAAAACTAGCCCCGTCCCGGTTTCACGGTTCCGTCCCGGTTTCACGGTTTCACGGTCCGCCCCACCGACAAAACGAAGCCAATTCTCCCCATCGATCCGCGTTCATCGGCGAAATCTGCGGCTACTCTTGGTCACTGCAAATCAAACCCACGGGGGAAATCAAACCCACCAAACAAACCCAAATCCCCCTCCATCACCCCAAAATCGCCGTTTTCTTCCCGTCGCAGCGCGGCGTTTTTGACGAATCAAACCCACCCCCTTGCCCCCCCCTCCCAGGGAAGTTTCCCGCATTTACTCGCTTCACGTTTTACGTCTTCACGTTTCATGTTTCACGTCTTCAAATTTCGCCAACGTCTCCCCAATCGAAAATCGAAAATCGAAAATCGCAAATCTCCTCCTCCCCCGCTATGCTGTGCGGCCCAAAGTCTATGCACACCATCCATCAACTCGAGCCGCGACGACTCCTGGCCGTTTCCTTTGCCTATGGCGCGGCCTTTGGCGATTTTGAGACCCTGGATTCGGGCAATGCCGTGGTGGTGGATGCGCAGGGGAATACCTATTTCGCAGGGACATTTCGCGGCAAGATCGATGTCGATCGCAGCAATCGCAAACGGCACTTTCTCAAGAGCTTCCCGGATACCCATGATGCGTTCCTCGTCAAATACGACCCGACCGGAAAGCTGCTCTGGTCGGCCAAATTCGGCGAGGATGGCGATGAGACCATCGATCACCTGGTGATCGGGCCTAATGGGGATCTTTACGCCAGCGGACAGTTTCAGGAGGGTGTGGATTTTGATCCGGGGCCGGGCGTGCAGCGGCTGAACAGTCATGGACAACTGGATGCGTTCATCCTGCATCTGACCGAGGATGGCGATTTTGTATGGGCCGGGAACATCGGCGGCGAGCGCGATGACAACATCACAGCGCTGGCGGTGGGGCCGAGCGGGGACATTTATTATTCGGGCTATGTGCGGCTGCGCGGCGATGCCGATCCGACGCGGGCCGTTCGCAACATCATCGATCGCGGCGTCGATGACACGATCATCGCCCGGCTGAATGGCGCGAGTGGGGCGATCAAGTGGATGAAGGTTTATGGGGAGAATGCGACGCGCGAGACGGTGATGGGGCTGGCGGTCGATGCCAATGAGAACGTGCTGGCGGCGGGGGTGTTCAATGAGACAGTGCAGTTTGATCGCAAGGATCGCAGCTTCGACCGCGAGGCCGTGGGGAGCGACGATATTTATCTGGCCCGGCTGGATTCGGGCGGAAAATTTCAGTCGATCAAAACCATCGGCGGGAAAAAGCTGGAGACGGTGGCGAATCTGATTTCCGATGATCAGGGGAACCTGTATCTGACCGGCAATTTCGCCAAAACGGTCGATTTTGATCCGGGGCGAGGAAAGACGCTGCTGGCAGCGCCGGGGGATGGGGCGGCTTATGTGATGAAGCTGGGCAGCGATGCGAATCTGACATGGGCGAGGGCGATTGGGCCGGCGGTGGTGGGGGGGAACAGCGAGCGCGGAACGATTGTGGCCCGGGCCATCGGGTTGGATGTCAACGGCGCGGTTTACACGGTTGGGGATTTCTTCCGGGCCATCGATTTCGATCCGGGGAGCGGATTGCGCATCATCGACCTGGACAAATCAAACAGCGTACCGCAATTGCCGCTCCAGATTCAGCCGAGCGATACGTATGTTCACAAGCTGGACGCCGACGGAAAGTTTGTGGAGGTGCACCATTTCGGCGGGGAGGATGGGACGGTTTTGGCTCGTGATTTGGCCGTCGATCCGGGCGGAGCGATCAACATTGTGGGGGCATATGCCGGTTTTGTGGATTTGGATCCGACCAGCGGCCTTTTCCGCCGCAGCACGCACGAACAGCGCGGGGACAGCAATGTGTTTTTGATCAAGCTGCTGCCGTGATGGATTGGCCGGGAAAGTGGGGAAATAAAAAAGTGGCAATTTCTGCCGATTTTTAGTGGAAGGAAATTGCCGTCGGCCAATCGTTCGGTATAATCTGCCGCATCGGGCAATTGGATAATGGATTATTCCTCTTACGTGCAGGAGGCACTCATGGCAGAAGCGGGCATTCAAGACACCCCCACGATTCTTGGTCCAGACGCGGTTTTCAAAGGTGAAATCACCTTCGAGAAAGGCATGAAGCTTCTCGGCCGTTTCGAGGGCAAGATCACCAGCGGCGGTCGCGTCCACGTGGCCAAGGAAGCCAAGATGCAGGCCGATGTTGACGCGGGCACCGTCCTCATTGAGGGCGAAGTGAAAGGAAACCTCAACTGCTCCGACCGGATTGAGTTGAAGGGTTCAGCGCGCTACGAAGGCGACCTCAAGACCGCCAGGCTGGTGGTTGACGAAGGCGCTGTCTTCAGCGGCCACGTGACGGTCGGGCCAGACGCGATCAAGGGCGGCAAGGCGACTGGCGGGCAGGCGCGGTCGCTCAACATCGAGCCCAAGCCCGAGCGCGCCAATCAGCCGCAGCTTCAAGGCGCTGCGAAGTAATCAGTGCATGGGTCTGGTTCGAGATGAGCTGTCCGCGAGCGCGCGGTGGTGCCTCTTGGCCCGCGCGCTCGCGAGTGGCCCCTCGAACGACGCAGGGTGGGCAAGGCCCACCGGCGCGAAGGTGGGCGGTGCCCACCGTACGATGCCGACGATTACAACAACTCGTTGAGGGATCGCCGGCGCACCAAACGGATTGCGATGCAGCCTTCGGAATACAGCGTGCCCGTGCCATCAGACCGCACGGCCATCCTATGCCTGCACTGCGGCAAGCCGCAGGAGGTGGGGCGCAAGGCGATGTCGGTCACGTGCAAGTTCTGCTCCAAATCACTCAAGCTGGAAGATGTCACCATCAAGCGCTACGAGGCGCGGCGGGTCATCGAGACCTGCGGGACCGTGACCATCGATAAAAAGGGGCACGTGGTCAGCGATATTCGCTGCGTGAATCTGCTGCTGCGCGGGAAGTTGAAGGGTGATGTGGTGAGTCTGGCGCGGGTTGAGGTGGCGGGGGATGCGGAACTCAAAGGGGATGTGACGGCGGGATCGCTCAATATCGCGCCGGGGGCGATGTTGGAGGGGTATTACAAGATTGGGCCGAGGACTAATGGAGAGGAGAATGGGAAGCCGGCGGGCGCGGCGGCAAAGGTGGAGGAGCCGGTGAAGGAGGAGCCGCTCGTGCAGGAAGAGCCCAAGCCCGCGCCGGTGGTGAAGATTGCGGTGAGGAAGAGTGTGGTGCCGATTCGGAGGCATTGAGGATGCGGCTGTCGCGGGGATGAGCCATTCATTGCTCTATTTTTAAATCGCGAGCATTAATATTTGCCGCACCATGGCCGCGGGTTAGCATGTGCGGTCGATGAGTGACGTGACTCGGCTGCTTGATGCGTTGGGGCGAGGCGATCGGTTGGCCGCCGAGCAACTGTTGCCGCTGGTGTATCAGGAGCTTAGGCGGCTGGGGGCGCAACGGCTGGCGCGGGAGGCGCCGGGGCAGACGCTGGATGCCACCGCGCTGGTTCACGAGGCGTACCTGCGACTGGTGGGAGGGGACCAAGCGCAGCCGCGCTGGGATGGGCGGGGGCACTTTTTTGCGGCGGCGGCTGAGGCGATGCGGCGCGTGCTGATCGAAGCGGCGCGAAAAAAGAAGGCCCAAAAACGCGGAGGCGGCTGGCTGCGGCTGGAATCGCTGGATGTGGAGCTGGCGGTGGATTCGGGCGGGGACGATCTGTTTGCGGTTGACGAGGCGCTTTCCAGGCTGGCCGTGGCGGAGCCGGAGATCGCAAAATTGGTGGAGCTGCGGTTTTTCGCGGGACTGACACTTGAGCAGGCGGCCCAAAGCCTGAACATTTCACTTCGTACGGCCAATCGTCACTGGACATATGCGCGGGCGTGGCTGCGGCGCGAACTGGATCGCACGTCACGGTGAGTTGAATTAAAAATTCTGGCACGCGCGGCGCCGGCTTTTGCGCATTGTTGGTTGTGACGGCCCTGGACGGATGACTATGGCTGAGCAACCCACATCTGAGAGATCGATCTTCCTTACCGCGATGGAAAAGAGCCGCGGAGCGGAGCGAGCAGCGTACCTGGAGGAAGCGTGCGCGGGCGATGCTCAGCTTCGAGCGGACATCGAAGGGCTGATCGCCGCGCACGACCGTTTGCCGCCATCCCCCGCTGCGGCCGAATCGGACACATTCGATCCGCCGATCCTGCTGAGCCTCCCCAGCACAGTCATTGGTCGCTACAAGCTCCTCGAATCCATTGGAGAAGGAGCCCATGGAACCGTTTATATGGCGGAGCAGACTTCGCCGGTGCAGCGCAAAGTGGCGCTGAAGATTATCAAGGCGGGGATGGATTCGAAGCAGGTCATCGCCCGTTTCGAGGCCGAGCGGCAGGCGCTGGCATTGATGGACCATCCAAACATCGCGAAGGTTTTTGATGCCGGGGTGACGGAAACGGGCAGGCCTTATTTTGTGATGGAGTTGGTCAAGGGGGTGACGATCACGAAGTACTGCGATGAGCATCGCCTGACACCGCGCGATCGACTGGAGCTTTTCGTGCAGGTCTGTCAGGCGGTGCAGCATGCGCACCAGAAGGGGATTATTCATCGCGATCTCAAACCATCGAATGTGCTGGTGGCACTCTACGATGGCAAGCCGGTGCCGAAGGTGATCGACTTCGGTGTGGCCAAGGCGACGGGGCAGCGGCTGACCGAAAAAACAATGTTTACCGGCTTCGGAGATGTGATCGGCACGCCCGAGTACATGAGCCCGGAGCAGGCGGAATTGAATCAGCTCGATATCGATACCCGCAGCGACATCTACTCTCTGGGCGTCCTGCTGTACGAATTGCTGACCGGCAGCCCACCGTTCAGCCACAAGGAGCTGCAAAAGGCCGGCATGCTGGAGATGCTGCGGGTGATCCGCGAGCGCGAGCCGACCCGGCCAAGCACCAAGCTGAGCACGGCGGAGGGCTTGCCGATGCTGGCCGCCAACCGGGGAACGGAGGCGGCGAGGCTGACGAAGCTGGTGCGCGGCGAATTGGACTGGATCGTCATGAAGGCGCTGGAGAAGGACCGCAGCCGCCGCTATGAGACGGCCAATGGTTTGGCAATGGACGTGCAGCGATACCTGGCGGATGAGCCGGTGCAGGCGTGTCCGCCGTCGGCTGGGTATCGGGTGCGGAAGTTTTTGAGACGCAATAAGGGGCCAGTGGTGGCGGCCACGGCAGTGCTGCTAACGCTGATAGCCGGGATCATCGGGACAGCGCTGGGGCTGCGGGATGCTCAGAAGGCGTGGCGGGCGGAGGCCAAGCGCGCCGACGGGGAACTTCAGGCCAAGCTGGCGGCGCAGAAGCGGGAGGCGGAAACCAGGGCGATGCTGGACTTGGTCGAGCGGAAGGTATTCGCCGCCGCGCGGCCGCAGGTCGATGCGAAGGGTCTGGACTACGACCGCACGCTCCTCAAGGTGCTAGAAGAGATGCTGGCGCTGCGGAAAGCCACGCTCGGCCCGGGCCACCCCGAGACGCGCGCGTGCGAAAAGAGCCTGGCTTTGCTGTATTTCGACCGGGGTCAACGCCATTGTGAGGCGGCCCAGTTCCGGGACGCCATTGAGGACATCGCCAGGGCGATGGAACTGGACCCGCGCGATAACTTGCGTTGGTACAAGGCGGCGGCTTTGTACCTCTACGCTGGCGACATCGAACGCTACCGCGCCGCCTGTCGCGAAATGCTCAATCGTTTCGAAGGGGAGTTCGCGGACAATCCCATGACTGCGGAGCGGACGGCCAAAACGTGCGCATTGGTGGCGGACTCGGTGCCGGACTTGTCGCGCGCCCAGAAGTTGGCCGAGCGCAGCGTCACGGGCACGCAGCGGCACGCCTACTACCGCCAGTTCATCCTCGCCAAGGGCTTGACCGACTACCGCGGCGGCCGCCCCGAGCAAGCCGTCGAGTGGCTCAAGCGGTTCGCGCCCGAGGCCGTTGGCACCGACTATGATGCTACCGCGTTCGCTGTTCTGGCCATGGCGCAGCATCGACTCGGCGACGCCGGTCAAGCACGCACGTCGCTGGCCTTCGCCCGCGCCATCATTGCAGAAAAGTCGGACGACTGGCTGCGCGGCGAGTTCTGGAACTGGATGCACGCCGAGATTCTGTTGCGCGAGGCCGAGGAGTTGATGGGCGCAGTGTCTCAGGACGAGTTGGCGGCTGCGCGACAGCTACGATGGAGTCGCGACTTGGCCGACCCGAAGCCAGGGCACTTGGCATACCATGCTCCGAAGCTCCTCTTGACCGACGACACCGTCATGTATCGCCGCATATGCACTGGCCTGATCGAAAAATTCTGGGACACGAACGACCCGTACACGGCCTACTTTATCGCCCGCCTTTGCGCCCTGGCGCCGGACACGGCGTCTGATCCCGCCGGGCCGGTGGAACTCGCCGAACGAGCCGTCCGAGCCGATCCCAGCCCACATTTTCTCCACACCCTGGGGCTTGCCTACTACCGCGCCGGCCAGTTCGACGAGGCGATTGAGCAGTTGCACAAGTCGATCGACGGGAAGTGGAACGCGAACGCCGCGAACTGGCTGGTGTTGGCGATGGTGCAGCACCGCCTGGGGCACGGCAACGAAGCCCGGAAATGGTTCGACCAGGCGGCGCGGTGGATGGAGAACCCCGACGCGCTGCGGTCGATAGACCGGCGTGATTCCCTTGCCTGCCAAGTCCTGCGGCGAGAGGCCGAGACGCTGTTGGGATTGCGGCAGGGGCCGGAGCCCAAAGAGAAGAAAGAGTCATCCGGGCAGGAATAACGACGAGCCTCGGGAGCTGCACCGGATCAGCGGAGACATATCGGAGTCGAATAAGAAAAAAGCGGCCGGCGGGGTCCTACCGCCAAGCAAGCCCCCGCCGGCCCGCCACCGATCCGGCGATTGGTCTGCGCGCCGGGAACGATGTCCCGCCATTGTATCGCAGACCGAATTCCAGAACAGGAGGTATGCGCTATGTGATGATCTGACAGTTGCATGAGAGGCACTGTGCGTCCGGTGTTCGGACGGCCAGAACATGCAGCGCCTTTTGCAAGCAAGGCGCTGCCCAATTGCGGCGAAAGTTTCTCGCCGCATTCACAATCAGAAAGGAAGAGGACCATGAGAAACAAGAAATCAAAGCTGATGTTGGCCGGGTTTTTCATCGCCTGTGCATTTGCCGCAATCACCCTGCGGTCCGCCTGGGCAACGCCCGGCAGCGGAATCTCCACGACCATCATTTCGGGCCCGACGGCCCTGGGCGACGTCCATGTCAAGAGCGAGAGCGATGTGAACCAGGTCCATCTCAAAACCAAGGGCGACTCTGACTGTTACGTCGTCCTCAACCGGATCGCGCCGGGAGGGCACACCGGCTGGCACTCGCATCCCGGTCCATCGATCATCTCGGTGGTATCCGGAACGGCGTCCGAGTATCGCGACGATGATCCCAATGCCACGGTTTATCCGGCCGGCAATGCGTTTGTGGATGAGGGAGGCGACCACGCGCACATCATTGTGAACGAAGGAGACACCGAGCTGGTGCTGGTGGCCTTCCAGATTCTCCCGGACGGTGCGCCGCGGCGGATCGACAAACCAGCGCCCTGAAGCGCCGAGTCAGGCCGAAGCACGAAACGGCCGGTGAGGACCTTTCGGAAGGCAACCTCACCGGCCCTTTCCATTCGACAATTGTTCGGCGGCGGTGGCGAGGACGGGTTCTATCGTCAGCCAGCGGAGGCAGCTGGTGTGCGAGCAGCGGCGGGAGTAGCAGGGGCTACAGGGGATGTCCACGCGGACGACGCTGTCGGGGCGGTTGTAGGGGCCGGTGCGGATGGGGTTGGTGGGGCCGAAAATCGTTACCAGCGGGTTGTTGAGCGCGGCGGCGATGTGCATGGGGCCGGA
>DASYUA010000088.1:0-64964 GCA_036001665.1 Tepidisphaeraceae bacterium
CGTGGCCACATTCGTAGGAGACATGCCCACACGTACGTGGGCATGGCACCCGGCGCAAGGGAAGTTGGGGAGCACAGGGAAGTCGACGGCTCCCCCACCCTAACCCGATGGGGGAGGGAATATGTGCGGCTACAGTGGAAGGTCGGTAGATGGGGTCAGTTGGGTTTGATGGTGAAGGAGCCGAGTTTTTTGGGGTGGTTGAAATGGCCGAGGGTATCCTGGACGGATTTGGGGGTGAGCTTGATGGTGTAGCGGGCGGCTGGGCCCCAGCCGGTGGAAGGGGCGGTGATGCGGTAGGTGGCGGTGATGATGGAGGCGTCGTGGCTGGGGGTGAAGGAGATAAGTCGGGCGGAGCGGCTGAAGTTGTTGGGGCCGGTGATGAGGAGGTCGCCGGTGGAGATGGTCGAGGCATCGAGGAGCGTGTCGTCCTTGAACAGGACGCGGAGAGTGCGGGTGCGGGAGGAGCGGACGCGGCGGGTGGCGAGCAGGGTGGCGGTGGGGGCCGATTGGTCGACCATGGCGGCGGGGAGGAAGTCCACTTTGACGTTTTTGTCTTTGATGGTGATGGTGGAGGAGGTTGGGGGGAAGAGGTTGTTGGAGGCGCGGACGGAATAGACGCCGGCGGGGAGAGGGAGGGTGTAGCCGCCGGAGGACCAGGTGGTGGTGGTGAAGACTTTGCCGTCGGCGGCGCGGGTGGCGGTGATGATGATGCCGGCGAGGCCTTCGCCGACGTTGTAGAACTTGTTGGGTTTGACGGTGTCCTTGTAGGCGACGCCGGTGAGGAAGGTTGCGGAGCCGGAATAGGCGAGGTCAGCGGTGGTCATGGCGGAATGGAAGCCGCTGACCAGGCCGGTGGCGACGCCGACGCCGATTTCCTTCATGTTGTCGCGGAGTATGTTGACGCGATGGCCGCGGACGGCGATGCCGGCATCGACGAAGAGGCGGCGCTGGACTTCGGCGACCATGTCGGCGGTCTGGGGGGTGATGAGGCGGCGGCCGGCCCAGCCGAGATTTTCGGCCCAGGCGGAGGCGGAGGCGGGGAAGAGATAGCCGGCGGTGGACATGCGGGATTGGGGGTTGGAGCCGTTTGCGCCGACGTGAGAGAAGGTTTTGGAGGAGATGAGGTATTGGCTGTGCTGGCGGGCAGCGCTGATGAGTCTGAGGTTGAAGGCGAGGGGTTGGCGGGCGGAGGTGGAGAGGGAGTTGGCGGGGAGACCTTCGTTGAGGGTGATGCCGTAGCGTTTGGCTTCGATGGCGGGGAGAGAGCGGGCGCGGTTGATGAGCTCGAGCATGAATTGTTCTTCGGGGGTGGGGGTGGCGGTGGAGAGGAGGGTGCGGGATTCGAGGGGTTCGAGGTGGTTGGGAGGATGAATGTCCGGCACAGCCGGACCTACGAGAGGTGAGGAGTTGTTGGAAGAAGAAACGACGGTCGGGCGGGCGGGCAGAAATGCCCGGCGGAGGAGTGAAAGCATGTTGTAGTTCCTTATTGCCCCCATGTCTCTGCCTGTCGGCCCGCTTCACCCCGCGTGAGCGTACAGACTGCCGACTGGCACAGCGCACCCTAACCGAGGAAATGGAGATGGCAACCGGACACAACTGTATTTTTAATAATTAGCTGTAGTTGAGTATGGTCGATTGCTGCGGCGGACGAGCGGCTGTGGGGAAGGAGGCGGCGCGCCAATGACTGGTGAAGAGAATGATTGCGCCGAAATCAGATGTCGATGTCGCAGGCTCGGCGGCTGAAGCCGCCCCTACAAAAGATGGCTGAAACGTGTGACAGATGCGCAGCAGCACGGGCATGCGAGTACGCCTGCTCATGCCACCCGGCAGAGGATCGTTGGGTCAGGGGATGATGACGGTGAAGGTTCCGAGGAGTTTGGAGAGGGCAAAGTTGGAGTTGATGTCGAGGATTTGGTTGGGGAGGAGGGTGACGTTGTATTTTTTGTTGTCAGCGCGGTTCCAGGTTCCGCCTGGGGGGGTGATTTTGTAGGTGGCGGTGATGGTTTTGGAGTTGGAGGAGGTGGATTTGGAGACGAGTTTGGCGAGCTGGGAGAAGCCGTTCTTGACCCAGACTTTGACATCGCCGTTGCCGATGCTGGAGGCGAGGAGGCCGGCGTTGTCGGTGTAAATGACTTTGAAGGTGTAGGAGCGTGCGCCGGCCTTGGTGACTTTGGCGGCTTTGAGGGTGGCTTTGGGGGGAGTTGTGTCGGGGATGGCGACAGTGAATTGGCCGATGGACTCGGCGGCCATGAAATTGTTGTTGATGTCGGAGATCTGGAGGGCCTGGGTGCCGAGGGTGTAGGTTCCGTTGTCGGCGAAGTTCCAGGAGCCGCCGGGGGGGGTGAATTTGTAGGTGACGGTGCGGGAGGAGCCGTTGGTTATGTCATCGACACTGACGAAAGTGGCGGTTTGGGAGAAGGCGTGGGGGCCGGTGATGAGGATGTCGGCGTTGCCGAAGGTGGCGACGAAGAGTGCGCCGGTGTCTTCATAGGTGACGGTGAAGGAGTAATCGAGGGAGCTGGCGGTGATGACATTGGCGGCGGTGGGGATGGCGGTGGGGGGAATGATGTCGTTTATTGAAACATGGAAGTCACCGATGGAGCCGGCGGAGACGAAGTTGCCGCTGGTGTCGGCGATCTGGCCGGCGACGAGACGGATGAGATAGGTGCCGTTGTCGGGGGAGTCGAAGGAGCCGGTGGGGGCGGAAAGAGAATAGGTGGCGGTGATGGTGGAGGCGTTGATGTTGGAATCGAGTTGGACGAGCGTGACGGAGATGGTTGAGCCGTCGGGGGCGAGGATGGTGAGGTCGGAGGAGTCGAGGGAGGAGATATCGATGAGAAAGTTATCGGTGTAGGTAATGGTGAATTCGTGGGTGGCAGCGCCGGGGGAGGTGATGTTGGAGGCGGAGAGGGTGGCGTGGGGGACGGCGACGTCGGGGATGAGGACGGTGAAGGAGCCGAGGGATTCGCCGGGGACGAAGTTGGCGGTGGTGTCGGCGACCTGGTTGTTGTTGAGGGAGATGGAGTAGGCGCCGTTGTCGAAGAGGTCCCATGCGCCGCCGGGGCCGGCGATGCGGTAGGTGGCGATGCGCGGGGAGCCGTTGGTGAGGATGTTGGCGCCGACGTAGGTGGCGGATGCGGAGAAGCCGTTGGGGCCGGTGATCAGGATGTCGGAGGAGTCGAGGGTGGAGAGGTTGATGGCGACGTTGTCGGAGTAGGTGATGGTGAAGGTGTAGTTGGTGGAGTTGGAGGTGAGATTTGAGGCGGTGGTGAGGGAGGCGGTGGGGGCGAGGACGTCGGGGATATTGACGGGGAAGGTGCCGAGGGAGATGGCGGCGACGCCGTTGCCGGTGGTGTCGGCGATCTGGCCGGTGCGGGTGGAGATGGTGTAGGTTCCGGAGTCGAGGGCATCCCAGAGGCCGCCGGGGGCATTGAGGCGATAGGTGGCGATAAGGGGGGAGCCGTTGGTGAATTGGTTTGCGCCGACGAAGGTGGCGGTCTGGGAGAAGGAGTTGGGGCCGGTGATCTGGATGTCGGCGGAGTCGAGGCTGGTGAGCTTGATGGCGATGTTATCGGAGTAGGTGATGGTGAAGGTGGAGGTCGCAGTTCCATTGACGATGGTGGGGGCGGTGAGGGAAGCGGTGGGGGTGGAGGTGTCGTTCAGATTGACGAGGAAGGTGCTCAAGGCGCCGGCGGCGACGAAGGTATTGAGAGTGTCGGAGACCTGGTTGGCCTGCATGATGATGGAATAGGCGCCGTTGTCGAGGAGATCCCAGTGGCCGCCGGGGGCATCGACGCGGTAGGTTGCGCCGCGGAGGGGGCCGTCGTTGGGGCTGGTGACGGAGAGGAGGGTGACGGGTGAGCTGAAGCCGTTGGGGCCGGTGACGAGGAAGTCGGCATCGTCGATGGTGGAGATCTTGATGGCGGAATCGTCGGCGTAGGTGACGGAGAAGGTGGAGTAGGTTCCGCCGGGGCCGGTGGCGGTGCTGGAGACGGCGGCGGTGGGAGTGCCGGGGAGGGCGATGACGGAGAAGGCGAGGGAGTAGGTGGTCGCGCCGGAGACACGATAGACCCAGAGGTGATAAGTGCCGGGGTCGAGGGTGGTGGTGATGGTTTCGGGGAGAATGCCGGCGAGGTTGGGGAAGGCGAGAATTTCCGCGGGCTCGGCGTTGCCGTTTTCGTTGGCATCATTGACGAGGAGCATGTTGGCGTCGGCGGAGAGGCCGGTGAGGGAGATGATGACGTTGCTGGGCGCGCCGACGGTGAATTTGTAGAAGTCGGTAGTGTCGGTGGCATCGACGCTGTCGAGGATGACTCGTGCGCCGATGATGGTGTTGAGGTTGAGGGCGGTGGCGAAGGTGCCGCCGGCGATGGCGACGTCGAAGGAGCCGATTGCGCCGGCGGCGATGGAGTTGCCGTTGATGTCCTTGACCTGGTTGGGTTGCATCACGATGGAGTAGGTGGCGTTTTCAGCGCCGTCCCAGGAGGTGTAATTGCTGGAGGCTTCGTAGGTGGCGGTGACCGAACCGCCGATGGGGGTGTCGATGCTGAGGAGCGTGGCGGGGTGATCGAAGCCGAATGGGCCGGTGACGTGGAGGTCGGAGGAGTCGAGGGTGGTGAGATCGATGCCGGCGTTGTCGGAGTAGGTGACGGTGAAGGAGTAGGTGGGGCCGATTTCGGAAGTGATGCCGGCGGCGTTTTCGGTGGCGGTGGGGGAGATGGTGTCGAGAGTGAGGATGGTGGTGGGCATGGCGTTGGAGAAGATGTCGTCGATCTGGGAATTCTGGATGGTGAGGGTGTAGACGCCCTGGGCGAGGAGGCCAGCGCCGAGGGAGACCTGATAAGTGGCGACGCGGACGCCGCCGGGGGTGACCTGATCGACGCCGAGGAAGGTGGCGGCCTGGTTGAGGGCGTTGGGGCCGGTGACGTGGATGTCGCCAGCGCCGAAGGAGGTGGTGTCGAGGCCGGATTCGTCGGTATATTTGATGGAAAAGGAGAGGACCTGGAAGGTGGTGGAGAAATTCCAGTTGGAGATGGAGGCGGTGGGGGCGGTGGAGTCGGAGACGACGGTGGCGCGATAGGCGGCGGCGATGGGGCCGGTTTGATTGAGTGTGGCGGCGGTGTCGGCGGAGTTTTGGGAGCCGGCGGCGATGCCGATGGGGACACCGAGGTAGGTGATGTTGGGGTTGGAGAAGTAGGGGATGCGGATGCCCGGGTCGTAGGACATCACATCGCGATAGATGGCGCCGTTGGCGATAAAGCGATAGCCGTAGGAGTAGTCGAATGCGCCGGCGTTGCTGGCGTTTTCGCGGTCGTGGTCTGCGCCGAGGTTGTGGCCGATTTCGTGGATGAGGGTGTAGTTGGGGGCGTCGGCGGAATCCTGCTGGATGACGGAGAAGGCGTAGTCGGAGTTGCTGGGAGCGGCGGGATCGTCCATAAGGTAGGCGAGGCCGGCAGAGTCGCCGTTGGCGACGAAGAGGGAGACGAGGTCTGCGCCGTAGGCATCGCGGAGGGGTGGCAGAGTGTCGAGGAATCCGTCGGTGGGATCCTGGAGGCGGGCGAGGTCGGTGGCGAGGGAGCCGGATTCGGTGTAGGCGATTTCCTGGGTGTGGACGAGGCGGAGGGTGATATCGACGAGGGAGTTGGCGAGGACCTGGTTGGCATCGGCGATGGATTTGGTGATTTTGGCTTCGATGGCTTGCGTGCTGCCGGCGGCGGTTTTGGCAGAGGTGGTGTAGGCGATAAGGAGGTCGATGACGGAGGCGGAGAGAAGCTGACGGGATTCGAGCGGCTCGATGGCGAACGGAGAGCGGGCTTTGTTTGGGGGTTTGGTTTTTTTCACACGTCCCTCGTGGTTATGGGACCCGCAGCGCAAGCGGGGCCGGTCTTTAATTGGTATCGGCGGGATGGGGGAGGGGCTGGGGTTGCGGGAGTGGAAATGGGGGAAGTGTTTTCGATTTGGCGGGCGGTCAAATCAGCGAAGCAATTTGGGAACTGGGAGGGTACAACCTGGATATTATTGGCCATGGGGCAGCCGCGGATGTCGAAGCGGATCATGAGAAATCACGTGAAGTCGGAGGTTGATGCATTCATTGCCCTGCCGCGTGCAGAGAAGGCGCGAGTCATCAAGGGGATTGAGGCGGAGACGCCGAGTAAGCGTCTGGTTAGATCGCGTCTGCTCAATGCTGAAGAGCGACGGCGATGGAGGCGATTTCAAGACAAGGTGGAGCGTGCCGCGAAGGCTGCGGTGCTGAAGATCATTGGACGGAGCCTGATGCAGCGGCGGATGAAGGCGGGGCTTTCGAAGGAGGAATTGGCGCGGAAGGCTGGCGTACGATCGGAGACGATCAGCCGGATCGAATCCGGTCGATTTCGGCCGAGGCGGGAGACGATGGCGAGGCTGGATGGGGCGCTGGGGGGTGAAGTGAAAGTGCGTCAACGGGTTTGGGAATCATCGTGCATGTGAGAGAGGACGGGTGGCGCGGAAGAGGCGGTCGCGGATGGCGAGCCATTCGGGGGGTGTCGGGGGGCATTTGGATGAAGATGGTTTGGATATTACGGGCGTCGAGGTCGCGGAGGTTGGCGTAAAGAAGGCGCGCGTAGTCGGAGGGGGTTGAGCGGTAATTGGATAGAAACTAGCCCAGTCCCGGTTTCAGTCCCCGCGAAGGAGCATGGGATCAGTCGGGCGAAACTGGTGGCGCAGGGGTTGCGGGCGGTTCTTGGGTCGGCGGCGTGATCTGGCTAGGAGGGATTTGGGGGAAATGGGCGCGTGGCGCGGAGGAGACGGTCGCGAATGGCGAGCCATTCGGGGGTGTCGGGGGGCATTTGGATGAAGATGGTTTGGATGCCGCGGTCGTCGAGGCTGCGAAGGGTGGCGTAGAGGACTTTCGCATAGTCGGTGGGGTTTTCAGGCATGTGAATGATTTTGTTTGTCCAGGGCGAGGGGCGTTTGACCAAATCCCAGTCGCGGACGAGGCCGCGGAGCAGCAGGATTGACCACGGCTCATCGGCGTGATTGGAACACCAGCGGATGATGGAGTGATTGTGTGAATCGTCGAAGCGGATGGCGATGGCGATAGGGGCGTAGTGGACGGGTTGTTGGCCGGGGCTGGAGGCGGGAGTGATGGGGTCGGTGTGGCCAGTGAAAAGGTGGACGGGGCCGACGATGGCTTCGATTTGTTCGCGGGTGATTGCGCCGGGGCGGAGGATGGTGGGTGGGAGAGTAGTGAGGTCGAGGACGGTGGATTCGATGCCGACGGAACAGGGGCCGCCGTCGAGGATCAGGTCGACAGAGTCGCCGAGTTCGTCGCGGACGTGCTGGGCGGTGGTGGGGCTGACGCGGGTGGAGCGGTTGGCGCTGGGGGCGGCGAGGGGGCCTTTGAATTCTTTGAGGAGCGCGAGGGCGAGGGGATGATTTGGAGAGCGGAGGCCGACGGTGTTTTTCCCGGCGGTAACGGTGTCGACGATGAGAGGAGATTTGGGGAGGACGAGGGTGAGGGGACCGGGCCAGAATTTCAGGGCGAGACGATGGGCGGTGAGGGGCCATTCGGCGGCAAATTTTTTGGCGGTGGCGATGTCGGCGACGTGGACGATGAGGGGATTGGTTGGGGGGCGGCCTTTGGCTTGGAAGATTTTGGCGATCGCTTGATCGTTGGTGGCGTCGGCGCCGAGGCCGTAGACGGTTTCGGTGGGAAAGGCGACGAGGCCGCCGGAGCGGAGGATGTCTGCGGCTTTTTCGATCGTGGGATTCATTGGGTGGAGGAAATTGGAAAAGCTTCGAGGGCCTGAATGAACTTCGGCAATGCGCTCTGATCGGTTTGCAGATGATCGAACTCAGCCCGCAATGCATGATCGATCGTGCCATGCTCACCGTCAAATCTGCCGGAGAGCTCGATGGCACCTTTCGCTCGATTGACCAACGCTAAACGAATCCGGGACTCGCAGAAATAGTCGCCCAGGAGCGCCTCGCCGCTTAGATCGCGATACATCACGGCCAGTTCCTGCACGAACTTGATGAATGACGATGAAGGCAGTTCGAAGGCGCGGATGAGCTTCGATCTTCCAGCTTCAAGTGCGATGTCCAGGGTGACAAAACCGCCAGACACGCGGACGAGACCGATTGTCAGGCGCCCCTGGCCCTCTAGCGAGATGGAAGCTCTCAAAGAATCATCCATCGCCAATCGCCACCCCTTCTGAAAGCAGCCAGGACTTCGCGGCGGCGGAGTCGGAGCAGATGAGGAAGACTTCCTGGACGGTGCCGGTGGAGTTGTATTGGCATTTGAGGCCGGCGGGGGTGGGGTATTGGATTTTGAAGGAGGGGGGAGTTTTGCCGCGGCGGACTTTGATTCGGCCGGGGACGATACGGGTGACGTGGGGGCAGTTTGCGACGATGTGGTTGAGGATTTGGTCGAGGCCGAGGATGCGGCCGTGTTGGCGTTTGATGCGGCCGAATTTCATACGAGAGATTATAGTGGGGAAGCACGGGCATCGGAGTACCGCTGCCCATGCCACCCAATTCGAAGGAGAACACGATGAGTGATGGGACATTGAAGGTTGGGGATATGGCGCCGGAGTTTGAGTTGATGGATCAGGATAGGACGAAGGTGAAGCTGGCGGATTTTCGGGGGAAGAAGAATGTGATGCTGCTGTTTTATCCGATGGATTTCAGCCCGACGTGCACGGTGGAGCATTGCACGTTTGGGCCGGAGTTGCCGAGGATCGCGCCGGGGGCGGAGACGGTGGTGTTTGGGGTGAGCTGTGATTCGCCCTATACGCACGCGGTGTTCAAGAAGCAGTACAACATTCCCTATGCGCTGCTGGCCGATCCAACGAGGAAGATGGCCAAGGCGTACGGGATGTGGGCGGGGGAGGAGCCGTATAACTGCACGAAGCGGGGAACGGTGGTGATCGATAAGGAGGGGAAAATCACGAGTTATCAGGAGGTGGCGATGAGGGAGCCGAGGAAGGTGGAGGAACTGACGAAGGCGGTGAGTACGGCGATGATGGCGAGGGAGAATGAGGGGGGAGGGGCGGTTTAGAGGCGGACGTGCTCGATCGAACGGAGAATATAGTTATGAACTCGGCAGCGAACGGTTTGATGCTCCAGTTTCTGACATGGGTTTCCAGCCGTCCGCGAACTTATGGCGAGGCAATGGAAACATGGAAGAGCTCATGTCCCCGCTACACCATCTGGGAGGATGCGCTGGTCGATGGACTGATCGAGATAGAGAGGGCTGATCCGGTGCGACAAGCGCGGGTGACGCTTACAGTTCGTGGCAAAATGATTCTGAACGGGGCGCGTTAAGGCTTGGAGAATGACGCGGCCATGTTGGAGACGGTGTCTTTGCGTTCCTGGAGGGTTTTTTTGCCGCCGTATTTTTTGTCGAGGTCTTTGAGGAATTGTTCGAATTGGTCGCCGTCGAGGGGGAAGTCGACGGAGGTGCGGGATAGGCCGGACATCAGCATGGCGTTGCCGAGTTCGAGGCCTTTGACGCCGTCGGCGCCGGGGGCGATGAGGGGTTCGTTTTTCAGGATGGCGTTGACGAAGTTCTGGGTCATCAATTTGTGGCCTTCGGGGGCGTCGGATTTGTAGGGGATGTCGATTTCCCAGGTTTCGACAGTGGCGAAAGCGTTGGGGTCTTTTTCGCGGATTTCACGGACGGATTTTCGGGTGCGGAAGAAGGTGAGCTTGCCGTGCTCGGCGATGAGCTTGCCGTTGTCGCCGGCGATTTCGAAGCGGTTGGTGCCGGGGGCTTCGCCGGTGGTGGTGACGAAGTGGCCGGTGGCGCCGTTGGTAAACTCGATGATGGCGGAGACTTCATCCTCGGTTTCGATGGGGTGGGTTTTGCCGACGGAGGCGACGGCGGTGACGCGAGTGGGGGAGAGGCCGGTAACCCATTGGATGAGATCGAGGTTGTGGGGGCATTGATTGATGAGGACGCCGCCGCCTTCGCCGGACCAGGTGGCGCGCCAACCGCCGGAGGCGTAATAGGACCAGGTGCGGAACCAGTCGGTGATGAGCCAGGTGGCGCGGGTGATTTCGCCGAGGTCGCCGTTGACGACGAGGTCGCGCATTTTTTTATAGAGGTGGGCGGTGCGCATCTGGAGCATGAGGGCGTATTTTAGATGGGGGGTTTTGGCGTGGGCGTCGTTGGTGCGACGGGCATCTTTGACAGTGACTGTCACTGGTTTTTCGCAGAGGACGTGGATGTTTTTAGCGAAGGCAGCGCGGGCGATTTCGCCGTGCTGGAAATGGGGGGTGGCGATGAGGATGACGTCGATCTGGCCGGAGGCGAGCATGTCCTGGTAGGCGGTGAATTTGCCGATGTCGCCCTTGCCGTATTTTTCAACACGGGGTTTGTCGGCGTCGCAGACGGCGGTGAGGAGGGCGCCGTCGATGGAGTTGAGGTAGCTGATGTGATGGCCGCCCATGTTGCCGAGGCCGACGACTCCGAAGCGGACTTTGTCCATGAGTGCCTCCAGTCAATTCGGAATGTGAATAGGCCAAGGGGCGGGCTATGTCAATGGTTTATTTGGTGGGGCTGGAGATCGTGGAAATGGCCTGCTCGTGCGGAGGGGAGGGAGCGACGTCCAAAATGGTGATTCGCGGGGCGGCGGCGTGCCGGCCGGATAGAAAATCGCGAAGGAGATTAACGCAGATTCCGGGCCGCTCGGTGGCCAGGCCGTGCATGGCGGAGTTGACGATGCGGAGTTGGGCGTTGGGGAGGCGGTCGGCGAGTTTGTAGCCCATGGAGGTTGGGAAGATGTCATCCTGCGCGCCCCAGATGATAAGGCAGGGGGCGCGGACGTTGGCATAGCCGGAGACGATTTCCTGGACGCGTTCTTTGGAGTGGGGGATGGCCTGGCGGAGCATGGCCTGGCCGGCGTGGCGGGTGGAGCGCTGGCGGAGGATTTCGATGACGCGCTGGGCTTCTTCGCGGGTGGCCAGAGAGGGATCGGCGACGCCGGTGATGGTAGCGAGGGTGACGCGGCGTTTGAGGATGCCCAGAACGTCGGCGAAGGTCATGCGGAGATCATCCATGGCGTCGATTTCTTCAAAGGTGCGCGTGCGACAGTTGCTGGTGATGTCGGGAGGGGCGAGGAGGACGAGGGAATCGACGCGGTCGAGGACGTCGGCGAACTCGTGGCGGATGGATTCATCGGCCCACATGTTGAGGATGGTCATCGCGCCCAGGGAATGGCCGACGAGGGTGATGTGTTTGGGTTGATTGGCCATGCGCTGGCGGAGGGCGAAGAGGACATCCTTGCCGAGGGCGTCGGGGCTGTATCCGCCGGGGCCTAGGTCGGAGGGATCGGGGCGGTCGCTGTCGCCGCAGCCGAGGAGATCGACGGCCATGACGTCGTAGTCGCCGGCGAGATCCCAGCAGAGATAGCGCCACATGCGGCTGTCGGAGAAGACGCCGTGGATGAAGACGATGAGGCGGTCGTGATTGGCGGGAGTATTTTCGTGTACGGCGATTTCGAGGGATTGGCCGCGTTGACCGACGAGAGGGATGCGGTTGGTGGTGATATCGATTGTGGCCGCTTTGGCTTTGATGGCGGCAAAATCGGCGACGCGGTCTTCGGGCGGGAGGGTGGGGGCGGATTGGCAGCCGACGATGCAGAGAGTGAGCAGGAGGAGAACGCGCTGCGCGTGTTGATGGGATGATTTGGAGGTGCGCATCACCGCTCCAGAGGGGGGTTCCGGCCAGTCGATTTAATTTTAACCGGAAAATGAATGGAGAGCGAACGGAAATGGTTTGCTCCTCATTGGTGATGATCACATTTAGTTAAGTCGCCATAACCTTCTCAAGCGGGGTTGGGGGTGATGGATCGCAACAACTGGTGGTGAGGCATATTACAGAGGATTTGGGGGTGGGATTTTTGTTTGCAGTTGAGTTCGCTTGCCGATACGATTAAGTTTCGACGCTGGAGCCGGGATGTAATGGCTCAAGCCCCGCACGTTGGCGCGGTGATGGGGCCTCTATTCCCGAAGTTTTTCATTCGATGGCGGACAGGAATGTCCGTCCCACGCAGGAGGATCGCCGTATCCATCTGCTTGAAGGCGAGGCGACAAATGCGCGATTCGCGCGCAGGGTTTTCGCAGCAGAAGCGGCCGGGCGAGAGACGCAGTTACCTCAGGGTGTAAACCGAGCAGAAAAAGGAGACCGTATGTTGTCCTCTTGGCGGGAGCTGGGTCGATTTATCTTCGGGAAGCGGAGGGGCGAGCACAAGAATAAGGAGAGGGGCGGCCGAGAGGAGTTGGCAAGAGCGGCTGCGTGCGTGGTGGAGCAGCTTGAAGGGCGGACGATGCTGGCGGTGCTGCCGGCGCCGGTGGTTTCGGGCCAGGCGGTCATTTCCAGGCCGGGCGATGGGCAGAGCTTCAATTCGCCTTCGATTGCGTACGATCCGCTGAACCCATTGCATCTGGTGACGGTGTTCGGGCATGAGAACCCGGGGGCGAATGGGAGGCAGCACGTTTTCATTCGCGGAACGTTCTCGACTGATGGGGGGTTGACGTGGGGCGCGTTCAACTTGCCGGGGAACGTTCGTAACCCGGCCATCACCGGCAACGGAAGCCTTGTTTTTGAACAGGCCACGGACCCGACGGTGGGATTTGATCGCCTTGGGCAGTTTTATGTGAGCTATTCGGAGCATGATGCGGACTACAGCGCGGGAAATGTGGTGGTTCAGAAGTATGATTTCACCGGCGGAACGCCGCAGCTTGATGCGAACATTAGCAACGTGTTCCTCTACAAGTGGGTGGGAGCGGACGCGGTGTACCATCCGACGATGGCGGTGGACGGCAATATCGCCAGCTTCACCGATCCGGCGACCGGCGAAGTGCAGGTTGATACGACGATCGATCCGGTGAGCGGGCAGGGGCCGATTTATGTGGGTTGGAGCACCGACGAGACTCCGCCGCCGAACGTCAACGGGTTCAATCCCAACTCGATTGAGATTGTCGCGTCGGCGGACGGAGGCACGCACTTCTCAGCGACAAGATATGTGAACGATGGGGACTTCTTCGCGGGCACGCGAAACATCATGCCACGGCTGACGATCAGCCAGGGGACGATGGTGGATCCGAACGATCCATTGGCCACGCCGCGCGTAAGGCCGGGGCAACTGGGAATTGTGTGGGATGACTTCTTTACGCTGCGGAATGGAAATCCGCCGCTGGACCAGATTTGGTTTGATCGGGTGGAGGATGGCGGGGGCGCATATGTGTTTGACGGAGCAACAGGGGATCTGGTCGATGCGGTGCAACCGGATCCGGCTCCCGATGTACCGACGGTCACCACTTTCAGGACGACGGTAAACATTGCCGCGGGCGTCACCATCACCGATCTGAATGTAAACCTGACGCTGCGTCATCCCGACGTGTCGCAGATAAGCGTCGATCTGATAGCCCCGGACGGGACGGTCGTGCCGCTGGTGCTCAATCGGACTGATATGTTCGGTCAGCCGATTAATCCGCTCCAGGGCCTGGCGGGGCAGGACCTGGGGTTTCCGAATGTTGCGAACAGCGGGACAGTGTTTGATCAAGAGGCGGCCAACCCGATCACGGCGGGGGTTGCGCCGTACGTGGGGAGTTTCCAGCCGGAGACGGGGGACCTTTCGCAGTTTTATCCGCTCGGAGGGGCGGCGCTGAGCGGGACGTGGTTACTGCAAGTAACCGATTATGACAATGGTCCCAATCCACTCCCTGCGGGTACAGCGACCACGGTTGTAAACTGGTCGCTGAATTTCGCGCGCGCTGTGGGGACCCCCTTTATATTCCAGGGAACGATTGGAAATATTGGGGATGCGGTTGATGTGGATCCTGATCCCGCCATTCCCGGGATCGTCGATTTTACGACGACCGTTAGCATTCCGGCCGGCACCAACATAACGGACTTTGACGTGCTGCTGACGCTGCGACATCCGGACCTGTCGCAACTGCTCATCACCCTTACCGACCCCAACGGGACGGTTGTGCCGCTGGTGCTCAATGGATTTGATCTTTTCGGTCAGCCGATCGGCAATAATCCACAGCAGGGGATCACGGGCGTGGACCTGGGCTGGCTGAACGGTGTGAACGTGGGAACGCAGTTTGATCAGGAGACACCGCGGGCGATCACTGATGGAGCTGCGCCGTACCTGGTGTCATTCCGGCCGGACACGGGGGACCTGTCGCAGTTTTATCAGCCGGGCGGAGGGGTGGTGCTGGATGGGGACTGGACGCTGGAGGTGACGGATTTTGTTCCCGGTCCGACTCCGCTACAGCAAGGTCAGGCGACGGAGGTGGTGAGTTGGGGGCTGAAGTTCTCGTTTGGCCTGACGACCGAAACCGACAGTCCGGTCGCGACCACGCGGATTCGTGGGAGTACTGGTTTTATGCCAGCGACAGGGGGAGTGGCGGGAGCGTTCCCGTTGGCGCCGATTGTCGCGCCGGATCGGGGTATCGCGGCGTCGCCGGTGCTGGCGTCGGACAATACGCTGGGGTCGTTCAGTCCGTTCCAGGGGAGGCTGTACGTGGCTTACACGGGGCGGCTGCCGGCCAATGGAAATCCGACGGACAATACGGACATTTTCCTGGCGGTGTCGGACGATGGCGGGTTGAGCTGGTTCGCGTCGGGCGGGCTGAAGGTGAATGATGACCTGGGGATCACGGACGGGTTTTCGGAGGCGGCGGCGAATGCGGGGCGGCCGCAGTTCATGCCATCGGCGGCGGTGGATCCGGTCACGGGGACGTTGGTAGTGAGTTATTACGATGCGCGTTACGATGCATCGCGGGCGCGGGTGGGGCAGTTCATCTCGACGAGCATCGATGGGGGGAGCACGTTTGGCAAATCCACGTTCGCGAATATCGCGAATACGGCGCTGGACGCGGTGACAGGCAATACGATCACGCTGGGGCCGGTGCCTGACAATCAGTCGTCCGGCGCGGCCAACCGCGACACCGATTTTGGATTTGGGCTGCGGCAGGGGCTGGTGGTGTTCAACGGGAAGATCCACCCGGCGTGGGCGGGCAACCGCGGCCTGCGCGCGGAGAATTCGATCCTGACCTCGACGGCGACAATCGCCGCGGGCCCGCGGATCATCTCCAACACGATGGGGCCGGTGAGCGGCCCGGGCGACTCCCTGAATCCGGCCGACGCGGATGGCACGCCGCGGGCCGGCGTGATCCAGGTGCAGTTTGACCGGATCATCGATCCATCGACGTTCACGCCGGAGGATGTGACGGTCATCTATCGCGATCCGAATACTTCGGGGAGCGATCCGGGGACACGGGTGCCGATTCTCTCGGTGATGGCGCTCGACCTTGCCTTATATGGACCCGCCGGGGCTGAGGGCGCGACGCGGTTTTCCATCATATTCGATACCAGCCTGGACCCGGACATCGGCAAGGGGACGGGGACGTACAGCTACATGATTTCGCCGGACATCTCCGACCGGATTCGGTCGGTGGATTTGCAGGTGACGGCTGGGTCGACATTGCAATTCGATGCGGGGCCAGGGGAAGTGAACCTGGTGATTCCGCCGGTGGGCACGGGCGGCTCGGGAAATCCGGCCAATGACACGACGATTTCGACCATCACTATCGCCGGGATTCCCCTTACGTCATTCATCTTTGATGTAAACGTCAATGTCACGATTCAGCATACATTTGACGGGGACCTGGTTCTGACGCTGGTAGCGCCCGACGGCACGCGGGTGCCGCTGGCGGTGAACGTGGGCGGCCCCGGGGAAGATTTCCTCAATACGGTGTTCGATGACAGCGGTATCACCGCCATCGCAGCGGGCGTGGCTCCGTTTACGGGCTCGTTCATTCCGGACAGTGCGCTGAGTGTGCTTGCGGGCGGCGATCCGAACGGCATCTGGTCGCTGGAGGTAGAGGACACGGCGGGAATTGACGTGGGGAATCTGTTCGCGTGGTCGCTGGATATTCAGATGGCGACGTTTGGCACGGCGACGTTTCCGTTTACCGGGAACATTGTCATTCCATCAGCCGGAACAGGCGGGAGCGGCGTGCCCGCGGATGACACGGCAATTTCGACGGTGACGATCACGGCGACTCCGAGCAACCAGATTATTACGGATTTGAACGTCAACCTGATCATCGAGCACCCTCACACGAACCAGCTCGAGGTCACGCTGATCGCTCCGGATGGGACGCGGATTCCATTAGCGCTGGCGCGTGGCGACGACGCGGACTTCGGCGGCACGATTTTCGATGATCAGGCGGCCGATCCGATCAGCGCGGGCACATCGCCGTTTGTGGGGTCGTTCCAGCCCGAGTCTCCGCTGGACGTGGTGAACGGACTGAGCCCCAATGGCACCTGGACGCTGGAGGTCGTGGATACGGTGAGTGGTGAAGCCGGAATGTTGGTATCGGCTTCGCTGGAGTTTACGTTAATGCGGGGCGGGGGCCTGATGGATCAGGATGGGGACGCGTTCGGAGGCGAGATTGCCCAGAACGCCAACGCGAATGACAGTTTCTCAGCGCCAACGCCACTGGCGGGCTCGATGCTGCTGACCAATCCGGATGCGTCGGATCCGTATGTGTACTTTGCCGGGCCGTTTGAGCGGCTGACGCTGCCGCTGATCGTTCCCGGGCCGCACGTGGTCTCGTCGAGCTTGATTGACAGAGCCACTGCCACTGGCAATCAGGTCAATCTGGCCATCCCGCCGGTTGGCAGCGGTGGATCCGGTGTTCCCGCCGATGATATCACTCTCTCCACCATCACCATCAATGCTCCGGGCGCTTTGGTCAGCGATCTGATCGTGAATCTGACGCTGACGCACGCCCTGGATTCCGACCTGGTCATCACCCTCATCGCCCCCAATGGCACCCGGATTCTCCTCTCTGATCATGAAGGCGCTACCGGGCAGGATTTCATCAACACGACGTTTGACGATCAGGCGGCGGATGCGATCTCCGTCGGCGTTGCCCCATTCACCGGATCGTTCCAGCCGGAAGAGTCCCTGGGCACGCTGGGTGGCATGTCTTTGTCGGGAATCTGGACCCTGGAAATTGAAGATACAAAAGACCTTGATGCCGGAACGCTGGTGGGTTGGTCGCTGGTCAACGCCACCAGTTCCAGCGACAATCTTGCGCTCAATCGCACCGTCAATTCCGTCGCTGTCACATTCGATCGCGACATGGACCCGGCCAGCTTTACGCCGTCGCAGCTTCAGCGGATCGTGGGGCCCACGGGGCTGATCAACGGGCCGCGCCGTTACAACAATCTGGATACCAACCGGGCCACTCCGGCGGGGACGACGCAGACGCTGCTTTCGCCGATCAGCATCAGCGATGACTACACCATCGGGGACATGGACATCCGGCTGTTCATCGCGCATGGCCGGGCTTCGGACCTGGTGGTGACGCTGATCGCGCCGGATGGGACGCGGGTTCCGCTGCTGGCGAATGTCACGGGGGCAGGCGCGGATTTCCAGAACACATTGCTGGATGATTCAGCGTCGGCTTCGATCACCACCGGCGCCGCGCCATTTAACCGCGTGGCGGGTTACAAGCCGCTGTCGCCGCTGTCGGCGGTCAACGGACTAAACATCAAGGGGACATGGCAACTGGAGGTGATTGACAACCGCAACGGCATCACGGGAACGCTCAACGCGTGGTCGATGATCGCCACGCCGGCGCTGTCGAACTTCACGGTCACGCCGATTGATGCGCGGACGTTCGCGATCGGGTTCCCGACGCAGAAGATCTCGGGCACCTACGCGATATCGCTGGACTCGAGCATCAAGTCGGTGATCGGCGAGCAGTTGGACGAGAACCGCAATGCGGGTGTCGAGCGGCTGTTTGGCATCAGCTCCACCAATGATGTGTCCACCGTCAACGTGCCTTCAACGAACGTGCCCCAACTGTTGGGTGACTTGGCGGCGGCGAACAAGATCACCACATCCACGATCACGGTTCCGGATGCGTTCCTGATTCAGGATCTGGATGTTCAGCTCAACATCAGTTACCCGCGCGACACGGATCTTCGCGCCACGCTGATCGGGCCGGATGGGACGAGGGTGATTCTGTTCGATGGAGTTGGCATCCGCGGGACAACGCAGGGGTTCATCAACACGATTTTCGATGACAGCGCAGCCACGCCGATCCAGAACGGCGGCACGCCGTTCTTCGGGCGGTTTAACCCGCAGGAATCGCTGAATAACACGTTCCTCAACACGAATGCACTGGGGACGTGGACGCTGGAAATTGTCTCGACGGTGGCGGGGCGAGTCGGGACGCTCAACTCGTGGTCGATCACGTTTGCAAAGCCGGCGCCGAACAACGGGCTGGGCGAGGTCACCAACGACGATGTTTCCGCCAGCTTCCGGATCTTCACGCAGGACCCGGCCAATCCGCTGTCGCACGATACGATTACGGCGGTGGGTCCTGCGCCGGCACTGGACAATTCTGGCCGAATTGGAGGGATTGCCATCGATCCGTCGGATCCTTCAGGCAATACCGTGTTTGTCGCCGGCGCTTCGGGAGGCATCTGGAAGACGACCAATTTCCTGACCGACGGCCCGTTGGGGCCGACGTGGGTCCCGCTGACCGACTTTGGCCCGACGTTCTCGCTGAACATGGGCTCAGTCGATGTCTTTGGGCGCAACCACGATCCGAACCAGTCGATCATTTTCGGGGCAACCGGCGAGGCGAATGCAGGTTCAAGCGGCGTCGGGTTTATTCGCTCGATGGATGGAGGGGCGACGTGGACGCTGCTGGATTCGACAGTCAACGTGGACGCCAACGGCAATCCGCTGCCGATCAGCTCGCCGTTGCGCGACCATATCTTCCTGGGTTCGGCGGCGTTCAAAGTCTCGGTCGATCCGCGGCCGACGCCTTCGGGCGAAGTGGTGGTGTACGCAGCGCTGGTGGGCAACGCCCAGCAGGGCGGCATCTGGCGTTCGGTGGACACTGGCAAGCACTGGCAGCAGATGCTGGCGGGCGATGCGACGGATGTGCTGCTGGACTTTGCCAGCGGCGTGGTCAACGCCGTATCCAATCCGACCGGCAACGTGGACATCATTTATGGCGCACTGCGCGGCGATGGCGTGTACATCAGTCCCAACCGCGGCGGCCAGTGGAACAAGCTGGATGGCGGGTTCGGCAACCTGCTGATCCGCGACAGCAACACCGATCCGGCGAACGCCACCGTGGTCAATGCTCCGGGGGACGTCCCCAGCGGGCCGAAGGGGCGAATCCTGCTGGCGCGGCCTCACCCGACGGGCAACCCGGTGCTGGATATTCAGTATGAGAGCTGGCTGTATGTGGTGGTGGTCAATACCGCCAGCGCGCTGGATGGTCTCTATGTCACCAAGGACATGGGGCAGAACTGGACCAAGGTCCACATCGCATCGACGAGCGACATGACACCGAATCCGTCGAATGACCCGAATCAGCCCGATTATCCGATATTTGGCAGGCTGTTTGGGCAGGGCAATTATGACGCGGCGATTGATGTCGATTTCAACAACCCCAGCGTGCTGTATCTGGCCGGAAAGCGCGACGGATCGGGCACGCGGGTGATGCGCATCGACATGACGGGCATTGCGGATCCACATGCGCTGTTCGTCAGCTACAACGAGAATGATGGCGGACAACTGCGGCAGGACATTACCGCAGCGGCCAATACCAAGGACGCCAACAATCCGCCGGCGATCATGACTCCGCTGAATTATGGCAGTCCAATTACGCGGCCGACGCTCAACCTGCTGCGCAACCCGTTGGCGCCGTTCCTGAGCAATGCGACTCTGTACGTGGACAACGTGGAGAATTTCGCCAACACGGGCACGGGTGCGACCTGGATTGCTTTCGACGGTTTCCTGACAACCAGCAACGATTCGCAGCGAATGGCGGTGATGCGCGATCCGGTGACGGGCGGGACGCGCATCATCCTGGGGAACGACCACCAAGTGGCCAGCGGCGTTGATACCGACGGCGTATTCACGACCAACATCGGCACGGCCAGGGTCGCATTCGGCGCCCGCACGGGGAATTTGCAGACGATGCAGTTCTATTACGGGGCGTCGCAGCCCAGCTTCCTGGCGGCCGACATCGCGGGCGCGATGTTCTATGGCAACGCGCAGGATGATGGAACGCCGACCTCGATTTCCGATCCACTTTCGACCGGGTTCATCAACTGGATCGGTGGAACGAATCGCGGCGACGCGGGCGGCGTGGCGACTGATCAGCAGGGATCGGGCACGCTATTTTCATATCGATGGCCGTGCTGCGGCGGCGGGAACACCGACTTCTTCCAGGTGAACGGCGTTGGCAGGACATTCGGGCTGCTTCAGGCCGGGGATGATCCAGCGAATCGGCAGGGGCAGTGGCCGCTGCTGGGGACGGTCAACTTCACGGTCAATCCGGTCAACAGCAACCAGATCATCATCTCTTCCAGCGCCGGGCGGATCTTTGGCACGACCAACCAAGGCATATTCTGGCTGGAAATCGGCAATCCGGCAGCGCTGGATGGGACGCAATCACTGGCGCAGGCCTTCGGGGCGCCGGCGGTGGGCGATCCGACGGGCGCGCTGAATAACTTCATGTACGTCGGCACCAACGGAGGCGGCATCTTCGTGACGTTCAATGGCGGCGGCGTCAATGGCAACAGCTGGATGAATCTGTCGGCTGGTCTTGATGGATCGGCGGTGCAGGCGATTGTGACCAATCCGCTGCGCGGCAGCCACGAGGCTTATGCAGTGACGAGCCGCGGCGTGTACTTCATCGCGGACTCCTCCGCGATCAACGCGACCTGGGTGAACATCACCGGGAATATTTTTACCCTCACGCACAATTCCTTTGGCGATCCGAACCTGGTCGAGACGCAGTTGAAGACGATCACAGCGCTGGCGGCGGATTGGCGGTACTTCTTCCCGGACACCATTGGGGCCACAACGCATCCCGTGCTGTTCGTGGGTGGTGAGGGCGGCGTGTACCGGTCGCTCGATAAGGGCGTTACCTGGTCGCTGTTCCCGGACACCGTCGTGGACGGCGGGCCGGTTCCGGGCGGATTCATGCCCAATGCGCATATAACTGACCTGGATTTGGCGCTGGGTAATGTTGATCCGACGAACGGGCAGCCGGACGTGTCGACCGGCCCTGATGTTTTGCTGGTGACCACTTATGGGCGCGGATCATTTGCGGTTCGCATGGCACCGATCATCCTGCCGGGCAGCGTCCAACTGAATCCGTCGAATGTGGTGAACAATACAACGCCGACCCTAGTCGAGGGCATCAGCGCGCCGACGGCGTTCGGAAATACCGTGCGGATCACGCTCGTGGATCTGACCGATCCGGCGAATCCGGTGATCGTGGGCGGGTACGACGGGACCCCTGCGACAGATATTGCAGCCAACTGGACTGATTCGAACGGGCGATTCTCGGTGCTGATCAATTCCGGCGCGTTCACCATAGATGGGACCAGGACGATCGGCGTGCATGCGAGCGATGAATCTGGCACGACGAGCAACGACACGCTGCTCACAGTGATTGTCGATACGACGCCCGCTCTTGTCGGAACCGGTGGCTTTACTGTCACCGGGGTTGAAGGGAACTCGACGGGAAGCGTAACCGTCGCGACCTTTACCGATCCGGGGCCAGCGCGGCCGCTTGGGGATTATTCAGCGACGATCGACTGGGGCGATGGGTCCACGTCGGCTGGCACGATTACGTTTGATTCGGGCACCGGGGTCTTCACGGTTGCGGGAAGCCACGTTTATGACAACCCTGGGGCATTTGTCGTCACCACGCAGATCACCCGCGCGGCATCGATAATCAGCGTGATCAGCAGCGCGAACGTTTCCAATCCCTCGGTCATTCTGACCGGCGGCTTCGTATTTTCGGCGGGCCGGCTGGTTTCCTCGTCGGGACCGGTGGCGACGTTCAGCGATCCGGGCGGGCCGGAATTGGTGTCTGCGTATGTGGCGACGATCAACTGGGGCGATGGCACGGCCACGTCCACCGGGACGATCACGCTCGATTCGGGCACGGGCATTTACACAGTTACCGGCACCCATAGCTATGCCACAGTGGGCAGCTTCACCATTACGGTGACGCTTGCGCACACCACCGCGACCAGTGTGCAGACAACGAGCACGGCGAATGTGGCGGTGCCGGGAGTGACGGTGAGCGGCGGGCTGACGTTTACGGCTGCTGAAGGGGCCACTTCAGCAGTCCAGACTGTTGCCACCTTCGTCGATCCGAACGGCGCAGGGTCGGGCACTTATACGGCGGACATTGACTGGGGCGATGGGACGACATCCGCGGGAACGATCACGCAGAGTGGCGTTACCTTCACGGTCAGGGCGAGCCATTTGTACACGGAAGAAGGCTCGTACACGATCCGCACGACGGTTCATCGGACCGGGGCCGCGGACGGCGCGGCGAACAGTACGGCCAACGTGTCTGATGTCGCGGTCGTGGCGAGCGGCGGTTTGGTGTTTAACGCACCGCGCGGCCTGCTGTCGCCGGTCCAGACGGTGGCAACGTTCATCGATCCGGCCGGGCCTGAAGCGCTCAATGAGTATGCGGCGACGATCAACTGGGGCGACGGGCAGAGCTCCAGCGGGACGATCACGCTTAACGCCGGGACAGGCGTATTCTCGGTGGCCGGGGCGCACCTGTACGCCCTGGATGGCACGTTCACGATCACGGTGACGATTTCGCACGCCACGGCGACGCCGAACGCGGTAGTGACCAGCACGGCCAGCGTGCAGCATCCGCCGCTGGTGGTGACCGGCGGATTCACCTTCACGGCGACTGAAGGTCAGGCATCGATAAGCCAGCCTTTGGCGACATTTATCGATCCGATTCAGAATTCGGAGCCTCTCTCGAGCTACAGCGCCCAGATCGCCTGGGGCGATGGCACGACCAGCGCGGCACTGATCACCCTCGATTCGCTCACTCTGGTTTTCACGGTCATGGGCTCGCACACCTATCAGGAGGAAGGAACGCAGACGATCACGGTGACCATCAAGCACAGCACCGCGTCGCCGGATGCGGTGGTGACCGCGACGGCGAACATCGCCGATCCGGCGGTTGTGGCGACCGGCGGGGTCAGCATGACCAGCGTGGAGGCGACTGCGATTCCCGCTCAGAAGGTGGCGACGTTCACCGATCCGGGCGGCCCGGAGGCGCTGGCGGATTACTCGGCCACAATTGACTGGGGCGATGGCACGACATCAGCGGGCACGATCACATTCAACTCGACGACGAAGGTGTTCACCGTCTCCGGCGGACACACTTACTCTGACGACGGCATCTACACCATCGCGACGACGATCCACCACGATACCGCGCCCGATGCGACGGCCATCAGCACGGCGAACATCACCAACGCGCCGGTGGCGGCCAGTGGAGGATTTACGCGCAACGCGGTTGAGGGCACGAACAGCGGCAGCCTTGTGCTGGCCACGTTCACCGATCCGGGCGGCCCGGAGGCGGTGGGGACGTATTCGGCGAGCATCGCCTGGGGCGATAGTTCAACCTCGGCGGGCACGATTACATTCAACGCCGGAGTGTTCACGGTCAGCGGGTCGCACGTGTATGGGAAAAAGGGCAGTTTCACGGCTGTCGTGACGATCGGGCACGGCACCGCGCCGACCCGGACGGCCCAGAGCACGGTCGTTGTGGCCAACGCGGCGGTGACGGTCACGGCCAATGCGTTGACGGTCAACGAAGGCGTGGCGTTCAACGGGGTGGTGGGCGCGTTTGTCGATGCAAATTCGGCCGGAGTGGCCGGTAATTTCACGGCGACGATCAACTGGGGCGATGGCACGGCCAATACGACCGGAACGATCACGGTCGATCCGCTGAATTCGAGCCGGTTCATCGTCAACGGCACGCACACCTACGCGGACGGCCCGGCGACGCGGACGCTCACGATGACCATCCGGGACAACCCGGACGCCGAGAATTTCTCAAGAACGGCGGCGGTGACGGTCAACAACGTGAAGCCGGTGGCGTCAATTACAGCGCCGACGGCGGTGTTCCGTGGATTCGCGGCCGACTTCGCGGTGAGGGGCACGGACGCTTCGACCGATACGGCCGCGGGCTTTAAATATGTCATTAACTGGGGCGATGGAACGGCGGCGCAGACGATCGCCCGCGTCGCGGGCAATGACAGAAGGAATGTGTCGCACACGTTCGCCAGCAACGGCACGTTTAACGTGACGGTGCGGGCCACGGACAAGGATGGCGCACAGTCGGATATCGTCAGCACGAGCGCGGTGGTGATATCGCCGCCGACGCTGGTTTCCAGCACCATCAACAGCGGCAACAAGCAGCGCTCGCGCATCAAGAATGTCGCCTTCACGCTCTCGGCGAACGCGGGAATCACCAAGGGCGACCTGAAGCTGACGCGGGTCGGCGTGAATGTGTCGCTGGCGGCGGCGACGTTCACCTGGAACGGAGGCACGAAGTCCGGGAACCTCGACCTGAGCAACGTCACGCTGGCCGATGGCAACTATCGCCTGGCGATTGACACGGGCGGCGGGGTGAAGAACATCGACTTCTTCAGGCTGGCGGGCGATGCCAATGGCGACCGGAAGGTGAACGCGAGCGATCTGACGATCGTCAACAATGCCCTGGGCACGACGAGCGGTCAGACCGGTTTCAATGCCAATGCCGACCTGAACGTCGACGGCAAGGTTGACAGCAAGGACAAGGCAATCGTGAACAAGAACCAGGGTCATACATTGTCGCCTCCCTAAATAAATGAGGCGTATGGCCGAAGATCAGCCCTCCGTTTCCATGTGACGAAGGGCTTTTTTCTGCGCATAAAATAACCCCCGGCCATGGTTGGCCGGGGGTTGGACTTGTAACGAAAGAATCAGGCTGCTAATCGCGGACCAATCGCATATGCCCTGTTACCCGCGCAGAAGGGTCAGGGCGAGCTGAGGGCTTGCGTTGGCCTGGACGAGGACGGTTGTCGCGGCCTGGGCCAGAATCTGCGCTCGGGTCAGATTCGCGGTTTCCTCGGCGAAATCGGTGTCGCGGATGGCGCTGTCGGCAGCCGTGACGTTCTCGAGGGCGACGCCAAGGCTGTTGATGGTCGAACCGACGGTGAAGCGCTCAAAGGCGCCCAGGCGGCCGCGAAGCTGGCTGACCTGCTGGGTGGCCTTGTCGAGGATCTTCTGCGAGGTGACCAGGTTGCTGCTGGTGAGCGAGTTGTCCTGGCCGCTGCCGAGGCTGCTCAGGAAGCCGATAGCCGCGTTGCCCAGGCTGCCGGTGGTCACAGACTGGATGCCGATGCTGGCCTTGTCGTTCTCGGTCACCTTGGAGCCGAGCGCGAAGACCGCGCCGCCGCCGGTGATGTAGAAGCTGTCATTGCCGACCACATTGAACGACGGATCAAGCTGTATCTCGATGTCCAGGTTGGCGGCGCGATAGGTGGCCGACAATCCATCGACCTCCGCGGCAGCGCCGTTGATGGTGATTCCGGCATCCTGGCCGAAATCCTTTGCAGCCGTGGCGACGAAGGCGCCGCTGAGGGTGGTGAGGCTGACAAACTGCTTGGAGCCATACTCGATGCTGTAGAGACCGAGATCGCCGCTGGAATCGATGGCGCTCACGCCGGTGTTGAGAGTGACGGCGTTGATGGCAGCGATGATGCCGGAGACGGTGGCGCTACCAGCAAAGGAGAGCTGCGCGGTGCCACGGTTGCCGGCGATTTCGATGGTCACCGCGTTGGTGGCCGAGAGGTCGCCGCCGGTATAGCCGAGGGTGGCAGTCTGGGCGCTGGCGGTGACGCCGACGACGACGTTGACGGCGGCCCCGTCGGGAACCCGCGCGGCATTGATGTGCACGTCGGCGAAACTGGAGGCGCTGACACCGCTGGTGGTGTAGGCGAAGTTGCCATCGAGGAGCTTGGTGCCCTGGAAGGCGGTGCTGCCGGCGAGGCGGTTGATCGTGCTCAGGATGGAATCGACCTGAAGCTGATTGGCGCCGATTTCCGCCTGGGTCAGGCCGCCGGTGCTGGCGGACTGATTGACGAGGGCCTGGAGCTCGTTCAGCAGGGAGCTGACTTCGCTCAAGCCGCCCTCGGCGGTGCCGATGACGTTGCTGGCGCGCTCCGCGTTGTCGATGGCCTGGTTGATGCCGGCCTTTTCAGCGCGGAGGTTTTCGCTGGCGATGAGGCCGGCGGGGTTGTCCGCACCGCGGTTGATCCGCAGGCCGGTGCTGAGGCGTTCGAGGCTGCGGTTGAGGGAGTTGTTATTCTTACGCAGCACGCGCTGCGCGATAAGCGACGGGACGTTGGTATTTATTCTGCTCATATAGATGTCTCTTCCATGACTGGCCCCGGGAACATCCCGCGGCATGATTTTTGCGCTTCAGCGGCTCTGCGGGCCGCCTTGGCGAGTCATTCCCTTAGTGAAGGCCATTCGCTGGTGGATCAGGGGACGTTTCCCCAGCAGCCTGCGGGAAGCTTTTTTACGTTCGCTTCCCTTTTGCCCATGGCTCAACCTCCTTCGCAACAAGTCCGAGCGCCGAGCCCCACTCAACTGTGGCGGCGTAGCCCGGCGAACTGTTTCGGCTATCGGTGTGGATGGAGAGGTGACTTTAGATGTGCGCAGGTTGCAAAATCGTCATAACTGATCTGAGCGGAGCGACCGGTCGGCGAAGGCGCGAGTGGTTTGGGAAGGTCAGTATGTGGCGGAGGGGTTTTATTAGACAAACTCGGACGCACGCAAAAAGCGGGAAAATATCAGGACCAAAAGAGACAGGAGCAAATTATTATATTTGCCCCTGCCACCCATCAGTTGGATTTCTGGACGTTTATCGCTGTAGGAGCAACAGAACGCTTTGCGGGGTTGAGTTGGCGGTGGCCAGGACGCTGGTTCCGGCCTGGGTGAGGATCTGGGCACGGGTGAGATTGGAAGTTTCCACCGCGAAGTCGGCGTCGCGGATGGTGCTTTCGCTGGCGGTGACGTTTTCGAGGGCGACACTGAGGCTGTTCATGTTGGTGTCGAGCGTGTTGCGCTCGAATGCGCCGAGGCGGCCGCGGAGGACGGCGACCTGGCGAATGGACCGCTCGATGATCTTGCTGGCATCGCTTGCGCCGCCGTTGGCCAGAGAGGCGTTGCCGCCGGTGACGATGTCGCTGAGGAAGCCGACGTCGCTGTCGCCGAGCTTGCTGGCGGCGGCGGACTGGATGCCGAGGCTGACCTGCTGGTTGCTGGTAACCTGGGGGCCGAGCTGGAACTTGGCGCCGCCGCCGGTGATGGTGAAGTCGGTTTGACCCGTGCCGAAGGCGCTGTCGAGAGACAGCTCCAGATCCAGGGTGGTCGTGTTCATCTTGAGATTCAGCCCGTCGGCGACGGTGAGAGCGCCATTGATGGTGGCGACGGCATCGACACCGACCGCGCGAGTAGCCGCGGTGTTGGCAGAGTTGACGGTGGCGAACGTTCCGGATTGGACGCGGACGGAGACGAAGCTCTTGGACCCATAACCAGTGGAGCGGAAGACGATGCCGGAGGTGGGGGCGGCGCTGTTGATCAGATCGACGCTCACGCCGGTGGAATCGGTGATGCGGTTGATGGCATAGGCGATGGCGGAGGCTGCGGTTCCGCTGGTGAAGGTGAGCACATCGACGCCCTCGTTGCCGCTGATTTCGAGCGTGATTGACGAGGCGATGCTGCTGGCCTGGAACTGCAAAGCGGCGGTATTGGCGGAGGTGAGGACATCAATCTGCACGGGCATGGTGGGGGTGGTGCCGAAGTTGGCCTGGTGGACGTGCAGGGCGGTGATGGCCGAAGTGGCCACGCCGCTGGTGATGTAGTCGAGGCTGCCGTTGAGGAGTTTGAGGCCGGCAAAGGTGGCAGTGTTGGAGATGCGGGTGATGCTGGCGACGGCCGAGTCGATCTGCAACTGATTGGCGGCGATTTCATCCTGGGAGAGAGCGCCGCTGTTGGCCGCTTCGACGACCAACTGCTTGACGTTGGTGAGGAGCGAGGCGATTTCGCCGAGATTGGCCTCGGCCGTCGAGATAACGTTGCTGGCGCGGCTCGAGTTGTCGATGGCCTGGTCGAGGCCGGCGATTTCGCTGCGCAGACCTTCGCTGGCGATGAGGCCGGCGGGATCGTCGGCGCCGCGATTGATCTTCAGGCCGCTGGAAAGGCGCTGAAGCGTGTCGCCGAGCAGTCGTTGGGATTTGGCCAAACCGCGCTGGGCGGTGAGAGATGAGACATTCGTGTTGATGCGGGCCATGTCAATCCTCCATGATTGATGGCTCGGATGCGCCCTGATGCGCATCCGTCGGTTCCAGTGGCTGGAACCATTACTGCGGCGAATGACCGGTGGGAGAAATCCGTTCCCAATCCGGCGGGCGGCGCGGGGGCCGCCCTTGAGTCGATCAACCAGCGCCACCGGAGGCAGCGCGGGCCGGGCGACTCTATGGCTTATCTTCCTTCTTGGGCTCTTTCTTGGGAGCGATCTTTCCAAGACCCGAAAGATCCTCGGGTTTCACCTGCGCCGCCTCGCGGTTTTCCCTGCGAATGGCGTCGTAGACTTCCTTGCGATGGACGCTGATCTCTTTGGGGGCATTGATCCCCAGACGCACCTTGTCGCCGCGGATATCAACCACGGTGACCTCGATGTCGTCTCCGATCATGATCGTCTCGTCGCGTTGACGGGACAGCACCAGCATACTGGCTCCTTCCTGGGCAAAGGGGCCTGGAACAGAAGGTCCAAACCCGCGACGTCGCGAATTCCAACTCGCGTGCATCGTGCGGGCACATCATTATACGCCCGCCGATGCAGTGCCTTGGTGCGAAAGTGACGGTCGGCGGCAAAAATCAGGCAAATTTTTGAGGATTTTGCCGGATGTTCTGCTGCCAGCCGTCCAGCGCCATCAGGCCGACTTGGCGAGTGGCACCTCGGACGCAAGACGCAGGAGCGGCTGGCGGGTGGTCCACTTCTTGTCGTTGATGACGATCTGGTTGCCAACGCGGTTTTGGGCGTTGATGACCAAGGGTCCCTGGAGGTTGCCGGTGAGCCAGTCGCCGACCTTGTTGCAGATCACGAAGATCTGGGCAAAGCCGGCGTCCGTGAGGCCGATCTCCTGCTGGGTCTCTTCCTTGAGGGCAAAGTCATAGTCCTTGAAGAAGATTGCCGGATCGGTGACCACGAACGCGAGGGTGGGCTCATCCACCGACTGTAACCAGAAGAAGTAGTTTTCTTCTCCGGTCTGGATCAGCGCATAGCGCTGATACTGGGGGAAGCCCAGCAGGCCCTTGGGGAACGAAATGATCCGTTCCTCATTGACCTCCAGGCGTCCAAAACGTGTCGTCGCGATATCCATTGCGAACTCCATTTCTACGGGCGACTGTTTCGTTTCCTCGGCCGATGCAGATGAGCTCTCGCGAAGAGCTTTTTGCCAGACGGCCGGCGAGGCAGCCGCGCCACGCCACATCGCGGCATCCATGCCGCGAGTAATTATTTGTTTCGCTCCGGTTGGGCGGTCACCGGAGAATCCTGCGCTGTCGCGCACAGATTTCTGCGCGTTGGCCGCATTTATGGGCCGCATTCGCAGGCCTGCACGATCCAATCTTTGCCATTGCAATCCCTGTTCCACGGCCGAGAGCGGTCGGCCGAATTATTCAAGGCCAAAGCGTCAGCTCAAAAAGTCCAGCAGGTTGAGGTCGAGGAGGCGGCTGGTGGTTTGCAGATTCGCCTGGAGCGCGGTCTGTAGAGTTTGGAAGCGGGTGATGGCTTCATTGAAGTCGGTGTCTTCGAGTTCGGAAAGCATGGCCTTGGTCGCCACGTTCTGATCGGCGAGACGGTTTTGGCGCGCCTCGAATTCCTTCACTTGTGCGCCGACCTGGCCGTGGAAGCGGATGATTCGGTCGAGATCGTTCTGCAAAGCTTCGGCGGCGTGGGTGATGCCGGTTTGATCGCTGCTGAGGAGGGCTTCGCGAAGCTTGCCAAGGTTGCCGAAGATTCCGGTGGCTTCGACGCTATTGACGTCGGCGCCGGCGATGATGCCGGTGGGGGACGAGGTGTTGATGCCCAGATCGGCTGCGGCGGGAGAAGCGTTGAGCGAGGAGACGCTTAATGACCCCCCTACCGTCGAGTCGGTCAGCACGATTCCATTTCCGGTTGTGGCGAAGCTGGCGGTGACTCCGCCGCCGGCATCGGCGGTGTTGATGGCGGTGATCACATCCGCAACGGTGTTCAGGCCGCTCAGATCGACGGAGAAGTTGGTGCCATCGCGCCGGGTGATCTGGATATCCGCGCCGGCGACAGTGGTGACCCCCCTGCCGCCGTTCAATTCAGAGAGAAGGGAGGATTGGTCGAAGCTGCGGACGCCCAGGTCGGCGGCGGTGGCGCCGCCATTTTCGGCGACGGTCATTTGAGTTCCCTGGACGGGATTAAGGATGTCGATGCCGGTGCCATTGTCGCTGAGCCGGGCAAGGACGCCGGTGCCAGATTGGTTGATGCGGTTGAGGAGATCTTCGACGGTCGTGGCGGTGGTGAAGTCGACGGTGGCGGTCTTTGAGCCGTTGGTGATGATCAGGCCGGTGAGGTCGATGCCTGCGCCGCCGCGGAGATCGGAGAGGTTGGAGAGGATGGTCAGGTTGGGATTGAGGGGAGCGCCGGTGATGTTCACACCCAGGCCGGCGGGGGTGGATTGAACAATGCCGAGATCGGCCGCAACGGTGCCGCCGGAATCGGTGAGGGTGATGTTGTCGGCACCCGTGGCGCTCAGGAGCAGGCCTGCGCCGCCGGGGGCGATGGAGGCGGTGATGCCCCCCACGGTCGCGGCGTTGATCAGGTCAATGACGTTGCCGATGGTATCGGCCGTGGAGAGATCGACGGTTTTGGTGGTTGTGCCATCACTCAGGACGATCGCGCCGCCGTGGACGCCGCCGTCGGTTGCGCCGCGGAGGTCGGCCAGGCGGGTGCCCGTGGTAAGGGCGGGAGAGAGATCGGTGGTTCCCTGGATTCGGCTGGAGAGGGCCCCGAAGACTTCGTTGCCATCGACCATGAAGGGAAGGATGGCCGATTCGTCGAAACGGTTTTGCAGGACGCGGCTGGAGCCGACGTAGCGAACCCCGGACTGGTCGGAGACGAACGGCGCCTGGCCGGTGTCGCCGGCGAAAAGATAGACACCCTGGGACTGCTTGTTGGCGACGCTAAGCATCTGGTTGTAGAGGCTGGAGACGATGGCGGCGGCGGCGGCACGTTGATCAGCGCTGACGTCGGAGCCGACGTTGGCGGAGGCGAGGGTTTGGGCCTGGCGGAGGAGGTCGGTCATGTCGCCGAGGGTGGTATCGACTTCGCTCAGGTGCGAGCTGGCTTGCTTGAGGTTGTCTTCGAAACCAGCGCGCTGTTCGAGGAGCTTGCGGATTTGGATGGCGATGGCGGCATCGCCGGGATCATCGCTGGGGGTGGTGAGGCGGCGGCCGGTGGAGAGCTGATTTTGCACATCGAGGAGTGAGCGCTGGGTCTGGGTGATGGTTCGCTGGCTGAGGTTCATCCGCAGGGCGTTGCTGACGCGGGCGAGTTGGAGGGGGATGATCGACATTCTAATTGGGTTAGATCATGTTGAGAATGGTTTTCATCAGCTCATCGATGGCGGAGATGATTCTGGCCGCGCCTTGAAAGGCGCGCTGCTCGCGGATCAGGTTGACGGCCTCTTCATCGAGGCTGACGCCGCTGAGAGCTTCGCGCTGGGCGAGGAGGGTGTCTTGCACGGTGCTGGCGGCTTCGGCGTTGGTTTTGGAGGTGGCGGAGGATACAGCGATGCCGTTGATCATGGAGTCATATTTTTCGCGGATGGTGGAGCCGTTGAGGCCTTTGAGTGCGGTGGTTTCGAGGCCGGCGATGGCGAGGGCGGCCTGGTTGTCGCCGAGCTGGCCGTTTTTGGCGGCGCTGAGGAGCGAGGGGCGGGTTTTCAGGTCGGTGTTGATGGCGATGTCGTGGGCGTCGGTGCCTTTGAAGAAAGAATTGACGCCCAATGCGGCGAGGACTCCGCTGGAATCCTGGCTGAAACTGAATTCGACGTCGCTGGAGTCGGATTGGATCTTCAATTTGCCGGCGGAAATCGTCGCGGAGATGCCGTTGATGCCATCGAGGCTGGCGCGGAGATCGTCGAGGGTGGCGTCGTCGTTATTGAGGCCGTCGAGATCGATATTGACGAGTGTGCTGGTGACCAGACCGGTGCCTTTTTGCTTGACGTGGATGACGAAGCTGCCGTTGGTGGGCGTGAAGTCGAGATTGGTGTCGGAGGAATTGAGGACCGCGGTGGTATCGGCGACGGCGTTGCCGGCGGTGATTTGAGAGAGGCCTTCCAGGCCCTGGCCGGAGGAATGGAGCTTGTTGAGCTCAAAGATGAGGTTGGCGGCGAGGCTGTTTACTTCGTCGGTGACGGCGCCGACTTCAGCGCGCATGCCCAAGAGACCACCGATTGTGCCCGAAGTGACATTTAAATTGCCGTTGTCGGCCTTGATGAAGAGCTTGGGGATTAACTCGTTGCCGTTGCTTTCAATTTTGAAGCCCACGCCGCGGTTGGTTTTGCCGAGGACCAGCGGATCGGAGCCGACGAGCACGTTGACCATGCCATCGCCGGTTTCCTGGGTTTTGATGTCCATCAACTTCGAGAGTTGCCCGAGGACGGCGTCGCGCTGGTCGCGGAGGGCGTTGGCGGATGCGCCGGCACCGGCCTCGGAGGTGGAGATTTGATCGTTGAGATAGGCGACCTGGTCGGCCAGGGAATTTGCGTCCTGCGCGATCGTGGTGAGACGTTTGTCCATGTCAGTGCTGACGCCGTCGAGCTGGGTGCGCATGTCACGGAGGCTGCCGGCGAGGGAGTCGCCGTTTTGAATCACGATCTGCCGCAGGCCGATGTCCTGGGGCTTGTTGGCCAGGTCGGACCAACTGTTGAAGAAGGTGCTGAGCTGGGAGGAGAGGTCGTCATCGCCCAATTCGTGGAAAATGGTTTCGACGCGGCTGAGCCATTGCTGGCGGGAGGCGGCCGATTCGCTGTCGCTGATGCTGGTGCGGATGCGCGCTTGCAGCGATTCGTCAATTTGGCGCTGGACAGCGTCGAGATTGAGGCCGCTGCCGAGGAAGACGCCGGGTTTGTAGAGCTGCTCGGAGGCGGGGACGATGTGAGGGGTTTGGCGCGTGTAGTCGGTGTTGCCGGCGTTGGCCACGTTGTTGCTGGTGACCTGAATCGCGGCCTGATGGACAGCGAGGGCGGACCTGCCGATGTTTAGTGCGCTAACGAGGGACATAGGAATTGAATCATTGAGTCATTGAGTCATTGAGGATTATCCCACGGCTTCGATGACGCCTATTCGCGTGGAGACCTGGGGGGTTCCGTGTTTGGTGTAAATCCCGGCCTGTTCGACAGCGCCGGCGAGGAGACGCACGACGGTGTTGAGATGGCCGAGAAGCGCGCCGGCGACTCGGCCGGCGATGGTGGATTTGGCGGCGACTTCGGTGACTTTGGTTTTTAGCTGGTCGCGAAGGGTGAGGAGGGATTGTTTGTGCTGGGGAATTGCATCGGCGAGGCGGCTGAGGGTTGGGGCTGCGGTTAACTTCAGCAATGCGGCCAAGTGGTTGACGAGGGCTTTTCGTTTGCCATCAAGGGCGGCGATGCGCATGCGGGTTGCATCCTGGAGGCCGGTGAGCTGATCGATGGCCGGTAGATCAAGCTTTTTCATCGACGATTGCTGGGCGTAGAGATGGGCGAGGAGCTTCTCGTGTTCGGCGATGAGCTGCTGGAGGATGGTCTGAAGTTGGGCGACTTCTTTTTGCATTACTTAACCTGAGCGGCTTTGCCTCTTTGAATGTGCTTGACGATGCTGTTGGCCAGAGGGCGGCCGGAGGCTTTGGCCATGCGCTCGGCGAGGTGCTGGTCATAAAGTGGAGAAAAGGCTTGTCCGCCGCGGCCGCCGGACCAGAGGTCGGATTTGAAAGGGCTTTCGTGCATCTGTTTCAGCAGGGTGCCGAAGAAGGTTTGGGAGACCCATTTTTGGGCGGTTTGGAAGAGATGTTTGTCGCTTGCACCGGCAGCAAGGGTGGGAGTGGATGAAAACCGGGACGGGGACAGTTTTTCTCCTCCGAGGTTCGCGGCTGTGGATGGAGTTGGGATTGATGGAGTTGTCATAGCGTTTCCGACGCGGACACGGGCAAGATGCCCGTGCCACGTTTATGCGCTACTCGTTCTGGCCGGCGATCAGCAGTTTCGCGTGCAGTTTGCCGGTTTTGTAAAGTTCCTTGACGATGGTGATGCGGTCTTCGGCGGGGACGCGGATGAGATCCATGGCATCGACGAGTTCCTGAAGCTTGGCGCCGCCTTCGCGCGTGGTGTCTAGGGGGATGATGCGCTTCTCGCTGATAATGGGCGTGCGCGGTGTTGGAGTGGGCGGGGGATTGGTTGTGGTGATGGTCAGGCCCTTATGGCTGATGACAACGGGACTGATCTCGACGTCGCCGGTCATGATGATGGTACCGGTCTTTTCGTTGATTTCGACACGGGCTTCGGTGGGCAGCACGGGGACCGGCAAGCGCTGTACGCGGGAGATGAAGCCAGCCGGATTGTCGCGCTCGCTGGCGGGGAGAGTCACGACAACATTTTTGGAATCAACCGCGATGGCCATGGTTTCGCCGGTGCCTTCGGCGTCGTTGATGATCTTGGCGATGGTGCTGGCGGTGGTCCAACTGGCGGCGGGCTCATTGAGAATCAGTGTGAGCCGGCCTTTCTGGATCACCTGTGCGGGCAGATCGGCTTCCATCACCGCGCCGCCCGGGATGAGGGCGTGGGTGGGAATGGTTTGATCCTCGAGAACGGTTGCGCCCTGGGCCATGGCGAAGATGCCGCTGTCGGGAGTCGGGCCCTGGAGGGGCATGATCAGCAGGCGGCCGCCTTTGAGGCTGGTGGCCGCGCCGAGGCTGGAGACGTAGACGTCGATCTTGTCGCCGTTGCGCATGGTGCGCGGCGGGAGGACGGCGGTGACGCTGACGAGGGCGACGTTGGAGACGTTGGCCAGCTCGCGGACATCAGCGCGGTCGTTGAATTTTCCGAGCATGGCGGCCAGGGGGCGTATGGCGGGGGCGAAATCGCCGCCGTCGCCGGTGCCGCGCAGGCCGACGACGAGGCCGATCCCCGTCAACACATTGGATCGCTCGCCGCTGAGGCGAGTGATGTCGCCGACTTTGACCGCGGAGGCGGCCGAGGTGAGGGCAAGGAGAATGTAGATGAACGCGGCCTTAGGCATCGTCAAGGTTATCGGTCAGAACGGGTTGATGAAGTCCAATAATTTGGGGATGAAGCCGCGTTTGGTGGTGTCGCGCACAGCACCCTTGTGCTGGGTGTTGAGCGCGAGGTTGTAGACCTGACTCGAAAGGACGGTGTTATCGGGCGTGACATCAGCGCCGCGGCAGATGCCGGTGAGGATGAATTCCTGTTCCTCTTCATCCTTCTTGATCAGCTTGCGCGCCTGGATGGCGAAGGTGCCGTTGGGTTTTACATCGACGACCTCGGCGGTGATGCGGGCCAGGAAGCTGTCAGTGCGCTCCAGCTTGGCTTCGCCTTTGAAATTGCGTGCGCCGCTCATTTTGATGGCCGGGGGGATGGCTCCTTCGCCGCCGCCCTGGAGGGCGAAGTTCTTGAAATTGAATTTCACCCATTCATCGAGGCGGGCATCGAGGTCGGAGTTCTTTTTCAGGTCGCTCTTGCCATCGGTGCTCATTTCGCTTTCTTCGCGGATGATGATGGTGACCAGGTCGTGCTTCTTGATGACTTTGGGCTCGGGATCGGGGACGGAAAAGAAGCTGATCGAGGCGATCCTGGCCTTGGAGGGATCGGGGGCGGCGGCCAGCGTGGCTTTGAGGAGCGAGCCGCCGTTGAGCTGCATCAGCTCGGCGGGGCTGGGGCGCTCGACGCCAGGTTGCGCCGGCATGGTGGCGGGTGGGGGAATCCGCTGAGCCAGTGCGACGGGAGCGAAGATGATGGTAAGAAGAACTGTTCTGAGGATCATGGAATGACCGCGACGTTTGATGGCGAGGCGGAGACGAACTTGCCCTGCTGTGGGCCGGTGAGGAGCACGCTGAATTCATCGCGGGTGCCGGGCTTGCGCACACGAATGGCCTGGCCATATGCGCCGCTCTCACGGGCCTCGGCGACCCATTTGAGCTGCACGTGGCCCTGCTGGATGACGACGTTGATGAGCTGGCCGACTTTGGCGAGCTGCACGGATTCGATCATCCGGCCGGTGAATGCGACGCCGGGCGAGATGTCGCGGGCGGATTGCTGTCCGACGATTTGATCGAGAGTCAGCGTGCCTTCATCGGACAAACGGTCCACCAGGACGCGTTTTTCAGTCACATCCCCTTCGGCGATGACCTGACGGGCGGCGATCGGCTTGATTGCGACGATCTGGGTCTGCCAGGCGCGGACGTAGGCCGAGATTGAGACTTTTTGCCGTCCGGCGGAAAAGATCAGGCCCACATCCCAGGTGATGTCGCCGATATTCCTCTGCCGCCTGGGATCGACCTCGAATTTGCAATTGGGCTCGGTAGAATTCAATACCTTTTCATCCTGAGGCGAAAAGCGTACCTGCATCGATTCCACCGGCAGCCCAAATCGCTCGGCCACTTCGGCGATGAGGACATCGCGCAGCGTACGTGCGGCGAGTGCGTGTGATTCCACGGCAGTTTCAGCGGGTCGGGTGGTGGGAGCGACCGTCGCGGCGGGTGTTTCGGTCGCGGGCTGCGCGGATCGGGTCACAACACATCGAAGTGCGCCGAAGAAATCGATAGAGGCGAGGCTCACGCCTGCTCCGTCAAGCAGCACTTTCACCTCATCCAGATCGATGGTCCGGGAGAGCTTTCCTGATTCAAACCGCGCCACGATCAGATCCCCGGTCTGCTCCATCGCATCCTCGCCGATCCCCGGCCAGCGGGCGATCTGATTCAGGCGGATCTCATTGCCGGTAATGGCTGCTTCGTTCTTGAGCTCGATCAGCGTGATCCGTCGCGAGGCCGCGATGAATTTTTCCTGCACCTCACCGCCAAATCCCCATTGCGACACCAGCGTCTGCGTGGCCCACACCAGCAGGGTAAGGATGATCAATCCCTGGATCATCTTTCTTAAATTAGCGGGTTTGGTGTTCCTCATATGCCGTTAGAACCTTCTGAGGTTGCCGATGGTCTGGAGCGCCTGATCGGCGGTCTGGATGGACTGGCTGTTGAGCTCGAAGCTGCGCTGCGTCTTGATCAGCGTGACCAATTCCTTCACGGGATCAACGTTGCTGCCTTCCAGGAAACTCTGGAGAACCGTGCCAGCGCCATTTTCGCCGGGCTTGTTATCCACGGGCGGGCCGGAGGCCTCGGTTTGGACATAGATGCTGCCGCCCAGCAGCTTGAGGCCCTGGGGATTGATGAAATTCGTGAGCTTCAACTGCCCGGCGATGGTTCGGGTGTTCTGGCCGGGGCGGATGTAGTCGATGATCCCTTCCTGATTGATGCCGATCTCCCGCGCATCAGTGGGGATGTTGATCTTGGGGAGAAGCTTGTAGCCATCACCCATGCCGAGCACGACGTCGCCGTCGCGGTTCTGGAAGAAGTTGCCGTTGCGCGTGTAGCCGGTGCCATCGCCGACCGAGTCCATGATCTTTACGCGGAAGAACCCGTTGCCCTGGATGGCAACATCGAGCGGGCGATTGGTGTTTTCCAGCGGGCCCTGTTCGAGGTCGAGCTGGGTGTTGCTGATTTTCACGCCCAGCCCGACGAATGTGCCGGCCGGAGAGGGCTCGTTGGCGTTGTTGTTGGAGCCGGGCTCCTTGAGCGTGACGTACATCAGGTCTTCGAAATTCATCCGGCTGCGCTTGAAGGCGGTGGTTTCGGCGTTGGCCAGGTTGTTGGCGATCACGTCGATGCGTGTGGAGAGCGCCCGCAAACCGGTCGCCGCTGAATTGAGTGCTGTGATTGCCATGCTGCGTTATCCGATCTTGGCGACATCATTCACGAGGCGGCTGAGCATCTGGTCCTGATAGCGGATCATGTTGGCGTTGGCCTCGAGCTGGCGCTGGGCATCCATGAGGGCGGCCAGTTCACTGGTGGGCTCGCAATTGGCCTGCTCGAGGGCTTCGTTGCGTAACTGGACATCGGAAGCTTTCAGCGAGCGTTCGATATCGGGATAGCTCATCAGATTCGCGCCGCGTTTGAACAGGAGCCTGGAATTGGGAACCGAGAAAACACCCAGCCGCCCCACCGTTTTCCCATCCTGAGTGATGGTTCCATCTTTGGCGATGTCCACAGCGCCAGGAGCGAGCGGGATCGTGTCCATTTTCTCGCTGAGGACTGCGTGTCCCGAATCGGTGGCGAGAATGCCGTTGCGATCGACCTGAAATCGGCCAGCGCGGGTGAGCATCAGATTTTCACCATTGCGCACGGCGAAATAACCATCGCCCATGATGGCAACGTCGAGCGGATTGCTCGTCGATTCGATTGGGCCCTGGGAGAGATCGAGCGTGGCGCCGCTGGGGATCAATCCGCCGCCCAGAGGCTCGAGCAACTCGTTGCTGTCGCGCGACGGGCTGCGGCCGCGAAGTTGGGCCTCGGTGCGCTGCTCCTGGAAGAGGGCCAGGTCTTTTTTAAAGCCAACCGTTTCCGCGTTGGCCAGGTTGTTGGCAATGACGTCCTGCCTCTGTGAATTGGCGAGGACGCCCATGGCCGAGAGATAGAGCCCGTAATTCATGCGGCCTCTCTCTCGGCGGAAGACGGCAGCTTTCCATCCGTGGATTTGCCTCGGCCAGCTCCGCCGGCCATTCGCTGCTGCCGCGCTTTTTCATCATCGTTGAGATGCACCGCCAGCGCCAGATAGGCGGCCTGGACGATCTTCCGTCCAAGGTCTCGATACACATCTTGCGCATCCTGCGCTTCACACATAGCCCAGCTCCTTCCGGGTCCTGAAGGGCAGCATGTCAATTCGCGTGCCGCGCGGTGAGCTGCGGTTGTCGAGGAAGTGAAGCGAAGGGTTAAGCCGCGAGCGGAAGATGATTTACAAATTTCAGATTTGAGAATTGAGAGCGGCGCGCGGGTGGAGTCAGTGGCGCAGAGGTTGCGTTGGCCGGGCGATTTCTGCGCTCAATGATGGTCTTCAATCATCGCCACCAGCGGCGTGCGGATGCTCTTGATCAACTCCGCTCTTTGTTCTGGAGTCATGGGCTGGATGGTAACGGTCAATTCCTTGCTTACTTTGATGTCCACAAGCTGGAGAGGGAGGGCGCGGCCACTGTCGTCGGGCATGAAGAGCACCGGCTCGGCCGGTTTGTTGTCCAATGCGCTGAGAATCAGCTTGGCCATCGAGGCGGCCACAGCGCTGTTGTTGGCGCCGCGGGCATCGAGGGCGGCCGATTCCTGCCAGCCGGGCATTCGGTTCTTCAGTGCAGCGCGGACGCGTTCAAACTGGGCGCTGAGCATCGACTGGGGCACGGGCAATGCGCCGCCATAGCTTCGAACCAGTCTCAAATGCAATTTCCCCGCCTCGTCGATCTTTGGCTCGAAATGAAAGCTGACCACATAGCCCGAATCCTTGATTTGCCCGGCCAGGATAATTGTCCCGTCGTTCAAGAAGATTCCGGGATCCTCGACATATTGATCGAGCCGGTCCTTGAAATTGTGCAGGAGAAAGGCGTTGAGCTCTTCTTCAGAGAAGATCACGGTCATCGGTTTGACGACGGTTGGCAGGGTCGTGCCGCGCGCCACCGCCCGCCGTTCCTGTGCGGCCGCGTCGGCGGCGAGATTGCGGGTCTGGGTGAGTTTGTCCACGGCCCGCTGATTGACCACGCTGCGCTCGTCGCCGGTCCACTTGTAGGAATGATAGAAACTGGGCCGGCGCTTGAGCATGAAAAAGCCGACCGACGCCATGATCAGAGCGCCGATCAGGAGGACGATCAGGACTCGCAGTACGCGTTTGAACAGCTTCATTTCAAATTCCAAATGCAGTGCTTCGGTTTTTCGACGCCCATCCGCACCGGCGTACCCGAGCAAAGCCCGCGCCGACGCGCTGTCGGGGCAACTTTCTCCTTCGGCAAACCGGGCGGGCGGGTATACTTTACTCATGCCCACCATGCGAGCCCAGCCGGTGCCACTTTCGCGAGTGGAGGGGCTATGCGCATTGGGAGAAAGTTCCGACCAATACCGGCGCCGGGCCAGGCGTCTGCGGCACACGTTGCGGCATCAACCCTCACGACTTCATCGCTCGCTGGCGCGCCTCGCTCACGAAATTGATGATAGGCCGGCGCATTCGCCGCAGCCGCCGTCAGCACTGCCGACTTCGCTTCAGTCGCGGCGGTTTGAAATGATGGTGCGGGAGGCGCTGGCCGCGGGGCCGTTGCGCTATTCGCAGCGACTGGCGATGTTGAAGATTGCCGGTGCGATGGGGGTGGGGCGATTCGAGGCGAATCTGATTCTCGCCATCGAGCACAATCGCCAGTTCCCGACGCAGCTCGAAAAGCCGTCCAAAGATTGGAGCGGCGTTTTGACGTTCGCGTGCGTGGCGCTGCTGCAATCGCTGATTCTCGCGGCCGGGTGGTGGGTTTATCGCGGATAGGTTGCGGCCCGGTCCGATAAAGGTGGAAACGCCGCATTTCTCCAGCAAAATCACCCCGCGTGTCGAAGTTCATCAGGTGATAGACGCGCTGGAACCCCGCATCCTTTTTGCCCTTTCCCTTTCGTTGGAAGAGGGCCTCCTGACCATCGGCGGAACGGCCGCGGCGGACTTGATTGTCATCTCCAAAGTCGATGACAACCTGATGATCGCGGTGAACAAGGCGATATTCGCCATGCCGACCAGTGAAGTGCAAAGGATCACCATCAAGGGATTCGGCGGCAGTGACAAGATCAGCTTCGGCGAGGGAGTCGGCCTGGCCGCCACCATCTTCGGCGGCGATGGAAATGACCTGATCTCCGGCGGCGATCGCTCCAACAAACTGTGCGGCGAGGCCGGGCATGACACGCTGGTCGGAAGCACCGGGCGCGATCAGTTCGTCGGCGGGCCGGGGATCGATACGGCCGATTATTCGAAGAGGTTGGATGATTTGGTGATCACGCTGGATGGCAAGCCCAACGATGGCACGCCGACGGTGGGACAATCCAAGGGGGAGGGGGACAATGTGATGAGCGATATGGAGGTGGTGGTCGGTGGATTCGGCGATGACTCGATCACCGGCAGCGCCAAGCGCGATATCCTGCGCGGCGCAGGCGGGGATGATACGCTGGTGGGCAATGATGGCGATGATCTGCTGGTGGGCGGCGATGGGGCCGATGTGATCCGCGGCGGGCTGGGGGATGACACGATCATGGCCATCGATCTGGGCTCCACCGACACGGTCGATGGCGGGGATGGGTTTGATAGTGTCGCTTATGATGAGGCGCAGGGGATCAAGGACACAGTTTTGGGTGTCGAGAGCGAAGTGTCAGTCCTGGTTTCCTGATTTTTAAAACCACGGGCGAGGCGCCCGTGCCACCGCAGAAAGATGCGGATATGATCTGGGGATGAAACCCAGGACACTCGTGCTACGGACGGCGGGCATCAACTGCGATGGCGAGACGGTCCATGCCTTTCAGCAGGCGGGGGCGACGGCGGAATTGGTTCATGTCAACCGGCTGCTGGAGATTCCCGCGCTGCTTCAGGACTATCAGCTTTTGGCGATTCCCGGCGGGTTTAGTTACGGCGATGACATCGCGGCCGGGCGCATTCTTGCCAATCAGATGCGGCACCACTTGGCCGAGGGGTTGGCGCGGTTTATCGAGGCGGGGAAACCGATCGCGGGGATTTGCAATGGGTTTCAGGTGCTGGTGAAGACGGATTTGTTGCCAGGATCGGTGGGCGGGCGCGAGGGACAGACTTGTACATTGGCTCATAACGCGGGCGGCCGGTTTATCGATCGCTGGTTGCATCTGAACACGCCGGCCAGCCGTTGCATCTGGACGGAGGGAGTTGGGCACATCGAGTTGCCGATCGCTCATGGCGAGGGGCGATTTGTGCCGCGGGATGAGCAAGTCAGGCGGGCGCTGCGGGAGAATCAGCAGATCGCACTGATTTATGCGAAGGCCGATGGCTCGCCGGCCGAGGGAAAGGCGCCGGACAATCCCAATGGCAGCGTGGATGACATTGCCGGCGTGTGCGATGCGAGCGGGCTGGTGTTTGGCCTGATGCCGCACCCGGAACGGTTTGTGGATGCGATTCAGCATCCGGCGTGGACCAGCCGGCCGCGGACGAGCGAAGGACAGGGTTTGAAGATGTTCAAGAATGCCGTGCGCCATGTCGAATCGGCCGTGGGGGCGGGCGCGTAGGTTCATCGAGCGAATGGGGGATCAGGGGGCTAATCGCCCAAGGATTTTGGTCATTCCGGTTAATTCAGGTCCGTGCATACATTGGATTTCACAAGAGGTGATGGAGTACGCGGTTCCAGCGCGGCGTGCAGGGGTGAGGTGACAACCCATTCCTGCGCCGCGCCTTTTTTGTGCGCTTGTTCAGACGGTGGCGCTGGCCGCCGGAGGTTGGCCGGCGTCGGCGGCGCAAAGGGCGGCATAGGCGATGGCAGCAACGACCACAAGCACGCCCGCGAGGACCATGCTGCGCACCAGATGCTCGCGGCCGAGGGTGTTGAAGAGCGTGTAGCCGCCGACGTAGACGAGGATGAAGCCGAAGATCAGTTTCATGGTGTTGTCGCCCAGGCGATTGGCGACGAACGCTCCAAGATACGCGCCGGCGGCGAATCCCAACGCCATCCAGATGGCGATGCGGAGGTTGACACTCCCTTCCTTGTAGTAGGCGATGACGGCCGGAAGCGTGACGGGAGGGATCATGACGGCGAGACTGGTGGCGACGGCCTGGTGCTGGGTGAAACCCAGGAGCAGGACGAGAACGGGAATCATGATGGTGCCGCCGCCGAGCCCCATGATGCCGCTGTAAATACCGACGAAAATGCCGATGCCGATGAGAAGCAGTGGATTGTTCACGAATGCTCCTGTGGAGTGATTGGATTTGGAGATTAGGAGCGGCATGCTGAAAATGCAATGAGCTTGTCTTAGGATTGGGCCATGGAGCAGACGCGCGGGCAATATCTGGCGGAGGTGAAGAGCGTCGTCATCAAGCTGGGGACGCAGTTGCTCTCCGATGCGCAAAAGCAGCTCGATTCGGCATATCTGGGCGAGATGGCCACGCAGATCGTCGGCCTGCGGCAGAAGGGGATCGGCGTAACGATCGTCAGCTCCGGCGCGATCGGAGCGGGATTGCGCGAATTGAAGCTGCCCAGGCGGCCGGTGGATCTGGCGCAGTTGCAGGCGGTGGCGGCCGTCGGCCAGCGACGACTAATGGACTGCTGGGCGGCCGCGTTCGCGCCGCACGGACTGTTGGTGGGACAGGTATTGGTGACGCGCGAGGACATCGACAACCGGGCACGGTTCCTCAATTTTCGAAACACGATCCACGCGATCCATCAGTATGGGGCGGTGCCGATTGTCAATGAGAACGACACGGTGAGCACCGATGAGCTGGTGAAGATCAGCTTCGGCGACAATGACATCCTGGCCGCGATGGTGACCCATGCATTGCGGGCGAATCTGCTGGTGCTGCTGACGGTGGTGGATGGATTGCTGGATGCCGATGGCCGGCCGGTGCGGCTGGTGGAGAGCATCGAAGAAGCGCGGCGATTGGTGCGGGCCGAGCGCAGCGATGCCGGCAAGGGTGGCATGGATTCGAAGCTGGCGGCGGCCGAAATGGTCAGCGAAAGCGGTGAGGCGATGGTGGTCGCCGATGGGCGGGAGGCGGGGATATTGGGGAAAATTTTGTCGGGCGAGGAAGTGGGGACGTTGTTTGTGCCGTCGGCAAGGAAGAGATCTTCGCGGAGTAGATGGATTGGCGCAGCGCGGCCGGTGGGGGCGATTGTGATTGATGATGGAGCGGTGAAGGCGGTGGTTGAGAAGAACAAGAGCCTGTTGCCGGCGGGCGTGGTCAAAGTTGAGGGGCCGTTTGAGCGCGGCGATTTGATCGCGATCAAGAGCGCTGCTGGCGCGACGGTGGCACGGGGATTAAGCAACTATTCCAGTGCCGGCGTCGAGCAGATTCGGGGGAAGAAGACGGTGGAGGTGCGCGAACTGCTCAAGGAAGCGGCGTATGATGAGGTGGTGCATCGGGATAATCTGGTGGTGGAGTAACTGGAGGAGCGCGTATGGCAATCCACTCAAGGTTCATCAAGTCCGAGCGTGGTAATGCTGCCGAAAGGTCGGCGGACCGTTAATGATGTTGAGAAATAATTTCGACGGATCGTGGAGCGGGCGCTGAAGGACTTTCGGGAAGATGCCAGCGCGTTTGGAAAGAAGCTCTGAGAAATGCGGTTATTGGACGCTCCGCACGAATACAACAAACAGGAGTCATGGGCGGATTGTGACGATTGGGGGAGTATGTTGAACCACACAGCGCTGGCGGCCAAGCCCAAATCCTTGAAGACTCCAACAGAGATTCCGCGGCGGAGCCGGCGCGACAAGCTGATGGCGATGGCCACGCTTTGGAACGGCGAGAAGCCGGAGGTGGGAGAGGCGCTACAGGTGCTGGTCTCCAATATCTCGCTTGAGGGTGTGGCGGTGCGGACCAATTCGCCGCTGACCAAGGGGGCGACGCACTACATCCGAATGGCGGCCGGGCCGCTCAAGCTGGAGACGGCGATTCGCATCGCCTGGTGCCGCAGCCGCGAGGGCCTGGGATTTGAGGCCGGGGCCGAGTTCGTCAAGCCGGCCTGAGCGATGTAATTAAAGCAAATGCAGGAACCCGCCCTGATCAGGGCAATTGCGGGGGTGCGCGCGGTGTGAGAGATTGTTATTGAACATTCGGAGTCCACGGTGAGCTTCGGCTGGCCGCGGGCGAAACTCCGGAGGGGACAGGGGCGAGGCAGCCATGCGAGCCTCGCCCCGCTTTTATGCGCCACCCCGAGCGGAGTTAAACACGAAGCAGAGTTAAACACGAAGCCACGAAGGCCAACTCGTCGTATTGCGCGTGATCGAGTAGGTAGACGCGTTGATTTTCATTTTAAGAACAGAAATGCTGCGGCTTCGATTCAAAAGTTGCGCGCGAGGACCAGGCGACGCTTCGTGTCTTCGTGAGCTTCGTGGTGATTTTCGGTCAGACAACCCGCACGTCAACCGAACCCTGTCGGAGCGTGGTGCGGGAGAGAGCCAGCTTATGGGCGTCGTCGTAGTGCTGCGAAAGGATTGACCAGTCGAAAAGCTCGCTGAGTTGTTCAACCTTGTTGCGGATTTCGATGCGCTGGCGGCGGTTCATGCCGCAGAACCCAAACAGATGCTGCGCCAATTCGTTGGCGCTGTCGTCGAAGCCGCGGCCGAGCCGACGGAGAACATAGATGCCATTCTCGGCGCTGTTGGGGATGTGGTGCTGGCAATAGGCGCCAAAGCCGGAAAGATCAGTGGTGACCGACGGCACGCCCAGCGCCGCGCATTCCATCGGCGTATAACCCCACGGTTCGTAATAGCTTGGAAAAACGCCCATATGGCAGCCCCGGACAAACTGCTCGTAGTCGAGATTGAGCAGAGGACTGGTCGCGGTGACGAATTCGGGGTGAAACACAATTTTCACCGGATCGTCGGCCGCGTTGAACAGGCCGCGGTAGCGCAGGTGCTTCAAGATCGGGTCGTTGGCATCATCCTGAAGATCGTGGGTCACGATGGTCGGCTGACGGCTGCTGCGCCAGGCATGGATGGCCCGCTTCAAGCGCACCAGGGCATCCTCGGGCAACAGCTCGTTATAGGTTGCGAATCGGCCGGTGGCGGCGGCGTGGAATAGGCGCTGGCCCATGTTTTCGGCGATTTCATGGCAGGTTTTTCCCAGGTCCTCGAACATGGAATGATTCTGGAGCACGCCGACATTGATGTTGCGCGTGGCCGCCCGGGTGATGATGAAGGCGACGATGGTGGGACGGTCGGGGATGCCCTTGAGCCGATGATTCAGACGCGCCAGCGACTCGATGAACAGGTCCATCCCCTTGTTGCGATATTCGTAGCGGCCGGAGGTGAAGAGATAGAGGGTGCGGTCGAGGTCGAAGGTGTAGCTGGGGAAAAAGTGGCCCATCACGAACTCGTGGATCTGCTCTTTGTATTGGCGATGCAGCGTCTGGAGCTCGTGAATCGCCTGGAAGCGGTTGACGCTCAGGCCATTGGGCAGAATGGCATCGGGCTCGCGGCCAAGCAGCTTGCCGGCCTCGGTGGCGGTCACTTCGCTGACGGTGGTGAAGACATTCGACGCGTGAGCGGCAGCGCGCTCGATGGCGAAGCGCGGATAGATGTTGTAATGCGCCGCGGCCGCGTCGGGATCAACATGAGGCAGGTGGCTGTAGAAATCCGGATCATCGCTGGCGAGATATCTTCCCAAGAGCGTTGCGTGAGTGGTGAAAATCGTCGTCACGGGATAACGCAGATGGGCGATGCGGGGCACGGCCACGCCGCCCATCCATTCGTGAAAATGGGCCAGCACGCGCCGGCCGGGCTGAATCTCCGTAAGGTGCTTGAAAAATTCCGCAACTGCAAAGCCAAAGGCCACCACATCATTCACTTCACCATCCGACGCGACGGTGGAAATGCCGTGATCTTTCCAGAGCCAGTATTTGTCGGTGTCGAGCGATGAGTAGCGGGCACGATGGTCGAGCAGGATCACCCGTGGCCGGCCGGCCACGAGCCAGTTGCCGAAGTGACAAGGCATGCCCGAATCGCGCAGCCGGTCGAGGGCCTGGCGGATGAAGCCTTCGGTAGGACGTTCTTCAAACTCAATCGCGGCGGTGTTGGGGTTGTAGGGGCCGATGAGGAAGTAGCGGTCGTCCCACTTTTTCTGCATGGCCGCGGCTTTGGAGCGGAGGACGGTGTAGATACCGCCGAGTTGCCAGCAGACTTCCCAGCCGACTTCGAATAGAAGCGGCTGTTGCGGCGGCGTGGGAATGGGAGGCGGAGCGGGCGGAAGTGCGGTTGAGACCGGCAGGCTGTCTGATGATGAAGGTTTGGCGGAAACGGGTGGGGTGGTTTTGGCGGCGGATTGGGCCGGATCGCCGCGGATTTCCCGTATCACGGGTTTGTCGCCGGGCTTAGATTGATGAGTTGCGACACTCGATATGGATTTGGCCATGGCCGCAATTGTGTCCTTCGGCGTCTGACTATTCTGGCGGGTTTTTCAACTTTCGCAACGAAATTTCTTTCAAATGACAGGCCAGCTCTTCCAAATGACCCATCGTCCGGTAAATAGGCGAGTATGAGCACCAGGTTGTCGCCATCTATCGTTGTAACTTCAATCATTGCATTATTTGCTGCCCGCTCGCCCGCTGCCGCCCCTGCGGCCGTCGATAAGTCCACCGGAGCGCCGGCGGCGCTGGACGTGAAATGGTCGCCCATGCCGATCCGCTCCGAGCGGCAGGTGGCGCTTGGGCTCAAGGGCGGCGAAGGCGGCCAGTGCCTGCACGGCATCGAGAGAGCGCGAAGCGATGACAAGCGCATTTATCTGGCCGTCGATGTCGTCGGCGTCTGGCGCTCTAAGGACGCCGGTTTTTCCTGGGAACCCTGCAAAAACATCGGTCTTCATGCCCTGGGCACCAGCTCCGTGGCGGTGCATCCCAAAGATGCCGATCACGTGCTGGTCTACGCCCAGGCCGCCTGGGAACAGCCCCGCCAGCCGGAGGAAGGTCTGTATGAGAGCAAGGATGGCGGCGAGACCTGGAATCGCGTCGTCAATGTCCCCAACCGCGACACCCGCCGACAGTTCCGCCATCTCATCGAATACACTTCCGACGGCCAGCGCGTCTACTTCCTCCCGTACAAAGGCGGCCTGTATCGCAGCGACAATGGCGGCGCCTCGTTCCAGGGCCCTCTGGGTGTGAAGGATGTCGGCGCTTCGGAAATCCGCGTCGATCCGCAAAACAAAGACGTCCTATGGGTGGCAGCCGAGGATGGACTCTACGTCTCGCGCGACGCCGGCTCCGATTTCACGAAAATCGAGCCGATGAACGGCCCGGTCAGCTCCCTTTCCGTCGAGGCGGCCGCTCCCAATCGCATCTGGGCCATCAAAGAGGGCGTCGGCCTGCACCGCAGCGAGGATGGCGGCAAGACTTTCGTCCACGTCTCCTGCGGCAACAACGAGATCGACCAGAAAGCCCGAAAAATCTTTCAGAGCACCGTCGATCCCAAGCGCATCATCTTCGCCGCCGACTCAAAAATGTCCGTCACTCATACCGGCGGCGCACAGTGGAAAGAACCGAAGCTCGATTTCAGCCGCTCTTTCGTCCAACAGGGCGTCTGGGGCCTTTCCAACGGCATGGCCTGGAGCCACAAGGAACCGGGCAAGATCGTCGGCGCCATCTCCTGCGGAATGTACGCCTCAACCGACGGCGGCCTGACTTTCTCTGATTCCGGCACCGGCTATCTCGGCTTCCACCACGGCTGGAGCGACGGCGCCGTCGCCTTTTCAGACGATCCGAACCGTTTCGCCTTCTTCTGCTACGACTACGCCTTCAACATCACCACCGACGGCGGCCGCAGCTTTCGCAATGGCAGATTGAAAGAAAAAGTGCGCGGCTGGTGGGGAATGTATGTCGGCGACATTCATCCGCAGTGGAACAAGACGCCGGTGGTGATCCTGGCGGCCGGAAATTACTGGAAAAATCAGTTGGTCCGCAGCGAGGATGGCGGGAAAACCTTCACGGCGATTCCCGACACCGATTCGGCCTATTTCTTCGTGCGTTTTCATCCGAAGGATCCGCAAATCGTCTACGCCGACGATCGCCGGTCCGATGATGGCGGCAAGACGTTCAAGAAACTGTCCAAGCCGGTCTACGCATTCGCCCCATCCAATCCCGACATCGTCTATGGCTACGGCTACAACGACTCCGACAAGAAAAATCCCGATGGCAAAGTCTGGAAGAGCACCGATCGCGGCGAGACCTGGACGGAATTGCCCGCCCCGCCCCGTCAGGCCCGCGACTGGAACGCCCGGCGCGACATCGAAGTCGATCCAAAGGACCCCAATCGGGTCTGGGTGATGACGCCGCCGCATTGCAGCGTGTTTGATGGGAAAAGTTGGCGCATGATCGAGGCGGCCAAATGGGTCAGCCCCAAAGGCCACGCCTTCGTGAATCGCATCGCCATCGACCCCGATCAGCCCAAGCGCGTGGTGATCGGCCTGGATACCCACGGCACCAGTTTCCTGTTCATGAGCGAGGATTCGGGTCTGAGTTGGCACGACATCAGCGGCAATCTGCCTCGCCTGGGCTCCAACCAATCGCTGAATATTCAGCCAAAAACCGGCAAAATCTTCGTCGGCGCTGGTTTTGGCACCTGGACGGCCACGATTCCGTCCAAATGAATTCCGTTGCCGCCAGGCCGGCCAGGCCGCTACAATCAAAGCGGAATTTCGCACCCCTGGAGGTCCTCACATGGCGGATGCAAGCAGCAGAGTCGTTGACAATGCCGACATCGATCGAGATGCGCCGCAGCCCGAGATTCACGTGGAAGAGCGCCGGCTGACGCTCAACGATTTTCTCAAGACGTTGATCAAGACCAACGGCTCGGACCTGCACCTCCAGGCGGGATCGACGCCCATGATTCGCGTGGATGGCCGCGCCCGATTCCTCGATTGCCCGGCCGTGTCCGATGAGCAGGTGGCTGATTATGTCAAGCAGCTCATCAAGGATGAAGAGCACTGGAAAACGCTCGAGCACAAGGGGGCAACCGATCTTTCCCATGCCATGGCCGACGGCTCAGCGCGCTTCAGGGTGAATATTTTCCACAGCCGCCAGCGCTATGCGATCGTCATGCGGCGGATCGTGACCAAAATTCCCAATTTCGATGAGCTGAATCTGCCACCGCAGGTGGAGGAGCTGGCCAACTTTCACCGCGGCATCGTGCTGGTCTCCGGCACGACCGGCAGCGGCAAATCGACCACGCTGGCCGCCATTATCGGCAAGATCAATCGCACCCGCGCTGAGCGGATCATCTGCGTGGAAGACCCGATCGAATATTCCCACGACAACATCAAGGCGCTGATCGCGCAGGTGGAAGTCGGAACTGACAGCGAGAGCTATGACTATGCCCTGCGCGAGATGATGCGCCAGGACCCCGACACGATCCTGATCGGCGAAATCCGCGACTCCTTTTCGCTGACCACCGCGCTTCGGGCGGCCGATACCGGCCACCTGGTGTTCACCACCGTCCACGCGACCAACGCCCCAATGACCGTGGAGCGCCTGGTGTCCCTGTTCGAGTCAACTCAGAAGGAATTGCAGCAGACACAATTGGGAATGAACCTGATCGCGGTTTGCTGCCAGCGTCTGGCCAAGCGCCGCGAAGGCAAGGGGCGGGTGCCGGTCGTTGAAATCATGATGAACACCCCCATCGTCCGCAAATACATCCTCGACGGCGAATTCGAGAAGCTCAAAGGCACGGTGGGCAACCGCGAGGCCGGCTGCCAGAGCTTCGACCAGCACCTGGCCGAGCTGTTCCAGAAGCAGATCATCGACGTGGCCGAAGCGAGGAGACTGGCGACGAATCCGGATGCACTCAACCTGGCTTTGCGTGGGATTAGCAATAGCGATACTCGGCTGCGACAATCATAAGTCAATTATTCACAGACACTTCCAAATAACACATCGTATTCTTCACCATCCGCCTTCCCCGTGGAAGTGGACGGGGTACAATGTTGCCACTCTGCCGGCCCTGCCGATAGAGCTGAAAAGGTCTTTGAATGCGGCCATGCCGGCCATTAACTCCCGGCCTGGCCAAGAGTCTCGCAAACTGCGGTGACCAACAGCGTCCCCTGCGGCCCAAGCGGTGATCCATGACCGGGGCCGTAAGCCACGCTGAGATGCAATGGTGATCCGAACTCACCACTGCTCCCCGCGGAAGGACAGACTGAATCATGCCAATCGATCCCCGATTCCTCGCCGAAACTGGGCGCGAGGTCTTTACCGGAAATGAACTGCTCGTTAAAGGCTGCCTGGAAGTCGAAGGCGGCATCCACCTGATGACCGGCTATCCCGGCTCGCCGGTGGCCGGCTTCTTTGACTGCATGGGTGACATCAAGGACCTCCTCCAGCAGAAGGGAATCCGCGCCTTCCAGGCCAATAACGAAGCCCTGGCGGCCGCCGCGTTGAACGGCTCGCAGATGCTCCCCTGCCGCGGAATCGCCACGATGAAAAACGTCGGCGTACACGTCGCGGCCGATGCGCTGGCATTGGGAAATCTGGCCGGTGCCAATTTGCAGGGGGGGGCAATCGTGATCATGGGGGAAGATCCCTGGTGCGATTCCACGCAGGTCCCGGCCGACTCGCGATTCATCTGCGAGCATCTGCGCATGCCGGCCGTCGAGCCAGGCGATATTCAGGAGCTGAAAGATTGGATCAACCTCTGCTTCAAGCTGTCGCAGGTGGCCGGGCTGTACATCGGCTACATCGTCAGCACTGCCCAGGCCGACGGGGGCGGGACGGTCACTTGTTATCCGAATCAATATCCGCAGTTGAATTCCCGGCAAAAGGCCGCTTTGGACACAGCGCAGGTTCCACTTGATAAAGTGCTGCTCCCGCCGAGGACCTGGCATCAGGAGCTGCGGATTCCAGAGCGTTTTGCCGCGACCATCAAGGCCGCGCGGGAGCTGGGAATCAACCGGATCGAGCAGGAGAGCACTGGCAGACAAGCTGCCAGTGGCACGGGCAAGGCGCCGATCGGATTTATCGTCACCGGCATGGGCGGGCAATATTTGCGGCACGTGCTGGCCGACATCGGGCTCAGTGGCGCATTTCCCATTCTGTACATGGGCATGAGTTACCCGGCCGACGCGGAACTGGTGGCCGAGTTTGCCCAGCTCTGCGATTCGATGATCGTGATCGAGGAGCGGCGCAGTTTCCTGGAGAAGAGCATCCGCGATGCGGCGTTTCGGTCGCTGGGACATGGCCAGGCATCCGATATCTCAGCGCGGCTGTATGGCAAGAGATTTCCCAATAGCGATCAGGGAATCCCTGATTCGCGCGGTTTGAATTATTCGGTGCTGGCGCAAAAACTGATTCCTCTGATCAAGTCGAGCGACAGGATTCCCGCCGAGATGAGAAACGGGAGATTGACCGCCGAAATGAGCCGCCTGGGCGAGGCGAGCCGGCCGAGATTGACGGTGATGACGGATGTGGTGCAGCGCACGCCGACCTTCTGCCCCGGCTGCCCGCATCGCGATTCATCTGCCGTTCTGCTGGAAATCAGAAAGAACCTGGCCGATCCGGCCTACATGCAACGCGTGCATGACCGCCCCGCCGTCGATCTGGTCGCTCACGGGGACACCGGCTGCTACACCATGCTCATGTTCGCGCCCACCGAGCAGCTCATGCACAATTATTCCGGCATGGGCCTGGGCGGCGGCACCGGCTCGGGCATCGACCCCTTCATCACCAACAAACAGCTCGTCTTCATGGGCGATGGCACGTTCTTCCACTCCGGCCAATTGGCCATCAGCAACTCCGTCAAAGCCGGCCAGGATATCACCTACATCATTCTCGAGAACGGCACGACCGCGATGACCGGCCACCAGGACCACGCCGGCATCGATGAGGATATGTTCGGCAACAAGCACGCCATTGTGGACATCTACAACGTCATCCGCGGGATGGCCAAAACGGCGCCGATCAGGCTCGTAAAACTCTCGCCGGCCGATCGGGATAATTACAAGCGCACGCTGGAAACGACGATTCTGGCCGGTGGCGTGAAGGTGATCATCGCCGACAAGGAATGCGGCATCACCTATCACCGCACCAAGGCCAAACAGGAGCGGGCGATCATCAAGGAGAAGGGCCACCTGCCGCGCAAGACGCACATGAACATCACGCCGGAGGTGTGCGAGAATTGCCTGGAATGCACCAAGCAGACGGCGTGTCCGGGCCTGATCACGGTCGATACCGATTACGGCAAGAAAATCGACACCGATCTCACCTGGTGCGTGAACGATGGCGCGTGCGAGCGCGTGCGCGTGTCGAACGAAGCGGGCACGAGCGTGAAACCCTGCCCCAGCTTCGAGCAGGTGACGGTGATCCGCCACAAGCGCCGCCGCTATCTGCTGCCCAACATGGCGCTGGATAAACTCCCCGAGCCGGCCGATAAATTGCACGACATGTCCGCCGCCAACACGGCCTGGCGCTGCCACATGTCCGGCGTCGGCGGCATGGGCATCGGCGTCGTCGGGGCAATCCTCGTCCGCGCTGGGCACAATCAAGGGTATCGCGTGGTGTTTCAGGACAAGAAGGGCCTGGCGATTCGGAACGGAGGAGTGTTCTCGCAGATCACGTTCGTGAGTGAAAAACACGGGCGAAGCGCCCGTGCCACGGAAGAGTATCCGACCACCGGTTCCATCCCCTACGGCCGCGCTGACCTTCTCCTGGGCATCGACATCCTCGAAGCCGCCCGTGCCACCGATCCCCGGGCCCAATTCCGCGTCGCCTCGCGCAATTACACCAGCGCTGTCCTCAACATGCACAAACAGCCCACGGTTTACACTCTGCTGGGCCAGGATGATTTTGATCCGGAAAAACTCCGCCAGGAAATCTATTCCCGCTGCCGCGAGGATCATTCCTACGCCAAGAATCTTTCCGAACTGTGCGAACAGCGCCTGGGCTCCAAGCAATTCGTCAACATCATGATGCTCGGCGTGGCCTTTCAGCTCGGCCTCATCCCCGTCTCCGCCCACTCCATCGCCTGGGCCATCAAGGACACCATCCGCCGCGACCACCGCAAAAACCTCAAGGCCTTCAACATCGGCCGAAAACTGGCACTCGAACCCCGCGCCCTTCCCAAAAAGCCCGAGCCCGAAACGTGGGAACAACTCGTCGTCAACAAGGCGAGAATTCTCCGCAAATCCAAAGTCTTCGGCTCCGCCTGGTCGGCGCGCTTTGAGCGGATCGTCGGGCACGCGATGAAGCACATGAGCGACTTGCCGGAGGATCTCAAATACGACCTGGCCCTGCGCATCTACGACATCCAGCAGTACGACAATCACCGTCTCGCCAAGCGCTACATCGACCTGCTCCTGCCCATCTATCGCCGCGACACGCGCGAAAGCCGATTCGCCGCCACCGCCGCCGCCATCTGGAACCTGGCCAGGGTCTTCCTGATCAAGGATGAGCCCTACGTCGCCTATCTCCTCACTCGCTATGAGAAGCACCAGCGCGACATCGCCAAGTACAACGTCGATGTGAGCAACGGCGACCGCCTGGCCTATCGCCATCACACCAGCCCCGAATTCAACATCGGCCCGTGGCGCATCCGCTTCAAGATCACCACCGCCGACTGGATGCTCAAGCTCGCCAAACACTGCAAATGGTGGCGGCGTCTCCCCGGCTGGCATCGCCGTGAATCCGATTTCCGCGATTGGTATATCTCACTGCTGGATCGCGTGAACCTCGAGAACGGGCAATACGAGCAGGCCCTGCGCGTGCTCAAAGCGCCCGAACAGGTGACTGGCTATCGCGAGGTGCGCTATCCCAAGATGGAAAAGGTGATCGCGGAAATCGAACAGGAACTCTCAGGCCGCTCATCCACGCCGGAACCGCCGATTCATCCGCCGCGTTTGCTCGACGCGATCCGCCGGCCATCTCACGTCTCGTAGATTTCCTCGCGGTGGAGTTCGCTCGCCTGCAAATTCGCTTAAAAGAATCCTGCGACAGCCGAACCACCGAAGCCCCCACCCGTACCGTTGTCAGCGTCTCCCGAATGGGGCGCAGAACAGATGGGAATGCATGACTCGGCCTCTGCGAATCCTCCTCGTCGAAGATCACATTGACACGCAGCACGTCATGAGCCGGCTGCTCCAGAGTTTCCAGTACGACGTGAAAAGCGCTTCGAGCGTGAAGTCGGCGCTCGCTCTGGCCAGTGCTCATCCTTTTGACCTGGTGATCACCGACATCGGCCTCCCCGATGGCAGCGGCGCAGTCCTGATGGCGCAGCTTCGCGAGCTCTATAAGCTCCCCGGCATCGCCGTCAGCGGATTTGCCGCCGATGAAATCATCGATGAACACTCCGGCTTCGTCGCCCGCCTGATCAAACCCATAACGCTCGATCAACTCGATCGCGTGATTCAAAAGACCGTGGGCGACGGCCAATGACCGCCGCTCGTCCGCCTGATGAAAGTTTATTTGTTGCCAAATAACGCGTTGACTTGCATGGTCAACGCCGTATTTTAGAAGTCGCTTGTGACCGCCGAAGCTGCCCGATGCCAAAGGCAGCGCGGGAGACCCAATTTCCTGGGGCGCAGATCGATTCGCGGGGTGATTACCGCGGATCAGTCGGGCCACTTTTCAGGCCTAGCCCGTCGGTGTTCGTGAACCCGATCCGGTCCGTGACAGACCAGATCAGGCAAACGGACACCGGCCCACGCGACACCTGCTTTCGCTCGAAGAGATGTACGTTCGACGAAGGTTGGACCGCGTGAGACAGCTAATCCCGTAGGCAGGCCGTTGATGTTTTGCCACGTCACCCTTTCCGGGATGATTGGACTCATTGGAGAGTCCAGACATGGCGATGTTGGCGGCCAGGAGATCGACCGGGCTTCCTGTTAGCCCGCCGCGATCTCCAGAAAAGGGCACGACGCCGGAATCCGGCGGCGGGAAACGGCAACTCGGAGAACTCAGGTCGTGACAGCCTGATCCACTCCCACCTCTTGCTGATTCTCAGCCACCCCGACGCCTGTGCAAAAGAGAACCGGGGCTGCAAGCGGCCCCACCGTGAGTCGCTCGAGCGCGTGCGCAAAGCCGATCGGCCAGGCCACCCGCGATGACTGGCGGCGTTCTCATAGCGGTTCCGTTGCGATGGACTCGAGCGGAACTGCGACGTGCGGAAGCGGTAGGGCGGACATTCCTGTCCGCCAGCCTTTTGATCCGCCACGCAATGCCAGGCTACTCGGGACGGCATCGTGTCAGAATCAAAAGGCAACCGCTCAATAACCCGTACGTTTCATGAAATAGAGACCCCGCTGATGCGCATCAGCGGGGTCTCTTTGTTTTGTCAGCAGTGGCCCGCAAAGCGAACCCTACTTTCCCTGTTTTCCTGGAATGAACACTGATTTGGCGCGAAGAATATTCGGCCGCGCCCGCAGCCGGTTCAGCAGCGCATCCGTCGGCGGCGAGTCCGTCTTGATCAGCATCAGCGCCACCGCCGACCCATCCGGATGAATCTCCCGCGAGATCACCATGTCCGCGATGTTCACCCCCGCATCCCCAAAACTCGTGCCCACCGTGCCGATGACTCCGGGCATGTCCTTGTTGACGATCATCACCATGTGCCCCTCGGGGATCATGTCCATGTTGAAATTGTCGATGCGGAGAATGCGCGGCAGGCCATCCAGATAAACCGTCCCCAGCACCCGGTGCGATTCCCCATTCTGCCCCTCCACCCGCACCCCCACGATGTCCCCCACCAACCCCGCCGGCGGCGCGGGCTCATTGATCGCCACCAGCTCAATCCCCCGGCTCCGCGCCAAATGCTCCACGTTGATCACATTCACCGGCGTATCCAGGTGCGGCTGGAGCAGCTCCACCGTCGCCAGCCGCAGCAGCGTATTCATCAACTTCGGCGCTCTCTGCCCCGAGACCCGCAGCGTGATCGCCTTGTATCCACCCTCCGAATAACCCGTCAACAGCGATCCGATCCTCCGCGCCAATTCCGCGAACGGCGCCTCATCCGGCGGCAAATCCAGCCGAATCCCACCCGCATTCACCGCCCCGCGAATCTCCCCGTTCTTCAAATACGCAACAATCGCCTTGCAGGCATCCACCGACACCGCCGTCTGCGCCTCATCCGTGCTGGCCCCCAGGTGCGGCGTCAGCACCACGTTCTCCAGCGCGAACAGCGGATGGTCCTTCGGCGGCGGCTCCACCTGATATACATCAATCGCCGCCCCACCGATCTTCTTCTCCTTCAGCGCCTCCGCCAGCGCCATCTCATCCACCACCTCACCCCGCGCATCATTGATCACCAGCAAATTCGCTTTGGCCTTGTTAAACAGCCTCTCCCGATTCAACAGATGCTTCGTCCCCTCCCCGCCAGGCACGTGAAACGTGATCACATCCAACTGCGCCAGAAACTCATCAAAATCCCGGATCATCCTTACTTTGCCATCCAGAGCGGTCTGCGAGGAAAAGTACGGATCGAATCCCAGCACCGTCATCTCCATCGCAATCGCCCGCGAGGCAACAGTTCTTCCAATCCTGCCGAGTCCAACCACGCCCAGCGTCTTTCCCGCCAACTGTGTCCCCTGATACTTATTACGCTGCCACTGCCCCGACTTCACATGCGCATGGGCCGCCGGAATCTTGCGGGCAAGGCTCATCATCAGCGCCAGCGCATGCTCCGCGGTTGATAGCGTAGAGGCCTCTGCCGTATTAAGCACCAGAATCCCCTTGGCTGTCGCCGCGTCCAGATCGATATTGTCCACCCCCACCCCGGCCCGCGCAATTGCCTTCAGTTTTCCGGGATTCTCCAGCACTTTGGCCGTAACCTTCGCCCCCGACCGAACAATCAGCGCATCATACCCCCCCACCGCCCCGGCCAGTTCATCCTCCTTCAGCCCGACCTTGGTATCGAACTCAATCCCCGTCTGCTTCAAAAACTCCAGGCCTTCCTCGGCCAATTTATCGGCGACCAATATGCGCATGGGTTGTATCCTTCAATGGAAAAGGGCGAATCCTAAGGAAGGCTGCTCAGCCGGGCAAGATCAACGCCAACAGCGCCAAACCGCCCTCGCCCAATGGAAAAGCGATGACAATTAGCCAACAGGTTGATACGCTGTGAACCATGCCCTCAAAAGGGAATAGGCTTTCGCTGTTAGTTGCCCTCCTCACCACAGTTGCGCTCTGCGGCATCGCCCGGGCCGACAATATCGATTTCCAGCGCGATGTTCAGCCGATCCTAAAATCCACCTGCTACCAATGCCACGGCCCCGACAAGCAAAAGGGCAAGCTCCGTCTCGATTCCAAATCCCTCGCTCTCCACGGCGGCAAATCCGGCAAAGCCATCGTCCCCGGCCACAGCGCTGACAGCGCCCTCATCCAACGCCTGACCACCAAAGACGAAGATGAGCGCATGCCCCAGGACCGCGATCCGCTCACTCTCGAGCAAATCGCCCTCATCCGCGCCTGGATCGACCAGGGCGCGCAATGGCCCGACGAAGCCTCGGCCGCCGACGCCAAGATCGAGAAGCACTGGGCCCTGATCCCCCCCAAGCGTCCACAAGTCCCCGCCGTCGCGCGAACCGATTGGCCGCGCAACGACATCGATCGCTTTATCCTCGCTCGATTGGAGAAGGAACACATCGGCCCATCTCCCGAGGCAACCAAAATTCAACTCCTTCGCCGCCTCAGCCTCGATCTGATCGGCCTCCCCCCCACCATCGAAGAGTTGGAGAAATTCCTGGCCGATGAATCCCCTGATTCCTATGAGAAACAAGTCGATCGCCTCCTCGCCTCTCCCCAATACGGCGAGCGCTGGGCCCGCCACTGGCTCGATCTGGCCCGCTACGCCGAAAGCGAAGGCTTCAAGGCCGACGAGACCCGTCCCAACGCCTGGCGCTATCGCGACTACGTCATCAACGCCTTCAACACCGACAAGCCCTACGACCGCTTCATCAAGGAACAAATCGCCGGCGATGAACTCTGGCCCGATGATCCCGAAGCGCGCGTCGCCACCGGCTTCAACCGCCATTACCCCGACGAATCCAACGCCCGCAACCTCCTCCAGCGCCGCCAGGAGATCCTCAACGACATCACCGATACCACCGGCGCGGTTTTCCTGGGCATGACCTTCGCCTGCGCCCGCTGCCACAATCACAAATACGACGACATCTCCCAGGCCGACTACTATCGCCTCCAGGCCTTCTTCGCCAACGTTCGCGCTGATGACAACATGTTTCTCGCCCCTCCCGACAAGCTGAAGGAATATCGAGACAAGCTGGCCATCTGGGAGGAAAAGACCAGGTCCATTCGCGATGAGATGGCCAAAATTGAAGAGCCCAAGCGCAAAGCGCTGCTCAAGGATTATTTCGACAAATACCCCAAGGAAGTGCAGACGGCAATAACCAAGAAACCCGAGGAACGCACGCCGCTCGAGTGGCATTATTACCACAAGGCGATGTTGTACATGTCGCCGACAAGCCACCAGTTTTTGGCCGATGCCGAACCGGTCGCAAAAAGTCTCAAAGGCGAAGCCAAGCAGAAGTACGACCAGCTCAAGGCGCAGCTGGATAGTTTCAAGCATCTGCATCCCGGTGAATTGCCGATCGGAACCGGCCTGGTGGACGTCGGCCGCGAAGTGCCGCACACGTACATTCTGCGGAAAGGCGCATACGATGCGCCGACGGTCGAAGTCCAGCCCGCCTTCCCCAGCGCCTTCGCCGGTGATGCCCATCCATCAATTCACCCACGTGAAACTTCCTCCGGCCGCCGCACCGCCCTCGCCAACTGGCTCGCCTCTCCCGAAAATCCCCAGACCGCCCGCGTCATGGTCAATCGCATCTGGCACCACCATTTCGGCCGCGGAATCGTCGCCACCCCCTCCGATTTCGGGGTGCAGGGCGAGCGCCCCACTCATCCCGAATTGCTCGACTATCTCGCCACCGAATTCATCAAAAATGGCTGGAGCATCAAGGCCATGCACCGCATGATCGTCACCTCCGCCACCTATCGCCAATCCGCCGGCTACGACCCCATCGCCGCCAGGCTCGATCCCGAAGATCACTTGCTCTGGCGTCACCCGCGCCATCGCCTCGAAGGCGAAGCCATCCGCGACAGCGCCCTGGCCATCTCCGGCCTCCTCAATCCCCAGATGGGCGGTCCCAGCATCTTCCCGCAAGTCCCCGACGGCATGGAATCCCGCGGTGGCTGGCACGTCAACGGCGACGCTAATGTGCGCAACCGCCGCAGCGTCTACGTCTTCGTCCGCCGCAACACCCGCTATCCCATGTTCGAAGCCTTCGACATGCCCGACACCCACGAATCCTGCGCCCGCCGCTACAACACCATCACCCCCATCCAGGCGCTCACTCTCCTCAACGACAAGCTGACCATGGACTGGGCCAAGGCCTTCGCCTCCAAAGTCATCGAAGCCGCCGGCGACGATGAGCAGCGCCAGATCGAAACCGCCTATCGCATGGCCCTCGGCCGCAAGCCCACTCAATCCGAATCCCAGGCCGTCATCGACTTCTTCCGCCGCCACGAACCCATCATCTCCGACCGCCTCGCCAGGAAGGAACGCATCGCCGTTCCCGCGAAGATGCCGGCCAACATGAGCGCCGCCCACGGCGCAGCAGTCGTCGATTTCTGCCACATGCTCATCAACGCCAACGAGTTCGTTTACACCAATTGACCACTCGACTCCGTAGGTCGAATTCCCCACGAGAAATCCCTACAATGACGGGTCTATGTCCCAGGCCCAGTTGGTTGCCCAGCCGGTGAGCGACGATCATCAGCGCACAGATCTCCCTTCACCGGGACTGCTCCGCCCCGCCATTTCCCTGGCCCAGCGCGAGCTCGTCCGCTTCCTCCGCCAGCGCCATCGCATCATCGGCGCACTGGCCACCCCGCTGGTCTTCTGGCTGCTCATCGGCGGCGGAATGGGCCGCAGCCTCAGCTTTGGCGGCAGCAGCGGCGAATCCTACATCCGCTTCTTCTTTCCCGGCACGCTGGTGATGATCCTCCTCTTCACCGCCATCTTCTCCACCATCTCCATCATCGAAGACCGCCGCGAAGGCTTCCTCCAATCCGTCCTGGTCTCACCGATTTCCCGTCAGACCATCGTCCTGGGCAAAGTCCTCGGCGGAACCGCCCTGGCCACCGGGCAGGGCCTGCTTTTCCTCCTCCTCGCCCCTCTGGTCGGCCTCCACTTCACCGCCATCTCGTTCCTGCTGTGCCTCCTGCTTATGGCCATCATTTCCTTCGCGCTGACCGCCCTTGGCTTCTGCATCGCCTGGCGCATGAGCTCGACCCAGGGCTTTCACGCCATCATGAACCTGTTCCTCATGCCCATGTGGTTCCTCTCCGGCGCGCTTTTTCCCCCAGACGGCGCATGGTGGGGATTGCGCTTGATCATGTGGCTCAACCCATTGACCTACGGCCTGTTGGCCCTGCGTTATCTGCTGAACCCGGCAAAGCCCATCGGCGGGCCGGGCTTGAGCATCAGTCTTTCGGTGACCTGTGTATTCGCCGTCGGGCTGTTTTTCCTGGCCAGCCTGGTGGCTCGCAAGACCATCGCGGCCGACCTCCAGTAGAATCGACGACCCATGACCCGAACTCAGAAATCCCTCACCATCACCCTGTGGGCGCTGCTGGTCATCGCCATGGTCTCCTTCGTCGCCTCCGGCATGTGGCGGCCTCGCGAACCGGAGCACTTCTTCGAAGTCCCGGAATTCCATCTCGTCGATCAGAACAACAAGCCTTTCACCAAGCACGAGCTGGCCGGCAAAGTCTGGATCGCCGACTTCGTCTTCACCCAGTGCGCGGGCCCCTGTCCGCTGATGACACTGTCGATGGTCGAGTTGCAGAAGGAGCTGGCCGGCACGCCGATCCAGCTCGTTTCCATCTCGGTCGATCCCACCCGCGACACGCCGGAGGTGCTGAGGAAGTATGCCCAGTCGATGAAGGCCGACGAGAAGAATTGGACCTTCGCCACCGGCGAGCCGGACGAGGTCTTCTCCCTCGCCGCCGCCATGAAGATCCCCGCCAGCCCTGCCGATGGCCAGAACAGCATCCTCCATTCCGAGAAGTTCATCCTCGTGGATGAGAAGGGCTGGATTCGCGGCTGGTACTTTTACAAGGACCCCGAGAAGCGCTCCCAACTGATCGAGGAAGCGCGGCGCCTGGCGAGCAAGGGGAGCTGAGGGAGTGAGAGCTTGCTGACCATCGGGGATTTCCCTCATCTCAACGCGGCCCTCAACGCCAGCAGCACCGTGCTGCTGGTCATCGGCTTTGTCCTGATCAAGCGCGGCCGCTATCGTTCGCACGCGGTGCTGATGATCCTGGCCTCGCTGGTTTCGGCCGCGTTTCTGGCCTGCTACCTGATCTATCACTTCCAGGTTGGCGAAGTGAGCACCAAGCAGATGACCTGGCTGCCCACCTGGCTGCGGACCGTCTATCTGATCATCCTTTTCCCCCATCTTCTCCTGGCGATGTTCATGTTGCCGATGATCATCCTGACGCTCTACCGGGCCTACCGGCGGCAGTGGGAGCGTCACCGGCGGATTGCCACGCCGACGTTCTACATCTGGCTTTACGTATCGGTCACCGGTGTGGTAATCTATTGGATGCTGTACCACCTTTTCCCTGGCATGAAGGGCTGAGGCATCATGAAGCGAACCTGGATCATCCTGAGCATCGTCGCCGTCCTGTGCCTCAATGCGGCCGTCATGGCGTGCCCCATGTGCAAGGACTCGGTCCCCAACAGCGACGCCTCGCAGCCGACTGGCCTGCCGGGAGGGTTCAACACCAGTGTCTATCTGATCCTCGGCACATTCCTGGGGGTGCTCACCCTGGTCCTCGGCGGCATCTGGAAGGCCGTTCAAAGCACGCCAGTTCAGCCGCGCGATCCGAGTCAGGGTCGCGGGTTTCCACTCAAGTAGGTCCTGCCGTAGCACCTTTGGCTGGGGCGGACAATCGGTTAGAGGTTGGCAAAGTTGGCCAGCATTTGCAGGCCGACTTTCTGGCTCTTTTCGGGATGGAACTGGGTGGCCATGAGGTTGTCGCGCCAGATGCTGCTCACGAAGGGGCCGCCGTAGTCGGTGGTGGTGGCGATCAGGGACTGATCGTCGGGGACGACGTGGTAGCCGTGGACGAAGTAGACAGAGCTTCCCGGCTTCAGATCCCGCACGAGTGGGGAGGGTTGGCGGAAGTCGAGCTGGTTCCAGCCCATGTGGGGGACTTTCAGGCCCAGCTTCTGGTCCACATCGAAGCGGATGCACTTGCCGCGGAAGAGGCCCAGGCCCTGATGGATGCCGTCTTCGTAGCCGGTGTCGAAGAGCATCTGGAAGCCGAGGCAGATGCCGAGGAAGGGCTTGCCGGACTTGATGTGGGTGAGGATGGGGTCGGCCAGGTGCTTGGCCCGCAGGGTGGCGACGGCATCCTGGAATGCGCCGACGCCGGGGAGGACCAGCTTGTCGGCCGACTTGATCTGGTCGGCCTGGGAGATGACGTCGGCGTGGCAGCCGACCTGCTCGAAGGCCTTTTGGACCGAGCGGAGGTTGGCCATCCCGTAATCGACGATTGCGATGGACATAGGATTCAGTGGCTGGCCACCGGGGTTCGATGGGCGAAGTCCGGCGGCCGTGCGCCATTGATCCTAGTCGGTCACAACCACGATTTCGACCCGGCGGCTCTGGGCCTTGCTGGTCTTGGGCTGGGTGTCGCCGAAGCCGACGGTGACGATGCTCTTCATATCCACGCCTTTGAGCATCAGGTAGCGGGCCACCGCGCCGGCGCGGTTTTGAGAGAGGTCCATGTTGTCGATCCACCGGTCGGTGGAGCGGACGATGGGGTCCTTGTCGGTGTGGCCCTGGACGCGGATTTTTTTGCCGGCGTAGTCCTTCTTGACGGCCGCGGCGACCTTGTCGAGGGTGGCGCGGGATTCGGGGCGGATGTCAGCGCTGCCGGGGGCGAAGAGGACATCGGATTGGAGAGTGACGGTCAGCTCGCGGCGCGCCTTGTCGTAGGTGGAGGCAACGCCGGCGATCTGGGGATCGGCCGGGTCCTTGTTGGCCGACTCGGCGCGTTTGGCTTCGAGCTCGCGAATGCGGGCATCGCGGGCGGCGATTTCGGCCTGCATGGCGGCCAGCCTTTGATCGGCGTCGGTGGGCCTGGCGGCGGTTTGGGCCGGCTTGGGATTGAGCTGGGCGGTGGGCGCGGGGGCGGGCGCTTGTTTTTGGCCGCTGGAACAGGCGAGAGAGATGAACGAGATGAGAACAAGGGGGGTTAGCCCCATCCGTGAGAGCTGCATGGTAACGACTCCTTTCGTTAGCCCGTGATTTGAGTGGGCGGGGGACATGGTAAGGGAGGGAAGGTGCGGATGCAACGGCGGGAGAATTTGCGATTTGCGATTTGCGACTTGCGATTTTGAGGAGATGAGGAGTTGAAGGGAGGGGCGGTGGGTTTGTTCGGTCAAAAAAGTTCTTGTCGCGGGAAGAACAAGTAGCGTTTTTGAGGCAGCGGAGGGGGATTTGGGTTCGTTTGGTGGGTTTGATTTCCTTGTTTGTGGTTTGTGGATGGTGGTTTGTCGTGGCGACTTGGTGGGTGGGGGCGGAACGAGAGGGATAAAAGTGTTTCGGGGGGTGGTTTTGGAGGATATTGGATAAAGCGAGGCTGAGACCGGGGTTGTGGAGGGGTGGGGCAAGGAAGTGCCAAAAAAAGCGAGTCCTTTCCGAGTCCTTTCCGAGTCCTTTTTGCGTCCCGAATAAGTCCTTTGGGCGCGAAATCGGGTCCATGTCGGCAAAAAGCGAGTCCCGATGCATCAAGGAGGGGAGAGGAGAGAAGATAGAGAAAGGCGGGCGCGCGGAGGGGGCGGGGGTGCGGCTCGGTGGTTGCGGACGAGACGAATGCGGCATGACTGCCTCCCCTGGTTTCGGCTTTGGTTCCCTGGCATAGTATACCCTATAGTTTGGGATTTGTTTGGATAAAAATCAAAAAAACAAGACTTTACGACAGAGGCACGGAGGAAGAGCCGCAGATTACGCAGATGAACGCCGATTTTGACCACGGATGGGGCATTGGATTTCCACTGATGAGCCGACGGTTAGGGTCATGGGTCGATATTGCGATTATGAAAAAGTGATTCTTGATCCAGAGGAGCAGGAGCACATCGAGCGGGCTTACGAGAACATTTTCAATCCGCCAAAGGCGGCTCGGTATCTAGCAGGCGAGGATTGAGCCGTCACGCAATGGTCCTGT
>DASYUA010000089.1:0-4689 GCA_036001665.1 Tepidisphaeraceae bacterium
CTCACACCAAAATTCACAACCCCCGCTCCCCCCTCTATTTACCAATCCAAGCCCCCCAACAACCTTTTTTTCCATCCGGACCCCAATCCAGTCACTGCAAAACGAACCCATTTCCCTCGTCATTCGTCATTCGTCATTTCCCCCTCGCCTCCCCCCGCAAAACGAACCCATCCCTCTTTACCTTTCCCGTCTCACGTTCTACGTTTCTCTCCCCATGTCCCTCAACACCGACCTCTCCGCCCTCTTCGCCACCATGGCCGACATCATGGACATCAAAGGCGAAAACACCTTCAAGGTCCTCGCCTTCCGCAAAGTCGGCCGCATCCTCGCCGACCTCTCCTTCGATGTCCGCGACTGCATCAAAAACAACACCCTCTGCGATATCGAAGGCATCGGCACCTCCAGCCAGCGCATCATCGAGGAATACGTCGCCACCGGCCGCTCCTCCGACGCCGATTCCCTCGCCCAATCCGTCCCCGCCACTCTCCTCCCGCTGCTTCAAGTCGAAGGCCTCGGCCCCAAAACCATCTCTCTCCTCTGGCGCGAGCGCAAAATCACCAACACCGAGGAACTCCTCGCCGCCCTCGACAACGGCTCTCTCAAAGGCATCAAAACCATTGGCGACAAAAAGCTGGCGGCCATCAAACAAGGTCTCGCCAACCGCGCCAAATCCGCCGGCCGCATCGGCATCGGCCACGCCCTCCCCGTCGCCCAAATGTTCCGCGACGAAATCAAAAAGCTCCCCGGCGTCCTCGACGTCCAGGTCGCCGGCTCCCTCCGCCGCGGCCGCGAAACCATCGGCGACATCGACCTCCTCTGCTCCGTCAAAAACCCCTCCCTCTGCCAGTCCGTCGCCGACGCCTTCGTCGCCTTCCCCGCCGTCGCCCGCATCATCGGCCAGGGCCCATCCAAATCCTCCATCGTCACCGCCTCCGGCGTGCAGGTCGACCTGCGCATTCTTCCCGAAGAAAACTTCGGCGCTGCCCTCCTCTACTTCACCGGTTCCAAGGACCACAACGTGAAAATCCGCGGCCTGGCCCTCAAGAAGAAAATGACCCTCAACGAATGGGGCCTCTACAACCTCGCCGACTACGAAAAAACCGAAAAGGAAATCGCCCAGGCCCCCACCCTCAAACCTCTCGCCTCGCGCACCGAAGAGGAAATCTACGCCAAACTAGGCCTCGACTTCATCCCCCCCGAACTCCGCGAAGACCGCGGCGAGATGGATGCCGCGCTGAACCACAAGCTCCCCAAACTGATCACCCAGAAAGATCTCCGCGGCGACCTCCACTCCCACACCACGGCCTCCGACGGCAAAAACTCCATCCTCGAAATGGCCCAGGCGGCCAAAGCCCTCGGCTACGAATATCTCGCCATCACCGATCACTCCCGGAGCTCTGTCATCGCCAACGGCCTGACCCCCGATCGCCTCCTCAAGCACATCGCCGAAATCCGCAAGGCCCAGGAAAAAATCAAAGGCATCACTCTCCTCGCCGGCAGCGAAGTAGACATCCTCGTCGATGGCCGCCTCGACTACGAAGAGGCCATCCTCAAGGAGCTCGACATCGTCATCGCCAGCCCCCACGCCTCGCTCAAGCAAGATACTGTAAAAGCCACGGAACGCCTCCGCCGCGCCATCGAGACCCGCTATGTCAACATTATCGGACACCCCACCGGCCGCCTGATCGGCGGTCGCGAAGGCCTCCCCTTGGACTTCCCACCCCTCTTCAAACTCGCCGCCAGCACCAACACCGCCATGGAAATCAACGCCGGCTACCCCCGCCTCGACCTGGACGAGTCCAACTCCCGCTCCGCCGCCGACGCCGGCGTCACCCTCTCCATCGACACCGACGCCCACAGCACCGCTGAACTGTGCGAGATCCAGTTCGGCCTCACCGTCGCCCGCCGCGCTTCCCTCACTCTCAAACACATCCTCAACTGCCTGCCCCTCAAAGACCTCCGCGCTTTCCTGGCCAGAAAACGATAATCCCAACCGAACTTGACTCCCCCCACCCATGTATTACATTGACTAACCCGGCCGCCCCCAAAGCGGCCTCGCCCATTTTCGGCAGTAGCTCAATGGTAGAGCAGCCGGCTGTTAACCGGCTGGTTGTAGGTTCGAGTCCTACCTGCCGAGTTTCATGTCCCAGGGAGCCAGCTTCCAGGCGCCGCAACTGGCAGACTCACGAGCGCCAGATTCTGTTGGTCTTATGCTCAGGCAGGCTTTGGCTGATCACCAGCAGGGGCGAGCCGCCCGGGCCGAGCGAGGATATCGGCAGGTTCTGGCCAGCGATCCACAAAACGTGGATGCTTTGCATCTGCTGGGCCTCCTGATCGCGCGCAGAGACACCGCGGCCGGCATCGAGTTGGTTCGACAGGCGGTCGCATTGCGACCCTCGACTGCCGTCTTTCACAACAGCCTCGGTACGCTCCTGGCTTCGCGAGGCGATCTGGACGCGGCCGTTGCGGCATTTGGTCAGGCGATTTTTCTCTCCCCAAAATACCCCGCCGCGCAGTCGAATCTTGGCACGGTGCTCCAGCAGATGGGGCGCCTGGTGGAAGCTGAGCAAGCGCAGCGACAGGCCATCGATTCTGATCCGAATTATGCGCAAGCGTATTCTCATCTTGGCGATACGCTACGGAAACAAGGTCAATTGGAAGAGGCCATCGCCGCACACCGCAGGGCGATCTCGCTCGATCCGCAGCAGGCAATGGCGCATAACAATCTTGGGGTGGCATTGCGCGAGGCAGGGAGACCCGAGGATGCGCTGAGTGCCTTTGAGCGGGCCGCAGAGGTACAGCCTGATTATCCAGCCGCTCATTACAATCTCGCGATGGTGCTGCTACTGACGGGAAGTTACCAGCGGGGCTGGGAGGAATATCGCTGGCGGTGGCGGTTGCCCGAGTTCCGATCCCGAGTGCGGCAGTTTTCACAGCACTCCTGGGAAGGCAGCCAGGCCAGCGCACAGACGGTTCTCCTGCATGCGGAACAAGGATTCGGGGATACGCTGCAAATGGTCCGCTTCGCGTCGCTGGTTGCAGCGCGCGGCGCCACAGTCATCCTTGAATGCCAGCCGGAACTTAAAGGGCTGCTGACGAACATGGCAGGAGTGCGGCAGGTCATCGAGCGCGGAGAGTCGTTGCCACCGTTTGATTCTCATGCGTCGCTGATGGATCTTCCGCGAATCCTACGGACACGCGTGGACTCGATTCCCCGCCAGGTCCCATACCTGATGCCGGATCCCGCGGCCGCTTCGCAATGGCGGAGCTTGCTGCCGGCAGCGCCGCGGCCGATGCTGGTGGGTATCGCGTGGTCGGGCAACAGCTATCCAGATCCGCAGCGGCTCTGTCCGGTCGAGGCGCTGCGACCGCTGGCGGAACTGAGCGAGGTCCAACTCATCAGCGTGCAGAAGCGTCCCGCCACAGACGAGGAGCAACGTGCGCTGCATCTGAAAATTCCAGCCCAACCCCTGAGCAGTTTTCACGACACCGCGGCTCTTATCGCCAATCTTGACCTTGTGATTTCGGTGGATACAGCGGTGGCGCACCTTGCCGGCGCAATGGGAAGGCCAGTTTGGACCCTGCTCCCATTTTCGGCCGACTGGAGATGGCTTCAGGGCCGAAACGACAGCCCCTGGTATCCGACAATGCGACTCTTCCGTCAGAGCCTGCGATGCGATTGGCCCGGCCTGGTTGGCGAAGTTTGCGCAGCGCTCAAAGGTGAATTGAAGTCGCGGAGCGCGCGGGGGAGCGGTCGCCCGTGACATTCCCGGTTGCGATCTATGTGCTCCTTTACGGCGATTACCCGCGGCTCCATCGGCGGGTGCTGGAGAGCCTTCAGCCTTACGAACCAAAACGTCTGACGGTCTGGTGCAATCAGGTGTGCGATCAGACCCGTCAGTACCTGGCCCACCAGCCTCATCGCGTGCACTACAGCCAGGAAAATGCGCCCAAATACTCCGCCATGCGGCAGATGTTTGCCGAGCAGATCGAGGAACCGTGGGTGATCTGGTTTGACGACGACGCCCACGTCGTGCTGGGAGGCTGGCTGGAGATGATGAAGCGCCTGATTGCCGGCGCAGCGTCACAGGATGTGTGTTATATCGGCAAGCAATGCTGGGCGCCGATGTTGGAGGGGCAATGGGAATTCATCCGCACGGCGGCATGGTTTCGTGGCAAGGAGCCTTATCGCTACAACGGCCAGCCGGGATTTAAATTTGCGCAGGGAAGTTATTGGTGGCTGCGGACGGATGTGCTCAGAGCACTGGACTGGCCGGACCCAAGGCTGAATCACAACGGTGGCGACACCATGCTTGGCGAGGCGGTGCGGCAGTTGGGCCTGCCGCTGCACGCGTGCAGATATGGAGTGGAGGTCAATGATGCGCCGAGGCGCGGCTATTCGGAAGCCCCGGCTGGATGCATCAATCCCGCGGTGCGACGATAGGGGTCGGAGCTATGACGTTGGGAGCTTTCCAAGATACCTTTTAAGATCTTCCGGCGGCAATTGGGGTCGAGTGGCCTGAATTAGCTCGGTGATGCATGCACTAGCCAGCGCCTGATCCAGGGCATAAAGCGAGTCCATGTCCTTGCTGAGCGCGAATTCCATTTCGCCGCGATAGATGGCAGTCAGCGCCAGGAAGGCGATGGTCCTGTCGCGGTATTTCATTTCCACAAAGGCCTCGGGCACCG
>DASYUA010000090.1:0-5335 GCA_036001665.1 Tepidisphaeraceae bacterium
TGGGTGTTGGTTTATGGGGGGAATTGTATTGGTTGCATGGGGGTGATGGCGGATGGGGCGCGGGCGACGAAGGGGAAAGTGGTGGGGATTACGCCGCGGTTGATGGTGGATAAGGGGATGGGGGATGAGAAGTGTGATGAATTGATCGTGACGGAGGGGATGAGGGAGAGGAAGGCGCTGCTGGAGCAGAGAGGGGATGCGTTTGTGGTGATGCCGGGGGGGATCGGGACGATGGAGGAGCTGTTTGAGATTCTCGTGGGAAAGAGCTTGGGGTATCACAATAAGCCGATAGTGTTGGTGAATGTGGGGAACTTTTTTGGGCCGCTTTTGTCGATGTTGGAGCATGGGATGAAGGAGGGGTTTATTCGGGAGCGGGTGAGGGAGTTGATATTTGTGGCGGGGGGGGTGGGGGAGGGGATTGAATATTTGAAACGGCACTCTGGCGGGCCTTCGCCGGCGCCGGAAGGAAGAATGGAGGGGGTGCCGTCGGCGATTGAGTGAAGAGGAGATGAAACCGCAGAGACGCAGAGAGGAAGAAGAGTGGAACGCAGATGACGCGGATGACGCAGATTTGCGCAGATCAGAGGAAGAGTTTGGAACCACAGATGGACACAGATGCACACGGATGAGAGAGCACGGGCATCGGAGTACCGCTGCCCATGCCACTCGATTTGGAAAGCTCATGGGCGAGGCGCCCATGCCACGACGGAGGGATGGAAACGAGCGGTTGGGGGGAAATATAATGGTGTTGGGAAGTTGGAATGAGACGGAAAGACCATAGCGCGGTGATTGGGTTGTGTGCATCGCTGGTGGTGCATGGGGGGATCGTGGGCGCGTTTTTGGGGATTTATGTGAGGGATATGGATCGGGAGCGGTGGTGGCCGGCGCTGGTGCAGCGGGCGGAAGATGATGGGATGGTTTGGCGCGATGGGGAGTTTGGGGAGTCGGGCGGGAAGGGGGAGGCACTGAATTCGTTGAAGGGGGAGGAATTGTTCGCGGGGAGGTTGGCGCCGCAGGAGCAGGCGCCGTTGAGCAGGGACCCGGTGGGGTCGGGGAAGCTGGCGGATGATCCGGAGCATATCACAGCACTTCATGAGGGAGTGGATGCGCCGATGCCGGCGTTGATGGCGGGGGCGGAGGGGGTGAGTGCGCCGTTTGGGGTTGGAGATGTGGCGGCCAGCGCGCGGCCGGCGGTGGTGGCGAGGCCGGCGATGAAGGCGATTGCGATTGAGGAGAAGGGGGCGGTACAGGAAGGGGTGGCGGTGGCACAAGTGACGGAGAAGACTCCTCAACAAGAGAGAATTCAGAATTCAGAAGTCAGAATTCAGAAGCCCCCTCACCCTGCCCTCTCCCCTGAGTACAGGGGCGAGGGGAAGAGCGCGAATGCCGGCGCGGCAAACAGCGGTGGGCCGGCGGGGGATCCTGCGCCGATGAGCGAGTCGGAGTCGGATGCATTTTCGCGGGCGGGGACGATCGCGGTGAGGAATGGAAAGGTGGAGGCGCGGCTGGGGAGGAATTTTAAGTCGGTGAAGCCGCGGCTGAGTTTGAAGGGGGAGCTGGATGCGATATCGGTGCAGCGGCCGGTGGTGGAGATGAAGGTTTATTTGGATGAGACGGGGAAAGTGATCGATGTGAAGGTTTTGCGGTCGAGCGGGAGTAATGAGATTGACCTGCCGACGACTTCGGCGATGTACAAGTGGTGGATCGAGCCGGCGAAGGATAAGGAGGGGAAGGCGATGAAGGATGTGATACTGGTGACGTTTTCGTATCTGTAGGAATCGGACGGGGGGATTAAACACGAAGGACACGAAGTCACGAAGGCCAACTCGTGGTAGGGCGCGGATTGCAGGAGAGGAGCATGAGGATTTAATTCTTTTTATTGGGAGGATGGGGTGAGGTTGCAAATTGTGCGCGCGAGGAGCGGGCGCGGCTTCGTGGCTTCGTGAGCTTCGGGGTGAGGACATGGAGTCGCTACCTATCCCAGCGCAATGGCGGGAGGCCGAGTTGGGTGCGGAGGTGGTTGACGTGGGTCCAGAGGTGGGGATCGGCGTGGAGGAATTTGGTGAGGGCGCTGGTGGAGATGTTGAGGGCGGCGGCGGTGGGGGCGGGGTTGTAGTGGGAGGCTTTGAGGAGGTCGTAGACTTCGGCGATGAGGGAGGGGTAGAGGGGGTTTTTCGGGTTCATCTTCAGGGCTTCGTATTGGGCCAGCCAGGAGGGGGGTTGGTAGGTGGCGGGGTCGACGTCGCGGCGGATTTCCATGGCGAGTTTGTGACGGAGGTCGCGCAGGGCGTGGATTTTGTTTTCGCGGTTGGAGCGGGATTCGGTTTCGACGGCGGTGATTTTGGTGGGCAGGTGGGTGATGCGGACGGCGGCGTTGGTTTTGTGGCGCTTCTGGCCGCCGGGGCCGGAGGAGACGAAGGATTCGACGCGGCATTCGGCGAGGAGTTTGTCGTCGGGGAGGAGCCAAGGGAGGGGCATGGGGGGATTTTAGGAAAGTGGAGGGGAGAGGGAAATGACGAAGGTTACGCATCGATGAGTACATCGATGCGTGGCGGACAAGAATGTCCGCCCCACCGAAGAAAAGACCCCTCACCCTGACCCTCTCCCCTGAGTACAGGGGGGAGGGGAAAAGAGGGAGTACAGGGGGAGGGGGTAAGAGGGGATGTACCGGGAGATGGGGCAGGCGGGCTATGCGAGGATTTTGGTGATGGGGTCGCCGCCGACGTCGGTTAGGCGGAAGTCGCGGCCTTCGTGGTGGTAGATTAGTTTTTTGTGATCGAGGCCGAGAAGGTGAAGAATGGTGGCCTGGAGATCGTGGGGGTGGACGGGGTCTTCGACGATGTGGAAGCCGACGTCGTCGGTGGCGCCGAGGGTCATGCCGGGCTTGATGCCGCCGCCGGCCAGCCACATGGTGAAGGCCTGGGGGTGGTGGTCGCGGCCCATTTTGCGGGCGAGGACGGGGTTGGTTTCGACCATGGGGGTGCGGCCGAATTCGCCGCCCCAGATGAGGATGGTGTCTTCGAGGAGGCCGCGGGCTTTGAGATCCTTGACCAGGGCGGCGGCGGGTTTGTCAGTGAAGCCGCACTGGGTTTTCACGCCGGCGGCGACGTCGGTGTGATGGTCCCAGTCGGCGTGATAGACGCTGACGAAGCGGACGCCGCGCTCGATGAGGCGGCGGGCCAGGAGGCAGTTGTTGGCGAAGGAAGATTCGCCGGGTTTAGCGCCGTACATCTCGAGGGTTTCCTTGGTTTCCTGGGAGAGGTCGGTCAATTCCGGAGCGCTGGTTTGCATGCGATAGGCGAGCTCGTAGGCGCTGATGCGGGTTTGGATTTCGGGATCGCCGACGGCGGCCAGATGGTGCTCGTTGAGGTTGCGGACCAGGTCGAGCGATTGGCGCTGCATTTTTGGATCGATGCCTTTGGGATTGGTGACGGAGAGGATGGGATCGCCCTTGGCGCGGAAATTGACGCCCTGGTGGACGGTGGGGAGGAAGCCACAGCTCCAGAGGGATGCGCCGCCGCTGGCGCCGGGAGCGCCGGAGGAGAGGACGACGAAGGCGGGGAGGTCGGTGGATTCGCTGCCGAGGCCGTAGCTGATCCAGGAGCCCATGCTGGGGCGGCCGAGTTGGGCGGTGCCGGTGTTGAGGAAAATCTGCGCGGGGGCGTGATTGAACTGCTCGCTGTACATGGAGCGAATGATGCAGATGTCGTCGGCGACGGTGGCGAGATTGGGGAGGATTTCGGAGATTTCCTGGCCGGACTGGCCGTGTTTTTTGAATTTGTAGCGCGAGGACATGAGGGCGGCGGTGCGCTCGATGAAGGCGTAGCGCTGGTCTTTGACGATGTGGGCGGGGATGGGCTGGCCGTCGAATTTAACGAGGGCGGGTTTGTAATCGAACATGTCGAGCTGGCTGGGTGCGCCGACCATGAACATGTAGATGACGCGCTTGGCTTTGGGGCGGAAGAGGGGCGGGCGCGGGGAGGTGGGGTTGAGGAGGTCGGAGACGGTGGGGGAGGCGAAGGCTTTGGAGACGCCGCCGCAGAGAAGGGACGCCAGGGCCATTTTGCCGATGCCGACGCCGCAATCGGAGAAGAACTGGCGGCGGGTGATTCCCCGAAGCTCGGCGGGGTTGCGGGAATAATTGGATGGGTCGAATGAGCAGTTCATGGGGGTGTTTGTGGTTTGTTGTTTGTAGTGGGTTATTCCTTGGTTACGGTTTCGTCGAGGTTGAGGATGGCGCGGCAGACGGTGGTCCAGGCGGCCAGTTCGGGCATATCGATTCCTTTGGGCGCTTTATCCGGATCGGCCAATGCCACTTTTGACGGGTCCGCATCCTTGGCGTGGAATCGCTGGAGCTGGGCCTGATAGAACGACGTGATCTGTGAGAGTTCCTGGGGATCGGGCTGGCGGGAGAGGCAGAGGCGGATGGCGCGGGTGGCGCGGGCATCGACGTCGGAGGATTCGCGCATGACGCGCAGGGCCATGGCTTGGGCGGCTTCGACGAAGACTTGATCGTTGAGGACGGTGAGGGCTTGAAGAGGAGTGTTGGAGCGGATGCGGCGGGCGCAGACTAATTCGGAGCTGGGGGCGTCGAAGACGGTCAGGCCGGGATAGGGGCTGGTGCGCTTGAAGAAGGTGTAGAGGCCGCGGCGATAGCGGTCTTCGCCAGGGCTGGTGACCCATTTCAGCGGGCCGTAGGAAAGCTCGCTGATGCCGGCGGGCTGGGGTGGGAAGACGCTGGGGCCGCCGATTTTGCGGCTGAGCAGGCCGGAGGCGGTGAGGGCGATATCGCGGACGATTTCGGCCTCGACGCGCATGCGCGGGCCGCGGGCGAGGAGAATATTGTCGGGATCGCGCTCGCGGAGGCTGGGGGTGAGGCGGGAGGACTGGCGATAGGTGGCGGAGGTGACGATGAGGCGGTGCATGGCCTTCATGCTCCACTTTTGGCGGGGCAATTCGGTGGCCAGCCAGTCGAGCAATTGGGGATGAGTGGGTTTTTGGCCCATGACGCCGAAATCCTCGATGGTGTAGACGATGCCGCGGCCGAAGTAGTGGCTCCAGATGCGGTTCATGACGACGCGACCGACGAGAGGGTTATTTTCATCGACGAGCCACTTGGCGAGGGTGAGGCGATTTTTAGGAGCGGCTTCGGGAAGCGGAGGAAGGACGGCGGGGACGTTGGGCTGGACGGGGTCGCGCTGATTGAGGAAATCGCCGCGGTGGTGGATTTTGGTGGGGCGGGGAGCGGCGCGTTCCTGGAGGACCAAAGTGGTGACGAATTTGGGGAGGGAGTTTTTGAGGGTGGCGATTTGTTTGCGCTGTTCGGTGAGGGGGG
>DASYUA010000091.1:0-9698 GCA_036001665.1 Tepidisphaeraceae bacterium
CGCTTCTTCAATTCCGGCAACACATCGCGAGTAAACATCGCCTTCATCTCCGACGGCACCCCCGGCACCACAAAAACCTCGCTCGACCCCACCCGCGCACGAATTCCCCCCGCCGTCCCACACGAATTCAAAATGATCCTCGCCCCCCGCGGCGCCATCGCCTGAATCCGATTCATCTCCGGCATCGGCCGATTTCGCTTCTTAAAAAACTCCTCCAAAAAGCGCAGCCAATGCTGGTTGAGCTCCAGCGGTTCCACCAATACTCCCGCCAGCGCCTGTCGCGTCAGATCATCCGGCGTCGGCCCGATCCCCCCCGACACAATCAGCACTTCGCACAACTCCGCCCCATCCGCAATCGCCTTCTCAATCGCCGCCTGATCATCCCCCACCGTCATGTGCGCCAAAACCCTCCACCCAATCCCCGCCAACTGCTGGCTGATCCACGCCGAATTGGTGTCCACCGTCTGCCCCAGCACCAACTCATCGCCGATGGAAAGAATAATCGCCTTCATATCCCACGCATCCGCCCGCAAGCCATCACGCCCCGCCCGAATCCAATTCTTCCGTCAACCGCTGCACCAGGTTCTCCAGCCGCCGCTGCCTTTCCGGCGGAAGCGTCGCGTTGCCAAATCTCACCCGATAAAACAAATTCGTCAGCCTCCGGATCGCATCAAACACCTGCCCCGGCAGAAAAACCAGCGACTCCGAAAACTCCAGCGGCGTCAGGTGCAGCGGCCGGAAGATGTTGTGCCGGTGCAGCGCCTGCGTGAGCTGATCGTAAAACGCCAACTGCCGCGCCAGCCGGATCTGCTGGTCCACCGGCAGCCCATCCAGCCCGATCCGCGCTGCCCGCCGCCGCAGCCGCCGCTGCTGAATCACGTACATGATGATCAGGATGACGATGACGATGATCATCAGGATGATCACCGCCACCAGGATCCGAAACGACGTGTTCCAGAACGAGCTCTCCCCCGTCAACCCCGTCAGCCAGTCCGATCCCTTCCGCAATTTCAACAGCCAGTTGCTCGCATCATACGTCGCGTTCGTCATCGCATTGTCCAGTTGCCGGATCAGTTGCTGGCGGTCGCGGTTCTCATACGCCACCACCTTCTCGGCCCATTTGTACTCCAGAAAATCCACGAAATGCTTGATCGACTGCATCATCCCCGTCGTCCGCTTGGTGTTCGCCTCGCGGCCGCTGGTCGGATCAAATGTCACCCATCCCCTCGCTGTCAGCACCTCCACCCACGTGTGCGCATGCGACTGGCGCACGATATATTGCCCCGAGATCGTGTTGTACTCGTCGCACTTGAACCCCACCACGATTCGCGCTGGAATGTTCAGACTCTGGCACATCAGCGCCATCGCGCTGGCGAAATATTCGCAGTGCCCCTTCTTCACCTTCGTCAAAAACGCCACCACCGGATCGCTGTCCTTGAAAAGCCTCCGCGAATCCGTCAGGTCCAGCGTATATTGAAAATTCGTCCGCAGATGGTGCTCGATCCGCCGCGCGATCTCCTCGTTGTCCGCTTCGATCGGAAAAATGTGCTCCGCTGCCAGCCCCTCCGTCACTTGCGGCTGGAGCGTGTATTGCCGGATCTGCTCCAGCACCTGGGGATCCGATTCCGGCCGGACAATCGTCACCTGCCGCGAAATCAGCGACAGCGTGTCCGGCCGCGTCGGCGCGTTGTTCGACAGCACCTCATATTCCAGCGGCAGAATCACCGGATCGGTCTGGATCGATCCATCGATCGGGTAATACCTCACCGTCACCGGCCGCGCTGCCTTGATGTTCAACACTCCCGGCAGCGCAAACAGATACCGCGACCCCGACGGCTTGAGCAGGACCTTCTGCCGCCACACCACTGCCGCGGGATCGAGCGTGGTGCTGAACGATGCCCTCCCCTCGGCCGAATCATCCCCGATCTCCCGTTCCCCCGAAGGCGTCCGTGGCCGCGACCTCGTCCATTGCGGCTTCGGTCGCTGTGGCTCCGTTCCATAAACGTCCAGCGTGTAACCCCGCAACAAAATCGTCTGCGTCCCCTCCACCGCCTGATCGTTGCGCCACGCCGTCAGGTGAGCCACCACCTCCTCGTTCTGCTTGATCTGGTTGATCTGATCGAACGAAACCCGATCGCTGAATCCCGTCAGCGCGCTGGCCGGCCGGAATTGCAGCTGCCCCAGCACACCCTGCCCGGCCCCGCGCGGGAAAAACAAAAACACCACCACCGCCATCGCCACCGAAACCGTTGAAACTAGAAACGTCAGCCGCCGCATCGAGCCAGCCAGATAGCGCTGGTCCTGCCGCAGCGTGGCCGGGCTGATCTTCTCCTCGGGTATCGCAAACGCCGCCTTGGCCTTGTCCGCCTCCACCTTCAGATGGAAAATCAGGCAGCAATACAGCGACACCACCAGATAAAGGATGAACAGAATTCCAAACATCAAGCTCGCCGTGTTGATGCACGCCGCCACCATCAGCAGCAGCGACAGCACCAGCAGCTGCGCATAATCCCGATTGGCCCGCTGCTCGAAGAGCTTGATGATCTGCAGCAGCACCAGAAACTGCCCAATGAACATCAGCGGCGGCCCGTGGGCCGTCATCACCTGCTGCACGACATACAGCAGCGCCAGAATCGTCGCGATGTTCGCCAGCCACCGCGGCAGCGGCGAAAACCGCCCGCTCATCACCAGCCACGCGTTGAGCGCAATCGCCGCCACCGAAAACAACAGCAGCGGCATCGACTCCGCCGCCATCGAAAACCCCACCAGCCCCAGCAGGACGAGGGTATATAGAGTCGGTTTGAACTGTTTTATATCGTACATCTCTGTCTTCCGTAGGGGTGTGCTTCAGCACACCGCGCGACCTTCACTTAGCCCCGCAGGGGCGACAGACGATAGCCCCGGGCGAAAGCCCGGGGACGATAACCGCCAATAAACAAGCCCCGTAGGGGCGACAGGACCGTTCCTCTCATTGCGCCTTCCTATTTCCTGGGTAACTGCTCGAAGGGAATACAATCCACAAAATTAATCTCCGAATTAAACCGAAACCATCTTCGAGACTGCTCGCTCGTCGCCGAAATAATGATCCAATTGCTCCTCGTCAATTCCGCCAGACTCTGCTCATACTCGTGCGGCGTCAGCAAAATCGGCGTCGTCCCCGACCGCAACAATTTCTGCCCCTGATCCAGCATCGACCGATACCCATCGGTCGTGTTCAACGGCAACCTCGCCAACTGCGCCAACAGCTCGTGCGCATGCCGCTTCCCCCGGTTGGCCGGTATCGACAGCCATTCTTTGTTCCACACGCACATCCCCACCGCCAGGCCCTGATCGATCGTCCGCGACACCAGCGACGCGGCCATCGCGATCGCCCGCTCCACCTCCGCGTGCTCCGCCAGCGTCCGGTCCTTGATGAATGTATCCACAAAAATCAGAATCCGCGGCGGCGCGATGTGCGTCATCTCCTTGCTCACCAGCGTCCCCGTCCGCGCTGACCTCCGCCAGTAAATCATCCGCGGGCTCTCCCCCTGGCGATATTCCTTCACCCCATAAAACTCATCCTGCCCCCCACGCCTCGGCCGCATCCGCGCCCCCGACTGCTCCGCCGACAAACACATCGACAACAGCTTCCCATCCACCTCCGCCAGCGGCGGATAAACCAAAACCGTCTCCCGATGACTCCGATCGATCGCCCGCTTCACAAACCCAAACGGAAAACTCGTCGAGAGCTGAAACTTCTCCAGCACGTGCAGCCCCCTGCGCTTGGGCACCACCAGCATCGGCACATGAGCCGTCGTCCCCGCCGCCGCGTGCAGCAGATACGCCTGCGGCTGCCGCGTGAACGCATCCGATGCGCTCAGCTCCGAAACCGTCACCGACAAACTGGGCCAGAATCGCTTCAGATTATGAAACTCATACTGCATGTTCGCCGGCTCCCCCACCACCACATAATCCGGAAACACCCTCCTCACCTCGAGTTTTCGCAAAACAATCCGCGAAATGAATCCCGCGATGATCAGCACCCCGATCATCAACCCAAAAACCCCAAACAACAGGTTCGCCTGCGAATTGATCGCCGCCAACCCCATGAACAACATCATCGAAGTGTAAATCAACCCCGTCACCGAAAAATCCAGCGACGGTTTCCGCTTGGGCTGTGCCGGAAGATATTTCAGCGCTCGGCGGAAGGGCATGGGTGCTCTTGGTGTATTCTAGCACTTGCACGACTCACGATCACCGAAGACACAGGTCAATCTCATCCCCTCTCCCGATACGCCGGGAGAGGGTCATGGGAAGCGCTCATTGCAAACCGGTTCAACACTTCAGAATCAGAACCCTCGCCCTCGCTCTCGCCTCACGAAAACCAGGCGCGCCTTCGTGTCTTCGTGCCTTCGTGTTGAAAAGCCCTGTGCGTGGCAGCTTAAGTAGGCGTCGCCGTCGAATCCAGTATCCTCTGCAACACCCGCGCCGTCACATTCGCATCCCCATTGTGCAAATAAGTCTTCGATATCACCCGATGCGCGCACACCGGAATCACCAGCGCCTTCACATCATCCGGAATCACATAATCCCGCCCCTTCAACAGCGCTGCCGCCTGACACGCCTGCGTCAGCGCCAGCGCCCCCCGCGGCGACACCCCCAGATGCAACTCTTCATCATTCCGCGTCGCCTCCACGATGTTCAAAATGTATTCAATCAACGCATTATCCAGCTTCACCGACGGCACCTTGTCCTGAAGCGTCACAATCTCCGCCGCGCTCATCACCGGCTTCAGCTCATCCAGCTTCGTCCGCGCTGGCTGCAATGTAATGATCCGCTGCTCCGCCTCGCGGTCCGGATACCCGACCGTGATCCGCAACAAAAACCGGTCGAGCTGATTCTCCGGCAAATAATAAGTCCCCTCAAACTCAAACGGATTCTGCGTCGCGATCACCATGAACGGCCGGTCCAGGTGCAGCGTCTGGCTCTCCACGCTCACCTGCTCCTCGCTCATCGCCTCCAAAAGCGCCGACTGCGTCCGCGGCGTCGTCCGGTTGATCTCATCGGCCAGGATAATGTTCGCAAAAATCGGCCCCGGCTTGAACTCAAACGTGTGCGACTCATTATTAAACACCGAAACCCCCAGCACATCCGAAGGCAGCAAATCCGGCGTCAACTGTATCCGCGAAAACCGGCAATCGATGCTGCGGGCCAGCGCCCGGGCCAGAACCGTCTTGCCCACCCCCGGCACATCCTCGATCAGCACGTGCCCCCGGCCCAGCAGGCCAATGAGAAGCTGATCCACCGCGCGCGGGTGGCCGAAGAAGACGGATCGTACGTTCTCCCTCAATCGGTCAAAAGGCAGCTCGGCCACAATCCACCTGGGTCAGAGAATGGGTCATCCTCAATCATCCCTCGCGGGTGACCCCATTCTATCGGGAAGGGTCATAAAGGGAATTGTCCGGCGAAAGGAACCCCGTGTCGGCCGCCAGGTTTCCCGGAGCCGATGGCGCCATTACCCGATAGCACTCCTTCAACGACTCCGCATGTCCATCCACAAACGCCACGTTGGTCCTTCCCCCATGCCGAAACCCCTGCGTCCCGGCCGAGCGAAACGTGAACCCCGCATCCCCCGGATTCGCAAACGGCGCACGCATGAACTTGTTCGCCCCGCCCGAATACTGCCCATCCCCAAACAACGCGCACCGGGATGAGTTGCGCACCTGCCCGATCTTGATCGGCGCAACAATCGACTCCTGCGCCCCATGCCCGATGTAGCTGGTGTTGTAGTTGTATCCCGTGTACGGATCGGCCAGCGTGTTCGACTTCCCATCATAGGCCGGGCATTGCTGAATCCGCGGATTCGTATGCCCGGCCCACAGCAACCCAGGCGTGACCGCAATGTCCCCGGTGGTTGTGTTACGGGTTGTCGTGAAGTCCCAGTTGAGCGAGATGACCAGCGGTGGATCGGAAACCATGTCATAGGCAATCGGAAACGATCCCCGATTGCCATCACAATACATGTGCGCCGCGGTTCCCAGTTGGCGGAGATTCGACAAACACGCCACTGAAACGGCCTGCTGCCTCGCCCGGCCAAGCACAGGCAGCAGCAGGCCGATCAGCAGCGCAATCAGAGCGATCACCACCAGCAACTCCACCAGGGTGAACGCGCGGGGATGTTTCATCGACGCCTCAATAAGACGACAGTGGCAGCCAGCACAAGGAAGCCGGATGGCTCCGGAAGCGGAACGTCTGGTGCGGTGGTTTGGCCGCGCACCCAGGTCCACCCATCCCAGGCGCCGTCGGTGAGAAGGCGCGCGCCCGCGCCGCTGCCCGAGACGGTCCAGGCGCTGCCATCAGGGCTGCGCCAGTACTTCCACCAGTCGTTGACGTTGTTGCCAACCCCGGCTTCATACCACTCGTCGTATGCCATCCCGGAGACCAGATCGCCGAAGGAGAAGTGAACCGTCTCCAGCCGGAATGGCGTCTCTTCATCCAGCAGCCGCAGCGCATCGAGGCCGGTGATCGAGTCCGTGTAGCGCACCTGGAACGCGTAACTCTCCGGGCCAAAGTCCACCACAATCGTGCTGCTGCTCGGCCCACTTCCGGCCGTCTCAGAAATCAGTGCAGCATCGGCCACTCCCGCCATCAGCGGGACCAATAGTGCGAAGATGGTGCGGTTCATTCAGCACCCCCTTCGCCGGCCAAAGACCAGCGCAGCAAGCGGGAGCAGCAGCAATAGGCTGGCCGGCTCCGGCACCGGCGCGCCGACACTGGCGTTGTTGACGGCCACCGTGTCGATGGCCAGGCGCAGGTCGGTGTTGGGATTGCCGTCGGAGGGGATTTCGAAACGGACGTAGCCCACCTGGGAAAGACCGGATGATGCCAGGTCCAGCCAATCTCCACCTGCGGACCAGACATTGCTGGAGACCACGAAGCAGTTCTGGGTCTTGGTCCAGTCGTGGCCATCGAAGCAGGAGAAGGGGCTGGGCATGGGCAGGCCGAAGTTGGCAAAGAGCGGGCCGGGCGGAGGTGAGGTGAGATAGGGACTGGCATCGGGGAACAGGAAGCTGGGCATGTCGAAGGTCCTGGAACCCAGCGAGACCCAGTTGATGTTGTCGGCCGATACACTGACTTGGGCCGAGCCGCCGCCGAAGTGGGTGGCCGGCGAGGTGTTGGCGCCATTGGGATAGTCGGCATCGATCAGGCCGACATTGGAGAAGATGCCAAGCTCCCTGCCAGATCCAACCAGGGCGAAGTTGGAGAGCTGGAGGGTGAGCTGGCCGCCCTCGCCGATCTGGACGATCTCATCACCCTGATAGGCCGGGGAGAAGGGGGAGAGGATGTTGGGGAAGCCGAAGTAGTTGGAGGCGGCCGGGTTCTCGCCGGTGAGGGCGGAAGCGCCGCCGAGGACGGCGGCGGGGTTGGACCAGGTGGGACTGGCCGAGCCTGGGGTGTAGGAGACGACACGAGACGCATAACTGACGGCATGGGCGGACGAGGCGCATGCCAAAGAGAGGGGAAGCGCCAGCAGGCGCAGACGAACGGAGGACATGAGAGCTCCTTCCAGGCAGGGCGCGGCCTGGAGAATGGACCTGTTCGTCTCGCGATGGATGGGAGAGCCTGGGCGGAAGAGTGTCGGGCAGGAGTGCCCGACCTACCGGCCGTCCCGAGGGTCGCGAGGACGAATCCGAATGGGTCCGGCACATTGCCGGACACGCAACCCTGGGCCGGTCTTCTGGCTTTGGACGGTCGTATGCGAGTTGGCCTTCCCGTCAGTTGACAGTGGCACAATCGCGACCACAGATGTCCATCACAGCGGCGCGTCCGCGGCGGACTTTCACCGCCTTCCCGATGCGCCCAAGGCAAGGGGTAGAATACTCGCCTTGCGGATGAAAGCAAGACGAAGAATTCAGAACTCAGAATTCAGAAGAGATCACGGAGGAGGCGCGGGCTGGGCGCCTTCTTTGGGTTGGCCGAAAGCGCCGCCGGCTTTGTTGAGGAGTTTCTTCCATGCGCCGCCGCCGGTGGGGCCGGTGATGTTGGGACCGGTAGGGACGTCAGCCGCAGTGGGAGTCGTTGTGGCTTTGCCGGCGGCGACGATGGGGACGGGGGTGATGGTGCGGGATTCGAGATCGGGCGGGAGCGCGGGGAAAGTTACGCCGGTGTCGGCCAGCAACTTCAGAGTAGTCTTGGCAGATTCGAGGTGGCCTTTGTCGGGCTCGAGGTAATGAAGGGCGTAGTCCACGCTGATGGAAAGCTGGCGGGCCTCGCTGGATTGGGGCCAGAGGTTGCGCTGGACCTGATCCATCTCGAGGATGTCCTTAAGGACGTTGGAGGAATCGGTGAGGTCGCGCAGGGCGTTCTTGTGGGCGGCATCAGCCTGGGCGTTGAGGTCAGCGGGGGCGAGCTCGGGGGGCATGGTCAGGCCTGCGCGCTGGAAGAGGGGCTGAAGCGCGGCGACGAGATTCTGCTGCGCCTTGAGGAGGGTCTTTTCCTGGAGGAAAAGCTGGCCGCGAAGCTGCTGGGAGCGGGCCTTGCCGAGGCGATAGGCAATGGGATTGTAGAGTCGTTCGATGCGCTGCCAGGCGACGCGGGAAGGGGTGTCCTTGTTCTTGTCATCGCGGAGCTTTTCGCTGAGCTCGGTCATGAGCTTTTTGGCAGCGCTGTCGGCCTCGTCGTAGGCGGCGATGGAGGGTTCGAGGTTTTGCTCGTCGATCTCCTTGCGGGTTTCGGCAGCGCGCTGTTTGGCGGCGGCGAGCTGTTTGGCGAGGGCGGTGATGCCGCTTTCGGCGGTGATGCCGTGGGTCGAGCCTTCGGGACGGGCGAGGAGGGCGCTGGCCTCAGCGCGGCGCTTCTTGATGGCATCCTCGGTGGCGGCCCAGCCCTGGTTGAGCTGCTCGATCTGCTTCTGGGCGATGGCGACGGATTCATCCGCGCTCTTGCGCTCGCGCTGGATGTCGGCGATGAGGGCCTGGGTGCGCTGGAGGTCGGTGCGGGCGAATTCAAGGTCGCGGGCGAGGATGGAGGCGTTCTGGCGGACGTCGGCGGATTGGTTGAAGAGGTTGACGGACTCCTGGCCCTTGGCCTGCTCGGACTTTTGCATCAGGCCGTTGGCCATTTCGACCTTGGATTTGTGCTCGGTGTCGAGGCTGCTGATTTTGCTGGTGAGCTCCTGGCGTCTGGCTTCGAGCTGCTGGAGGGTTTTGTCGAACTCGGCGACCTGGGCGGAGAATTTGGCCTTGTTGGCGGAGAGGGCCTTGAGGGGATCGGAGGAGCTGGCCGAGGGATTGGAGCCTTTGAGGGCGTCGATGAGGGAGACTTCGTTGGCCAATTCGGAGCCGATGCGGCTGATTTCGCGGATGATGCGATGGGCCTCGGTTTCGGCGGAGTTGATCTGGGGGAGACGAGAGATGGCCAGGGCGTAATTGGATTGGGCGACGAGTGATTTGGCGGTGGCGCGGGAGGCGGGTGAGGCGGTGGATTCCTTGGCGGCGACCTCGAGGAGCTTATGGGACTTCTCGGCGGCGTTGTCGTCTTTTTTGTAGAGGGCTTCGCGGGAGGACTGGATGTTATCGCTGACACGGCGGTCGGCGGCGGATTCTTCTTTTTCGCAGCCGGATATGAGGAAAAGTGCGGAAAATAGCAGAAGAGCGATACAGAGTGGGGGTTTAATCATTGAGGAAGTCTCCATGGGGATTTTGACGGGGTGAGGGGGG
>DASYUA010000092.1:0-8202 GCA_036001665.1 Tepidisphaeraceae bacterium
CGCAAGTCATACCCACACTCCACGCAAACCCCCCGCACCTTCCTCCTCCTCCCGCGCCACCACAAATAAACCCTCCTCCCCGGCATCACGCCAAACATCACCACAAAAACCCAATACGGCACCCAAACCGCCCGAAACGACTCCGTCCATCCGACTGGCTTGGCCACCATCAGTCGGCCTACTCCCGGCAACGTGATCAACGTCAGCGATGGCGGCTTATTGCTCCAGTCTTTGGTAACCCCAAACCCCGCAAACCGCCGCCTCCATCCCAGGTTGATCGGCGCACTAACCGGGTGCGCCGGCCGATCCTCCGACAAATACAACGACCGACCCGGCAACTCCAATTGATCCGGCCAATACAGCACATCCTTCGCCAGCGTCACCTCAACGCATCCCGCCCCCGAATACAGCACGATCGTGAGCACCTTCAGCGGCTGCCCCGCATCCAGCACCCTCTGAAACTTCACAGCATCCGATCGCGAATGACTCCGCCCCCACACCAGCATCGCCGCCCAGCACGACACCAGCGAAAGCGCCGTTGCCAAACTCATCACCCGTCGTTTCATGACCCCCGAGATTCTACATTAATCCTCTTCCTGATTTTCCAGTCCCGTATTCCTCGCCGCACCGCCGTCCTCCCCGCGTTGGCCTTCGCGCCTTCGTGCCTTTGTGTTTAATCCCCCCATCCCCGCGCCTCACCGGTTGTTCACGAACCAGATGATGATCCCCACCAAGAGCAATCCCAGCAGCACCGCGATCGTGATCTTCAGCGCGCTATACGGCCGCTCCCCGCAAACCTCGCCCGTCCGCGCGTTGACCATGAACCGGTAAACCTTCTCCCGATACCGATACGCCGAAATCCACACCGGGAGCAACACGTGCTTGAAGGTGATCTGGCGGTACGTCGTATTCACCGAATGAATCCGCTGATGATCCCCGCCGATGTCCGCGCGGATCGTCTGCTCGATTGTCCCCGCCATGATCTCTTTTGCCCGCTCAAACCCCTGCTCCAGATCCACCTGGTAGCTCTCGGCCACAAAACCGGCCAGAAACTCATCGCCATACGGCATGAGATTCTCCAGATCCCACGGCTCCAATTCCTCGATGTATTTCTGCGGCAGCGAGTGGCTGGCCAGCACCAGCACGTCATCGAACGAATTGAAAACCCGCCCGCTCACGTAGCGCCAGCGGATTTTCGTCACCGTCCGCGTCCGCGTCACCGACCGCCCGTTCTCATAGGCCGTGTACGTTTCAATATCTGTGTAGTTATCGCCGCGCTCCCCGGTGTAATGGCTCTCGGCCTCGCTGTCGTAGGTCCAGTAGGGCAGATAGACGCCCTTGAGCCCTCCCGCCTCCGCATATTTGATCAACTCCGAAGGCGCAAACCAGAGCGAGCGAATCCACTGCCGGAACGACTCCATCGCCTGCTCGCGCTTCACATAAAACGGCAGCAGCGACTTGGGCTTGATCTGTCTTGAGCTTGTTCCCTGCGCCACAATCGCCGCCCCGCAAAACGGACAGCGGTCCGACGTGACATTCGTATTCAGCGACGACTCGGCCCCGCAGGTGATGCATTTGACGACAAGCGTCTCCTGCATCTGCTGCGTGGCCGATTGATCGGCCAGTGCTGCATAAAAATCCATCTCCTCGATCGGCGCTGTCGCGATGGCGATCTCATTCTCCGTCTGGCAATACGGACACTTGAGGCAGGTCTGCCCCGGCTCAAACACCAGATTGGCCCCGCACTGCCTGCACGGAAACTGCCTCTGCCCGGATGAAGTGTCTGTGCTCGCCATAGCCCCACTGCCCGCCGCCTAGAGAGCCCCGGTAGGGCATGCTTCAGCATGCCGTCGGCCAAATGAAGCGGCATGCTGAAGCATGCCCTACATGTTTCAAGTCTTCAAGTTTCACGCTTTTGGAGGCAACGGGGGCGGGAGATTCACAAACAACTTCGACAACTCCACCACCTGCTCCGCCGCCGTCCACTGCGGCATCCCCTGCTTCCACACCAGCGTCGTCCGGCCGATCTCCCCGCTGCCCACTTTGCTCTGAAGCGTCTGCATATCAAACGGCCCGGCCTGCTGCCCTCCCACGGCCGCAAAATAAGAAACACTCCCCGGAATCGACGGCGGCGCCATCCCCGCTCCCCCCATCTGCGGAGGCTGCATCGCGCCGGCCATCTGATTGGCCATCGCAAACCCCATCCCCATTCCCATCCCCGCGGCCGCATTCCCACCCCCCGATGGATTCTTGGCCGCCTGCTCCAGCGCATTGGCCGCCTGAAACTGCGTGTAGGCGTTGAGGTTGCCGATCACCCCCATCGAGGTCCGCTTGTCCATCGCCGCCTCGACTTCCGGCGGCAGCGAGATGTTCTCCACCACCAGTGCCACGATATCCAATCCAAACGCCCCAAAATCCTCCTTCATCCGCTGGCTGACAAACTTCCCCAGTTCATCCTGATTGGCCGCCAGATCCAGCGCGGGAATTTTGCTCTCGCCGAGGATGTCCGCAAACCGCGCCACCACCATGTCGCGCAACTGGTCCCCCAATTCATCTACCGTGAATCGCCCATCCGTCCCCACAAACTGCTTGAGGAACGTCCCCGGATCGGAAACCTTGATCCCGTAAGATCCAAACGCCCGCAGCCGCACCGGCCCAAACTCGCTGTCGCGCAGCATGATCGGGTTCTTCGTCCCCCACTTTCTGCCCGTGAATGCCCTGGTCGAAACGAAGTAAACCTCGGCCTTGAACGGCGAAGAAAACCCATACTTCCACCCCCGCAGGGTGGAGAGGATGGGCATGTTCTGCGTCTCCAGCGTGTAAGTCCCCGGATGATAGACGTCGGCCAGCCTCCCCTCATTCACAAACGCCGCCACCTGCGACTCGCGCACCACCAGCTTGGCCCCGTACTTGATCTCATTGTCATAGCGCGCAAACCGATACACCATCGTGTCACGTGTGTCATCGATCCACTCGATGATGTCGATCAACTCCCCCCGCAGCTTGTCCCAGATTCCCATGTGATTCCTTTCGTTGCTCAGCGCGAAAAAGGATACCACTTCCCGTCCGTGATGCGAGCACGGCACCGATCCTGCGGCGTTACAATTTCCGGTAAGTCTTGTAGTCGCCAAGCCAAAGCCTAGGATTAAGTTAAGAAATGGGAATCACCCACGTTACGACGACTGTCCGCCCTCTCTCTGGCGGCCGCAAAGGATACACCGACGAATTCCTCGTGGACACCGGTGTCATCGACTGCCTGGCTCCCGCCGATGCACTCCGCAAAGCTGGAATTCGCAAGGAGGGTAGAGACGTTTACGAACTGGCAAACGGACAGGCCGTGGAATATGACTATGGCTTCGCTCGCATCTTATTCATGGGCGAAGAAACGGTCGCCCGCATTATCTTTGGCCCCCCTGAGGCCGAGCCGCTTCTGGGCGTTGTGGCCCTCGAAAGCACTGGCCTCGCAGTTGACCCGAACACCAAATCCCTGCGCCGCATGCACGCAAAGCCTCTGAAATAGCTGCTTATACTTGGGCCAGGGCCGGTGCGGCCTGCTTCTTCGCCTCATTCTCAGCCAGCAAAGCGTCGAATTCGGTGATCTTGGCTTCGATGACACGCGGTGGGGGCAGCTCGTTGATTACCACTTCCTGGGTCTTGAGGCCGTTGCCGGTGATGCTGATGACGATGGACTCGTCGCGGGGGATGCGGCCTTGTTCGATGAGCTTGATAGTCGCGGCCAGGGTGGTGCCGCCGGCGGGTTCGGTCCAGATGCCTTCGAGCTTGGCCAGCAGCTTGATGGCATCGACGATCTCGCGGTCGGTGGCGCTTTCGCCCCAGCCGCCGGATTCCTTCACCACTTGCGCGGCGTAGTAGCCGTCGGCGGGGTTGCCGATGGCGATCGACTTGGCGATGGTGTTGGGCTTCTGCGGCTCGATGATGTCGCTGCCGCGATGAATGGCGGTGACGACGGGATTGCAGCCGGCGGCCTGGGCGGAGTAGATCTTCGGGCCGCTGTCTTTGACGAGGCCGAGCTCAATGAATTCCTTGTAGGCCTTGTACACCTTGGGCAAAATGGTCCCGCCGGCCGTGGGGATGATGGTGTGTTTGGGCAGTTCCCAGCCCAACTGCTCGGCGATTTCAAAGCCAAAGGTCTTGGCGCCTTCGGTGTAATAGGGGCGGAGGTTCACGTTGACGATGGCCCAGCCGTATTTGTCGGCGATCTCGGTGCAGAGGCGATTGACGTCGTCGTAGGTGCCGCGGATGCGCACGAGAGTTGGGGCGAAGATCAGGGAGCCGAGGACTTTTCCCTGCTCGAGGTCGTGGGGGATCATCACGAAACAGCGGATGCCGGCCTGGGCAGCGTGGGCGGCGGTGGAGTTGGCCAGATTGCCGGTGGAGGCGCAGCCGACGGTGTCGAAGCCGAACTCGATGGCCTTGGTGATGGCGACGGCGACGACGCGTTCCTTATAGGAGTAGGTGGGATAGTTGCAGGAGTCATCCTTGATCCACAGGTTGGTGCATCCCAGCTCGGTGCCCAGGCGAGTGGCGCGCTTGAGCGGGGTGAGGCCGGAGTAGAGGCCAGCTCGGGGATGGCCGGCGATGGGGAGGAGGTCCTTGTAGCGCCAGAGCGACTTAGGTCCTTTGCTGATGGATTCGCGAGTGACCTTGCCCTTCATCTGCGCGTAGTCGTATTCCACTTCGTAGGGGCCGAAGCACTGCTCGCAGACGTGGACGGCCGAGACCGGGACGCGGTGGCCGCATTCCTTGCATTTGAGGCCGAGGATGTAACTCATCATTTCTCCAGAGGAGACCCATGAAAGAAGCCTCTTCCGGTAAGAAGAGGCTTTCAAAAGTCCGTTGCAAGCTTCTTCTTATCTTTCCCGCTCGACTTGCGAGGCAGGTGGGAGTTAGCACCGGTCCCTCGCTGGGGCGGTTGCTGTGGCGTCGTCGGGCCCAACCCTCGGCCACTCTCGATAAGAGGCACCCAAATTGTGCTGCAAATTCTACCGGATGCGGGAATTCCGTCAAGGCAGCATCACTGGTAAGGCTTGCGCTCGCCCTCGGCCTGGCTGGGCTTGAGGGGCTGTTCAGGCTCCGCATCGCGCTCGTCTCCGGGTTGCTTGTCGGGGGGCTGCTCGCGCTCGCCCTCGGCCTGCGAGGGCTTGCGGCGCGCTTCGTTCTCATCCTTCTCATCCTTTTGGTCCTTCTCATCCGGCTGATTGGGTGACTTGGCCGGCGGGACTGCGTAGGGCTTGTCAAAATCAGAGGCGTCTTTCGTTGGCATGTTGCACCTCCAGCGCTGGATTGGCCTCCGTGGCATGTCGTCAATTGGAGGCAATTCTCCAACGCGGCAATCGCCATACCAGGCCGCAAATCCGGTCGATTCCGGAGGCCGCTGCGGCGGAGGGTGAGGCACGAGCCACCCCATCCGTGGCGGGGATTTACGCGAAGATGTGTCACCGGGAGGGTGCCTTTTCGTCTGATTGATCGCTGCTAACTCGGCCTCTAGCGGCCATTTCCGCCCATCCTGGCCAGGCGGGCATGGTGATTGCTCGGCCCAGAGGTAGTGGACCCGTGTTGTGTGGTGGGGGATTGAAGTCCCCCTCTTTGTAGTGAGGAATCCGCCATGGAACTGAACTCTCTTCAAGACCTTTTTATTGAGGATCTTAAGGACCTTTACAACGCCGAGACGCAACTGGTCAAAGCGCTGCCGAAGATGGCCAAGGCGGCCAACGATCCTGATCTGAAGGAGGCGTTTGAGACACATTTTGCCGAGACCGAAGGGCACGTGGCGCGGCTGGAGCAGATTTTCCAGAGCCTCGATGAGAGCCCCAAGGGGAAGAAGTGCAAGGCGATGGAAGGGCTGGTCGAGGAAGGCAAGGAGTTGATGGAAGAGGATGCGACGCCGGGGGTGATGGATGCCGGGCTGATCGGGGCGGCGCAGAAGGTCGAGCACTATGAGATCGCCGGGTACGGCACGGTGCGGACCTATGCGGAGGTGCTGGGCAATGACCAGGCCGCCCGGCTGTTGCAGCAGACGCTGGATGAAGAAGGCATGGCCAACAAGAAACTGAACAAGTTGGCCATGCAGTGCATCAATCTCGAAGCCGCCCAGGGAGGCGACGGCGAGTAGGCCGGGCGGTATTGCCCGGCGGGGCGGACGATCCTGTCCGCCGACCAATTGCGCTCCCCGCCTTCTTTGCGGCGGCTGATGCCGAGTGGGCGCACGATAAACCGGAGTTGGGCGAGCGGCCCGTTCGGACTCGCCCAACTCTGTCGCAATGTCGATCCGGACTTGTCTTGCGCGGGGCATCGGGCGGTGTGAAAGGAGTCGTGCGATGTCACAGGCAGAGCAAGGTGAAAACCAAGGCGAGGAACGTTCCGAGCCGATGGGTGATGATGTCTCCGGCACGGGGTCCAGCGCCCGCGGATTTGCGGCGATGGACAACGCGAAGCAGCGGCAGATCGCCAGCAAGGGCGGGGCGGCGGTGAGCCGCAACCGCGAGTACATGGCCGCCATTGGCAAGCGCGGCGGCGAGCGGGTGAGCCAGAACCGCGAGCACATGGCCGCGATCGGGAAGCGCGGCGGCGAGCGGGTGAGCCAGAACCGCGAGCACATGGCGAGCATCGGCCGCAAGGGCGGCGAGGCGGTGAGCCAGGACCGCGAGCACATGTCGCGGATCGGCCGCAAGGGCGGCGAGAGCTGAATTGGGTTCGTTTTGTAGTGTTGTGAGTCGCCGGGAAGAGAACCGCGATTCGCACTGGGACAATTTGCAACCATTCCTGGCCCCGGCGTTGGCTGGGGCTTTTTTTTGGAATTTTCGGTTTTCGGGTTTTCGATTTGCGATTTGAAAAACGGCGTTTTTGGGGTGGTGGAGGGGGATTTGGGTTCGTTTGGTGGGTTTGATTTTCCCCCGTGAGTTGGTCTTGCAGGGGAACCTGGGTGTGGTCTGTGGATCGTGGTTTGTGGGCCCGGCTGGGCGGGTGGGGATGAATTGGGCGGGAAGAAAATGTTTTGAGGATGGCTTGGAGGCTATTTTTTGTAAAATATGTTCAATGAGCGGGTTGCGCGCGGGATGGGGCAAGGATTGATCAGAAAAATCGACGAAAACCGACCGAAAACGACAAAAACCGACATGAAACCGACCGGAAACCGACGTGGAAGCGACCGAAGAGCGACATGGAATCGACGTGAAAGCGACGGGGGAGGGTGAGGGGAGCGTAGGGGCGTATCGGGGTGTGGGTGTATGGGCGTGAGGGAGCGCGGAGGAGGAGGGGATGAAACGTGAAACGTAAAACGTGAAAATTGAAGATGGGGAGTCGGCGCTGGTGCGGATGACTGGGTGAGAGCAGAGCAATTGGACCCCCGTTTCTGGTTCCTCCTATGGAGTACGTTTTTTGGATGAGATTGTTCGGTAAAAATTCGAAAATCGCTCAATCGCCCAGCATTGGGGGGCGTTTTAATGGAGCGCGTTTAATCAGACTGCTGACGTGTTTGGAGTATCAAGAATTGTTAGGATCGTTTAATGCAAATCACTGTCTCTGTGGAAGGAGCAGTATCGGCCGCCATTGAACACTGGGACAGTTTGTCGGCGGCCCAGATTGGTGCGATGGCAAAGACAGTATGGTACCAATCCAACGACAACACAAACCAGACCGACCTATTGTGTGCCCTTGAGTTGGCCAAGTCTCTGGATCCATCGATGTCATGGGAAGCGCTAGTAGCGCTGTGGGAACAGATTCTTATCGGCAGCTGCATGGGTGATCGACGAAAGTACGAGCGGGTAGTGACTGTTTCGTGCGGTGGCGGTCTAGCGACGGCCGAGGGCAGCCGGAATTATTCGAAAGCAAAGAACTTGATTGAACGATTATTTATGCCGGTAATTCTCCAACGGTTTGAGGAGAAATTCGGTGGGACAATCGCGAAAATTGGTGGGCTGGAAGAGGCGAGTGAACGAATTGAGGCATACGACACGCTAACAATCGATCTTTCGGGGCTTGTCGACGAATTTGATGACTTTTCCAAGGCTTCAACATCTAAACTGCAAAAGTGGTTGAAGAAAAAAGAGGAATCGCTGGAGAAGCTAATTGAAGCAGAGGAATGTGCTCAAGAAAGCGGTGACACTACGCTGGAGATGCCTGTCGTACCGATATGGGCTGCAAAGCGTAAATCAAATAATGTGTCTAGGGTGGAAGGTACGT
>DASYUA010000093.1:0-15509 GCA_036001665.1 Tepidisphaeraceae bacterium
GGGGGAAGATTAAGTTGTCGGATTTGCATCGGCAGGTGTTGATGAGCCGGGGGGCGGTGGGGAGGCCGAGAGTGGAGGTGGCGGCGGAGCGGCTGAGGGAGTTGAATCCGCACGTGGAGGTGGAGGGGGTGGGGGAGAATGTTACGGAGGAGAATGTAGCGCGACTGGTGGGAGCGGTGGATGTGGTGGTGGATGCTGCGCCACGGTTTGAGGAGAGGTTGTTGTTGAATAGAGAGATCGTGAGGCAGGGGAAGGTGATGGTGGAGTGCGCGATGTATGAGATGGAGGGATCAATCATGACGATCGCGCCGGGGAGGACGGCGTGTCTGGGATGTTTGTATCCGAGTGCGCCAGAGGGGTGGAAGAGGGAGTTTCCGGTGTTGGGGGCGGTGTCAGGGATGATGGGATGTTTGGGGGCGGTGGAGGTGATCAAAGTTTTGGCGGGGTTGGGGAAGACGCTGGAGGGGAGGATGCTTTTGTGTGATTTGAGGGAGATGAATTTCAGGGGGGTGGAGGTGAATAGAAATGTTGCGTGCGCGGTTTGTGGTAGGAAGAAATGATGGTGGGGCGAGCCCCACCCTACGCAGGAACGTATGATGTCGCTTGATGATGACGCAGGCGGATTATTGGGCTGCGCTGGAGATGCGGGTATGCCGTGAGTTGGCGGGGCTGCGGGAGAAAGAGCATCGCGCGCTTTGGTGTGACGGGTTCATTCCTGAAAGCTTCGACTTGGGCAGAGAAGTGGGCCGCGTTATTGGTCGCGTATGGATAGGGATTGGATCGAAGCAGCAACAAGAGTGGAGTTTTGAGCTCTTCGCAGGGCCCGTTCGAAATTGGGAGGACCTGGACTGGGGCTCATTGTTGCCGGCTGAGGATGTGACGGGGTGGCTGTCGGTAAACTTGGAGCGAAAGATACTGAAGATCGATCCAGCCGCAGCATCCCCGGACTCCAGAACCCCTCACCCTGACCCTCTCCCCTGAGTACAGGGGTGAGGGAAGAAGAGGGAATACAGGGGCGAAGAGAAAAGAGCAGTCGAGAGCGTTCTTAGTTGGCGAAGCGCCTAGTGACACCGAAACGTTTCGGATGCTGGCGGAAGTCGTGGCGAGCGGAGATCCCAATCGTTATCAGCCCACTGAAGAGCCTAATACCCATTGGAGCGATTGGCCGGAGGCAGAAGAGGTCTAATGAGTTGGATTTCGTTCTCGGCCGGCCGCAAAGGATCGTCGGTTCGTTCGGGCACCAGAGCTACTTCAAGTACGATCCGCAGAGCAACCTGCTGTGGACGATCACGGGCCCTCACCCTGACCCTCTCCCGGAGGAAGAGGGGACCTCATCATTCCAGCGACGCAAATTTGCGGATGCGGCTGACCAGCGCGTCCATGTCGTAGGTTTCGCTTAAATCCATGGGCAGGTAGACGCCCTGATTATGATCGCTGGCGAGGATGAGATGGTGAGGGCCGTTTACCAGGTAACCTTCTTCCTGGGGTTGGTGGCCGGTGAGGATTACCTTGGCTTCGACTTTTTCGGCGAAGGTGGTGGCGGTGGCGGGGGACATGTGGCGGCCCCAGATGAGTTGGTAGACGGGGCCGGTGCGGCGGGCGTAGTCGGGGCCACTTAGGGGGCGGTGGAAGATGTTGAAGTCGAATTTTTCGATCTGGGGGTCTGTGGGGAGGGAGTGGCAGCAGAAGATGCCGTTGGGAGCGGAGACGGCGAGGGGGAGGCTCAGGAGAAACTGCTTGATGGCGATTTCGACTTTGTCGGAGTCGTTGTTGAAGACTTGTTTGACGCCGGCGGAGAAGGCTTCGCAGACGGAGAGGCCGGCTTTCATGATGCCTTCGCCGTGGATCTGGGCGAGGTCGTGGTTGGCGAGGAGGAAGTGAACCTGGCCGGGGAAATCGCACTTTAATTCGGCGGCCTGGAAGAGCATGTGCCAGCTTCCCTCAGCGCCGGTTGAGTCGAAGCGGTCGCCGTGAATGAGTTCATGCAGGATGAGATGGCGCCGGGGATTTTCGTCGAGGGCGGCGTGGCGGACGACTTTTTCGTAGTTGCGGCGGTGGTCGTGGAGGTCGCCGGTCATCCAGAGCTCGCCCTCGCCCGGGAGGTTGACGACGTTGAAATGGCGGAGGGAGGAGATTTCGTTCTCTTCGGTGGCGATCTGGAAGGCTTCGATGACACGCTCGGCGGAGGGGGGCATATTTCTTTTATTGGAGTGAAAGGGGTGCGGTTCGTCAATGATGAAGTGCGAGGACTGGATTTAGGGATTTAACGATTGGAGAGAGACCAAAGGTCCGCAATTATTAAATCACTAAATCTTTAAATGATTAAATCGATCACGAGTCCATGTAGACAGTCTTTAACTGTGAATAAAAATCGATTGCCGCCGAGCCCATTTCGCGGTGGCCGCTGGTGCTCATCTTGCAGCCGCCGAAGGGGGCCTGGAGTTCGAGGCCGGCGGTGGGGTTGTTGATGTGGATGACGCCGGATTCGAGGCGGCGGGCGAACTCGAGGGAGCGGGAGAGGTTTTTGGTGGAGAGGCCGGCGGAGAGGCCGAAGTGGGATTGGTTGGCGATCTTGATGGCATCGTCGAAATCTTTGGCTTTGATGACGGTGAGGACGGGGCCGAAGGTTTCTTCGTTGGCGATGCGCATGGTGGGGGTGACGTTGGAGAGAATGGCGGGGGAGAGGTAGAAGCCATCGTCGTAAATTCCGCCGGTCAGGCGTTTGCCGCCGACGAGGAGTTTGGCGCCTTCTTTCTGGGCGGTGGCGATGGCGTCGAGACTTTGTTTGAAGAAGTTTTCGTCGAGCATGGGGGGGATTTGGGTGTTGGGGTCGAGGCCATCGCCGACGCGCAGCTCGGCGGTGCGCTTGACGAGTTTGTCGAGGAGCGTGTCGTGGATGGGCTCGAGGAGGATGGCGCGGGAGGCGGCGGTGCATTTGTGGCCGGCCGCCCAGAATGCGCCGACGGTGAGGTCGGTGGTGGCGCGGTCGAGGTCGGCATCTTCGAGGACGATGTGGGGGTTTTTGCCGCCCATTTCCAGGCCGACGCGGATGAGGCGGTCGGCGCATTTTTTGGCGATGGATTTGCCGACTTCGAGCGAGCCGGTGAAGGAGATGGCTTTGATTCGGGGATCGCTGGTGAGGGGTTCGCCGACGCTGGGGCCGTCGCCGGTGAGGAGGTTGAAGACGCCGGGGGGCAGGCCGGCTTCGTGGAAGATTTCGGCGATGAGGAGGGCGGAGAGGGGGGCTTGTTCGGCGGGTTTGAGGATGATGGTATTGCCGCAGAGGAGGGCGGGGGCGGATTTCCAGATGGGGATGGCGGAGGGAAAATTCCAAGGGGAGATCAGCGCGACGGGGCCGAGGGGGACGCGGAGGGTGTAGAGGAAGCGGTTGTCCATGAAGGAGGGGATGGTGGTGCCGGAGAGGAGGGAATATTGGTTGGCGTAGAAGTCGAGGAGGCCGATGGCGCGGTCGATTTCGCCTTTGGCTTCGGCGATGATTTTGCCTTCTTCCTTGACGAGTAATGTTGCGGCTTCGTCGCGGCGTTTTTGGAGGAGTTGAGCGGCGGATTTTAAGTAGGAGCCGCGTTTGGGGGCGGGGGTGGCGGACCATTTGTCGAAGGCGGCGGAGGCGGCGTCGATGGCGTGCTCGACATCGACGGCATTGGAGGCCTGACATTGGCCGACAATTTCGGAGCGATGGGCGGGATTGTGAATTGGGAAGGTCCTGGCGGAGACGCCGGGGGTCCATTGGCCATTTATGTAGTTGGTATAGGTCTTGGTCACGGGGTTAATATACTCGCAATATGGATATCAATCTGCTGGTTTTGAATGTGGGGAACTCGCGGCTGGCCGTTGGGGCGTTTGTGGCGGGGGAGTTGGTGCAGTCGGTGCGGATTGCGCATGAGAATCGGGCGGACTGGGCGGGGAAGATTGCCGATGCGTGGAAGAGGATTGAGGGGAAGGAGAATGCGGGGGTGGCGGGGGCGAGTGTGAATCCGGTGTTGAATGAAGAGTTGGAGCACATCGTCGAGAAGGTGACGGGGAAGAGTGTGGAATGGGTGGGGAGGGAGATTGATTTGCCGATCAAGGTTTTGACGGAGAAGCCGGAAGAGACGGGGGTGGATCGGGTGGTGAATGTGGCGGCGGCGTATGAGCAGATGGAGAAGGCGTGCGTGGTGGTCGATGCGGGGACGGCGATTACGGTGGATTGCTGCAATGATCAGGGGGAATTCTTAGGAGGGGCGATTGCGCCGGGGGCGAGGGTGATGCTCAAGTCGCTGCACGAGAAGACGGCCAAGCTGCCGGAGGTGGAGCTGGCGATGCCGAAGGGGGCGTTTGGGAAAAATACGAAGGAGGCGATTTTGCTGGGGGTGTTTCATGGGATTCGGGGGTTGGTGAAGGAGCTGGTGGAGAACTATGCGACGGAGCTGGGATTTTGGCCGGATATCATTGCGACGGGAGGGGATGCAGCGAAGCTGTTTGAGGGTTGGGAACTGGTGCATGCGATTGCGCCGGATTTGACGTTGTATGGGATTGCGCTGGCGTATGCGGAGCACTACATTAAGCATGGGACGTAGAAGAGTTGAACGCAGATGACGCAGATGACGCAGATTTGCGCAGATCAGAAAGAGATGATGAGCAGAAATCTGGCGATGGTGTTGACGCCGAAAGGGGTGGGGGCGATTGGGGTGGTGAGGTTGCGCGGGGAGGGGGTGGAGTCATTTCTGGGAACATATTTTTCGAGGAAGGTGATTGAGGGGAGGTGTGTGCATGGGGAGATTCGAGATGCGGATGTAGTGCTGGATGATGCGGTGGTGGTGCGCGGAGGGGATTTTGTGGATTTGAATTTGCATGGGGGGGTTTGGGTGGTGAGGGCGGTTCTGGAACTGGCGGAGCGCGAAGGATTCGAGGTGATCGAGGATGCGCTGGAGATGATGGATGGGGGGACGGTTTTGGAGAGGGAGGTGATGGCGGCGCTGCCGAGGGCGGGGACGAATTTGGCGATTCGCGCTTTGCTTTCGCAGATGGAGGCGTGGAAGTCGGTCAGGAAGGAAGATGCGGCGGGGATTATGAAGGATGAGAGTTTGTGGTGGCTGCTGCATCCGCCGCGAGTGGCAATTGTGGGGATTCCCAACGTGGGGAAATCGACGCTGGCGAATCAGTTGTTTGCGCGGGAGAGGTCGATCGTTGCGGATGTGGCGGGGACGACGCGGGATTGGGTGGGGGAGTTGGCGAATATTGATGGTCTGATGGTGATGCTGGTGGATACGCCGGGGATTCGCGGGATGGGGGATGAGATTGAGCGGGAGGCGATTGAGAGGAGTGGGGAGGAGGTGCGGGGGGCGGATTTGGTGATTGTGGTTTTGGACCAGACGCAGGGGAGGGAGGGGCAGATGGAGTTGGTGAGGAAATACCCGGGGGCGGTGGTCGTCGTGAATAAGGTGGATCGAGCGGGGGAGTGGAAGGCGGGGGACGGAATCAGGATGGTGGCGATAAGGGGGGAGGGGGTGGAGGAATTGAGGAGGGAGATTCGCAGGAGATTCGGGGTGGAGGGGATGGAGGTGAGGAGGGCGAGGTGGTGGACGGAGAGGCAGAGGGAGATTCTGGGTGGCGTTGCACGGGGGGAGAGGTCGTTAAACGAGATGTGAGCGGGGGTTGTAGAGTGAGAGGATGATGCGGCAAGCCGCACGGTACGGAGATGGATCAAATGAAGTGGTTTGCAGGGATGGTTGTGGCTTTAGTCGGGGCTGTTGCTGGCTTTGCGCGCGGGGCGGAGCCGACGGCGGAGGGGATGGAGTTTTTTGAGAAGAAGATTCGGCCGGTGATGGTGGAGCGGTGTTATGAATGCCATTCGGCGACGGCCAAGAAGCTGAAGGGGAAGTTTAAGCTGGATACCAAAGAGGATTTGGAGAAGGGTGGGGATTCGGGGGTGGTGATTGTGCCGGGCGATCCGGAGAAGAGTTTGCTGATCAAGGCGGTGCGGTGGAAGGATGAAGATTTGCAGATGCCGCCGAAGCAGAAGCTGTCGGATGGCCAGATCAAGGATTTTGAACAGTGGGTGAAGATGGGGTCGCCTTATCCGGCGGCGGCGAAGAAGGCGGCGGTTAAATCTCCCGAAGAGCAGTTGGCGGAGGCGAGGAAGTTCTGGTCGTTTGTGCCGCCGAAGCAGCCGGTGGCGCCGGTGGTACGGCCGGGATGGGCGAAGACGGATGTGGATCGGTTTGTGCAGGCGAAATTGGAGGAGCGGGGGTTGACCTGCGGGCCGATGGCGGATCGGAGGACGCTGATTCGCCGGGCGACGTTTGATTTGACTGGGTTGCCGCCGCGGATTGAGGATGTGGAGGCATTTGTCGCCGATCAGTCGCCGAATGCGTTTGAGAAGGTGGTGGATCGGCTGCTGGCATCGCCGCAGTATGGGGAGCGGTGGGGAAGATATTGGCTGGATGTTTCGCGCTATGCGGATTCGAAGGGGTATGTGTTCGAGGAGGAGCGGCGGTATCCGTATTCCTATACATACAGGGACTGGGTGGTGAGGGCGCTGAATGAGGATCTGCCGTATGACCAGTTTTTGATTCAGCAGATCGCGGCGGATCAACTGCCTTTGGAGGAGGATAAGCGGCCGCTGGCGGCGATGGGGTTTTTGACGCTGGGGCGGAGATTTTTGAACCAGCAGCCGGACATTATTGACGATCGGATTGACGTGATTTCGCGGGGGACGATGGGAATGACGGTGGCATGTGCGCGGTGCCACGATCACAAGTTCGATCCGATACCGACGGCCGATTATTACTCGTTGTATGGGGTTTTTGCGAGTTCGGTGGAGCCGGGTGATCCGCCGGAATTGGGGACGGCGGCGAACAATCCGGAACAGAGGGCGGCTTATGAGAAGGAGTTGAAGGAGAAGGAAGCGGAGGTTGAGAAATTCAAGGTGAAGCGGTTTGGGGAATTGGTGGGAGGGGCGCGGTCGGCGAAGCAGATTGAGGCGTCTTTGCTGGCGAGCCTGGAGACGAGCGGGGGGACGCGCGAGCAATTCAGGGATGCGGCGACGAAGCATTCGGTGAGCCGGGGAATGGTGGAACGGTGGCACAATTACATGAAGAAGACGGCGTCGGGGAACGATGCGGTGTGGGGGCCGTGGCATGCGCTGCGGGGGATTGAGTCGAAGGAGGTTGCGAGCAAAGGGAGCAGCACGATTGCGAAGCTGGCGGAGGATAAGAGCAAACCGATCAATCCGCTGGTGTTGGCCGCCCTCAGTGAGAAGCCGATTGGGTCGATGCAGGATGCGGCGGGGAGATACGCGAAGTTGATTGCGGGGTTTGATAAGAAGGAAAAGCTGGCGGATGCGAATGAGGAGCAGATTCGGCAAGTGTTGTATGGGGAGCTGACACCGACGAATGTTTCGGTGGCGGAGGCGGATTCGCTTTTTGGGCGGGATGATCAGAGCAAGATTCGCGAGCTGAGGAAGAAGGTGGATGCGCTGAAGGTGACGCACCCAGGAGCGCCGGCCAAGGCGATGGTGCTGAATGATGCGCCGACGCCGGTGAATCAGGCGATTTTTATTCGCGGGAACGCAGGGAACCAGGGGGCGGCGGTGCCGAGGCAGTTTCTGGCGATTTTGTCGCCGGGGAAACGGGAGCCGTTCAAGAAGGGGAGCGGCAGGCTGGAGCTGGCGCAGGCGATCGCATCCAAATCCAATCCACTGACAGCGCGGGTGATGGTGAATCGGATCTGGCTGGGGCATTTTGGGGTGGGGATTGTGCGGACGCCGAGCGATTTTGGGACGCGGGGGATTGCGCCGACGCATCCGGAGCTTTTGGATTACCTGGCGACTCGGTTCATGGAGGAGGGGTGGTCGATCAAGAAGATGCACCGGCTGATCATGCTGTCGGCGGTTTATCAGCAGAGCAGCGAGGATCGGCCGTCGGGGCGGGCGATCGACATGGAGAACACGCTGCTGTGGCGGATGAACCGGAGACGGCTGGATTTTGAGGGGACAAGGGATTCATTGCTGTTTGCGAGCGGACAACTCGATATGACGATCGGGGGGCGGGCGGTGGATCTGCCCGCGAGCAATCGGCGGACGCTTTACGGGTTCATCGACCGGCAGAATCTGCCAGCGCTGTGGCGGGCGTTTGATTTTGCGTCGCCGGATACGCACAGCCCGCAGAGATACGTGACGACGGTGCCGCAGCAGGCGCTTTATTTGATGAACAGCCCGTTCGCGATGGAGCAGGCGCGGCGCCTGATGATGAGGAAGGAAATCTCGGGGGTGAGCGAGGCGGAGAAAAAAGTCGGGGCGATGTACCGGGTTTTGTATTCGCGCGAGGCGAGTGCGGAGGAGATTGCGATGGGGGTGGAATTTGTGAATTACGAGAAGCAAAAGGGGCCGGCGATTCCGGCGCGGGGGGCGCTGACGCCGTGGGAGAAGTATGCGCAGGTGTTGTTGGCGGGGAATGAGTTTGTGTTTGTGGATTAGAGGCGGGGGAAGCACAGGGATGCTTGCTGGCCGACGTAAAGCGGGATTTGGACTTGATGCGTCAGGTCAATTTGAATGGGGCGGGGATGCCGGAAAGGCCGGGGGTTGAGGGATTTCGGTTGGGGGAGACGTTGCCACCACCTGCACGGGGATTTCAGGTGGTAGGAGATTTTCCAGGCGACGTTGGAAGCTGCCTTTGACCAGATGATAAATCACGCCGCGACGGCTGGTGCCGATGAGGATGCGCTCGCAGCCGTTCATGGCGGCGGCTTCGGCGAGAAGGACGGCGGCATCGGGGCCGTGGTCGTAGACGGGGATGATGGGGACGTTGGCGTCGTGGCCCATTTCCAGGAAGCGTTGGAAGGTTTTCTGGGCGGCCAGGTCGGTGTCGATGGACATGGCCTCGCCTTCGTATTTGTAGGAGAGACTGACCTGGCGGATGAAACAGGTGACCAGGGCAGCGCCCTGCTCGCGGGCCAGGGCGAGGGCGGCGGGGGCGAGGGCTTCAGAGCCGTAGGTGCCGATGATGATGCGGGGTTTGGAGAGGGCCTCGGGAGTGAGCTGCTCGGCGATGGCCTGGCGGAGGAGGCTGGGTTTGCCTTTGCGCTCGGCCAGCCAGCGGGTGGCCTGGCGGGCGGTGAGGCCGATGGCCATGACGATGCTGACGAAAAGGAGCGCGTGGAGCTTGGTGAAGGCGAGGGTGATCCAGATGGCCAGGAGAATCACGGCGATCATGCCCATGGGGATTTTGCGTTTCATTCGGCGCAGGCGCGGATGCAAGGCGCAGAGGGAGATGTTGATGGCGACTGCGCCGATGACGCCGATGGCATAAAGGGCGGCCAGGCTTTCCAGGTCGTGGCTGAAAAGCAGGACGAGGGCGGGGACGGCGGCGGCGATGTAGGCGGGGAACCAGGGGACGCCGAAGCGATTGAGGGATTGCATCACCGGGGGCAATTCGCCGTCGCGGGCCATGAGATATTGCACGGAAATCATGTCGGTGAGGGCGGTGTTGGTGGCGGAGAGGAGAAGCATGCCGCCGAGCACGCGCACGCCCAGTTCCGCCCAGTGGCCGAGATAATGGCCGCTGAGAAAGGCCAGCATGTCGTTGAAATGGGCATCGCGGTCCAGCGGCTGGATCGCGAGCATGATCAGGGCCAGGAGAATGTTGAAGATGGCGACCTCACTGGCCACGGCCCAGATGGATTTTTTGGCGGTCTTGTAGACGGGCTTTTTCATGACGCCGGTGAGATTGGCGATGGCTTCGACGCCGGAGAGGGCGAGGACGATGGAGACAAAGGCGATCCACATTTCGCCGGGGCGGTGATTGAGATGGCCGATGCGCTGGGGCAATGTGGACCAGTTGATTTGGGGGAGTGCGCCGAAGGTGATGAGCAGGGTGATGCCGACCATGCCGATGGCGGCGGCGATGGCGAAGCCGCCAGTGTGCTTGGGGCCCATGAGGTTGAAGAGGCCGATGGCGGCGATGGCGATGATGCCCCAGAGGCCGGGGGAATCCCAGGCGAGGAGTTTGTCGGCTTCGGAGGGAGGGGTTTGGCGATGGACATCAAGTTTTTCGCCGGCATCCCTGGTGTCGGGCTGTTGTGAGGGGCGGTTGCCGCTGGAGGGGATCACCATGATCTGCTCGGTTTTCTGGAGGGGCAGGCCGAAATAGTGGAAGGCTTCCAGCGAGCTGAGCGAGGCGGTGACGGTATAGTCGGCAAAGAGGAGGAGTGCGCCGACCACCGCGAGGATTTTGCTGCGGCTTTTGGCGGCGGTATAGACGCCGCCGCCGTCGGGGTAGATGCGGCAGATCTGAGTGTAGGCCCAGCCGACGGCCAGCGTGAGGATGCTCATGCCGACGATGAGCCAGAAGGCCGATCGTCCGGCGAAGAATAGGGCGATGCCCAGAACATAGAGGCGCGAAGTGCCCCAGTCGCCAAAGAGCAGCCCGGCCGCCTGAAGCCAGCCGACGTTGCGCGGACGCTGACCAGAAAGGAGCGCCAAGGCGGCGGGTTTGCCGCGCCCACTGTCACTGATTTGCATATAGGACTCAAGCGATGAACCGGGGCGCCGCAGTCCTGCCTGCGGGAGGCCGGGCATCGGGGGTTCCCAACCGCCATAAGTCGCGGTTGGGAGCCCTTCGCACAGGCGTCGCTCGGGGAGGCACGGTCATTCGTTGCCGAGAGGCCGCGCAGGAGAGCGGAACGCTATGCCCTTTCAAAAGCCTACGGGGTTAGCTGACGGGCTGGAGCCTGAAAGTGCTCTGGAATGGTTTTTCGTCCATCCCTACGCCCCGGCGGCCGGCGTTCCCACCGGCCGCAATTGGGTTCCCCGCACCACGCCAACGGGCATGGTTTCGGCGGTCACAATAGGAGGATAGCGTAATGCTGCGGGGGCGGGAATGTCAAATGGGGCGGGGCGATATGCGTTGCAAGTGTAGTTTTACTAATGACTTGCGGGAGCTGCGGGTTCCTCCGTGGGAGGCGTTTCCTTCACCGGGCCGCCGGCCGAGATGACCTCCACGGGGATTTCCGGCGGGAGCAGTGTCTCCAGTCGGCGCTGGAAGGAGCCCTTGATTATCTGGTGCAGTGAGCCGCGGCGGCTGGTTCCGATGAGGACGCGCTCCGCGCCGCTGATGGCGGCGGCTTCGGCGATCATCTCGGCGGAATTGCCACCGGTGTCGTACATGGGAAGGATGGGCACGCCATAGCGATGGCCGTACTCGAGCCATTCGGCGAAGAGGGTTTGGGCGGCCGGATCGCTTTCCAATGTCAGCCGCGCTTCGGCGCCGACGGCGAGGGCAACGTCGCGGACGAAGCAGACCACCATGGTGGCGTTGCGTTGGCGGGCCAAATCGAGGGCGGTGTCGGCGAGTTGGGCCGAGCCGGCGGTGGCGACGAGGAGCTTGGGTCGCATGAGTGCATCGACGGGCAATTGTTCGACGATGGCCTGGCGGAGAAGGCTGGGCTTGGGGCGTTTTTTCTGGGCATAACGAGTGATCTCCCGCAGCGCCAGCCCGATCATCAGCACCACGCTGACGAAGACGACGGCGTGGAGTTTGGTGAAGGCGAGTGTGATCCAGATTGCGATGAGGATCACCGCCAGCCAGCCCATGAAAGTGCGCCGCCACATTTTGCGAAGGCGCGGATGGAATGCGCAGAGGGCGCAGTTGATGGCGACAGCGCCGACGACGCCGATGGCGTAGAGCGATGCCAGCGTGGCGATGTCGTGGGCGAAAAGCAGCACGACGACGGGCGTTGCGGTTGCGACGATCGCGCCCACCCAGGGCGCGCCAAAGCCGTTGAGCTTTTGGAAGATGGCGGGCAGCTCGCCGTCGCGCGACATGACGTAGGTGATGCTCATCAGGCCGTTGACGGCGGTGTTGGCGGCGGAGAGCAGAAGCAGGCCGCCCACGCCGCGCACGAGAAATTCGCCCCATTTTCCGACATAAAACCCGGCCTGATAGGCCATCATGTCGCCAGTGTGGGCCTCGCGCGCGGGGGGATGGGCGACCATCGCCAGGGCCAGGATCAGGTTGAAGAGCGCAACCTCGCCCGCGACGACCCAGATGCTCTTGCGGGCGGTCTGGAAGACCGGCTTCTTCATCACACCGGTCAGGTTGGCGATGGCCTCGACGCCGGAAAGCGCCAGGACCACGTGAACGAAGGCGCGCCAGAGCTGCCAGGGGGGGTGATTGACGTGGCCGAGGTTGAGGTGTTTCCAATCGATCTGTGGCAGCGCGAAAATGACCACCATCAGGGTGATGGTGATCATTCCGGCGGCGGCGATCATCGCGAAGCCGGAGGTGTGCTTGGGGCCCATCTGGTTGAATGCGCCGATGATCACGAGAGACACGATGGCCCACAGGCCAGGGCTGCGCAGGCTGAAGAGAGGTTCCTTGCCAGCGCCTTCCTCATCATCGGGAAGGCGGATGTCGTCGCCGGGATCCGCGTTGGAAACGACGGCGTGTTCCTGATGGCCGAGGCCGAAATAGTGGAAGGCATCGACGGCGCTGAGGGAGGCGGTGACGGTGTAATCGGCAAAGAGCAGGAGCGCTCCGACGACGGCCAGGACCTGGCTTCTGCTTTTGGCGGCCGTGTAAACGCCGCCTCCGTCGGGATAGATTCGGCAGATGTGGGTATAGGCCCAGCCGACGCCGAGAATCAGCAGGCTCATGGCGGCGATGAGCCAGAAGCTGCTTCGGCCGGCGACGAAGAAAGCCAGGCCGAGAACATAAAGGCGGGAGGTGCCCCAATCACCAAAGAGAAGGCCCCCAGCCTGCCACCAGCTCACATTGCGGGGGCGTTCGCTGCTCAACAGCGATAGCGCGGGCGGGAGCGCTCGTTCTTCCTTGTCCATGGGTGCATGTCCCGGCTCGATGAAGTCACGCCTCGCGCGGTGGTGCAATGAGGTTAGCGGGGGGGCGAAATATTGGCAAGGTGGGGCGTGGGACGGGTTAAATTGTTGTGCGGTAGTCGGTTAAGGCGGTTTAGATGGTTAGGAAATCGCGATGTCGCGGGTCAGCAACGGCCAGAACAACGGCCGACAGGCTGGCCGGTTTGGCGAGGAGGAGAGTGCGGGCGACGGCTTGGAGGGTTGCGCCGGTGGTGAGGACGTCATCAACCACCAGCACGCGCTTGCTCTCGACGAGCTTTGGTTTGCGCAGGGCGAATGCGCCCCGGACGTTGGCATGGCGGGCTTTTTGAGAGGTCTGAGCGGTCTGCTGTTCGGTGTCGCGGATGCGGATCAGAGGTTGAATGAGAGGGAAGTGTGTGTGTTTGTGCAGCCGCGCTGCGATCAGCCTGGCTTGATTGTATCCCCGCGAAAATTGGCGGCGGCGGTGAAGTGGGACCGGCACGATCACATCAACATGCTGGAGGAGCGCCGAGATGCGGGGCTGCTCGAGGAGGCGATCGGCGAGCCACTCGGCCAGGGGCCATTTTCGGTGGTATTTGAATTGGTGGATGATGGTCTTGATCGGCTCATCGAAGATACCCAGCCGGCCGACGCGCTCGTAGGGGTACAAACCTTTGCCCAGACATCTCGGGCACGGCGCATCGGTTTGAGCGACAGGCATGGCGCAGTGAATGCACGCGGGGGCGACGGAAAGGTCGTGAAGTTTTGAATCGCAGGCCGGACAGAGCGGGCCCCCGCCATCGCAGAACGCGTTGCAATGGGCACAAGCGGTGGGATAGGCGAGATCGGCCACCCAACCCAGCATAGTCCGCAAAGTCGGCATGGCAGGAAGTGTATCTGATCAGCCCGATTGCCGCTTGGCAGGTTTTGGGCTATGCGCAAGAATGGGGGGGCCGTACAAACGTGACGAAAACACCGAGGAATCGCCGAATGATCATCCCTCCCTGGATCGAGCAACTCGAAGACCGCCAGCTTCTGGCCGCCAATCCAATCCCCGCCAACATCAATCTCAGCAAAATGCGCGGCAGCCAGTCGGAAGGGGCGGTGACGGTCGATCCGACCAATGCCAATCGCATTTTTGTCGTCTCCAACATCGACCGCGGCGATGGCCTGTTCACCGCGCGCTCGAGTGATGGCGGGGGGCATTGGTCAAAGAAGGTGATCGCCGATGGATTTGATGGCCTGGTGTCGGCCTGCTGCGATTCCAGCGCGGCGTTCGATGAATTTGGGAATCTCTTCGTCGGATACATCAATGGCGACACGGACCAGGTGCTGATTATCCGCAGCGGCAACGGCGGGCAGAGTTTTTCGAGGCTGGAGAGTTTTAGCGGCGACATCGATCAGCCCACGTTGACGGCCGGAGAGCACAGCGTGTGGGTGACGTTTGAGCAGGATGAACACATATTCGTGTCGGGCGCGCGAGTGACCGGCCTGGGACAGATCGGCAGTTTTTCGGAGCCGGAGGAAATCGATGGCTCGCGTCATGGCAATTTTGGCGACATCGCGATCGGGCCTGAGGGTCAGGTGATGGTGAGTTATCAAACGCCGGCCGGGGACAGGGGGCCGTCGAAGATTTATGTGAACGTTGATGATGATGGCGTGGGCCCGCACGGCTTTGGCCCAGCGCGGCTGGTGAGCAGCACGAATGTCGGCGGCTTCCGACGAATCCCGGCGCAGCGCTCGGCAAAAATCGATGCCGAGGTGGGCTTGGCGTATGACCGCAGCGGCGGCCAGTTCGATGGCCGGGTTTATCTTGTTTACACCGTCGCTCCCAGCACCACTTCGAACAATACAGACATCCGCGTGCGTTTCTCGGATGATGATGGGGGGACATGGAGCTCAGCGCGGAAGGTGAACACCGACAAGACCAAATTCAGCCAGTTTCTGCCGCGAATCGCCGTGGACCAGACCAGCGGGAACATCGCGTTCGCGTGGTATGATTCGCGAAACGACAAAGGGGCCGGCTCGAGCACGACCAATCGGGCCTCGAATGACGACGCCCAACTCTGGGCCGCGGCCGCGCGGCCGACGGCGAGCGGAATGGTTTTTTCGCGCAATCTGCGGATCAGCGCCGGGACCTTCAACGCCGATCGGGCCAACAATACGATCGACCTGGGAGATTACATCGGCCTGACCTTCCGCAACGGCGTCTTCTGGCCGGTCTGGGCGGATAATTCCAACAGCACGCGCGACAATCCCAATGGGAGGTTGAGGGGGTTGGATTTGTATACGGCGAGGGTGGTGATGCCGGTGATTTAATGCTCATCCTTTTGCTGCTATAATCAGGGAGTCCAGGCGGTGCACTGTAATGGCAACACTCCCGACCACGCCTCGCATCAAGAAGATCAAGCCAGTTGCCCCGGAGGCATTGGCGGGAGACCTGGTGCCGCCGGGCAGCGAGTTGTTTGGCATTATCTGGATCAATCCGCAGCGACTGAGTGGCGAGCCATGCTTTTACGGCACGCGCGTACCAATCAAGAATCTATTTGATTCTCTCGCGGCCGGGGAATCGCTGGAGCAGTTCCTGGACGATTTTGAAGGGGTCGGCCGGGAGCAGGCCGAGGCGGTGCTGGATTTGGCGGGAACTCATTTGCTGGCGGAGCTGCCGCGGCCATGA
>DASYUA010000094.1:0-23003 GCA_036001665.1 Tepidisphaeraceae bacterium
CCCTGCCGCTCCATCTCACCGATGAACTGCTCGAGCTGTTTTGCCGTCCGATGAGCCGACAGCACCCGGCAGACATGATTGACCCCGAATCGCGTCAGCACCTCGTCGGCATGGCGCATCGTTTCCCAATCGGATTTGCTCCCCATGACCACCGCGACCAGAATCTTGTTGGATTCGCTCATTGCCTTAAAATATTACGCCATCCCCCCACCCAACGCGAGTTCCCCCCCGGCCGTTTCAAAACCCGCTTCCTCGCCGCCGGCGGCATCAAACCAGGCCTAACCTACTGCGTCACCGACGACATCGGCCGGTCCATCCCCCAAAACCCCGTCCACATCAACGACCGCCACGCCACCCTCCTCCACCTCTACGGCTTCGACCACCTCAAACCAACCCACCGCTTCCAGCGGCCGCGACTACCGGCTGACCGACGTCGCGGGAAACGTCGTCCCGGCGCTTCTCACATGATGTCTCCCCGTAGGGTGTGCTTCAGCACACCGCTTGTGGAAACGGTGTGCTGAAGCACACCCTACACCTACATTGCTTCGATTCATAAACGATGGGTGGCATGGGCAGCCGCACCCGGATGCCCGCGCTGCCGGGAACTCAGAAGCGGGACGGTCCTGCTTATTGGAAAAACGTCAGAGCAATTCAGCGACTTAAGCGATCACACCCCCGCACCGCCTCGCACTCCGGGCACCGTCCCGGACTGGCCCGAAGGTCGTACCCGCAGGTAGCACATGCAAACGGTGGCCGTGGCCGCAGCCGTTTAAACGACCACAGTGCGCAAATCACGCAACCGAGAAGCGGCACAATCATCGGCACCCGAGCAGTCCGCCTCTCTGAATTCGCATACGCTCCGAACCCGGCGACCTCAAAGACAGGCGTCGCCGGCGGGCTCAACGGATAACTGACCGGTACGCTGTAGTACTCGAATTTTGGCGTGTTCAACTCCGCCGGACCGAAGTAATAGCCCGCGTAAAGGCCTCCCGGTCCCGTCGCCAATCCAACCGATCGATCATCCGCCCACGCGCAAATCACTCCTTCGATCACGTAGTAGCTCCGCACCCACAGCACACACACCGCCACGGACAGCAGCAGGGACAGCATGAAGATGCTCATGAAGATCTGCCGCACAACCCTGCGCATCCACAAAATCATGCTGCGCGTCATTCCTGCTCATCGCCACCAGAGGAATCCGGATGAAATCCCCGATGTGCGAAGTTTACCCGCCGCGGCGGGGAGCGGGAGAAAAACCCTTCCGCATCCCCCCCTCCCCACACCCCTTCGTCGCTCCGTCGCTCATCCCCAAAAATCGTCCATCTGCCTGATCCGCGGCTCTTCCTCCATGCCTCCGTTCTCTCTCAAATCAGTGTTCATCCATGTGAATCTGTGGTTGAATCAATTCCTTCGTGTCCTTCGCGTTCTTCAGGGTAAAAAATTCCGGATTTCTACCCAAACAAATACCAAATATAAGCGTACAGATGATGCGTATCCGGCCATTGCGTCATCAATGACTCAATGACTCAATGACCCGATGATTCAATGAGTCAATGAGTCAATCGGACAAAGGGGGTCCAAATGCTCTCGTCTCACCCACTCCGCCGTACCCCCGCCCCCTCCGCGCGCCTATTCCGCCTATCCTCAGCATTCAGTCCTCAGCACTCAGCACTTTTTGCCCCTCCGGACCCAATTCCCCTCCCCCGGCACCTAATCGGGACACAAAAAGGACCTAAACGGGACCTAAACGGGACCCCCTTTCTTAATAACTTCTTGCCCAGCCCTCTCCACAACCCACGTCCGCGCCTCGCTTTATCCAAAACCACCCACAACCACCCCCCGACACACTTTTTTCCCACCCATTCCACACCCGCCTCCCCAACCACTGACCACGGACAACGGACCACTGACAGGATCAAAATCAAACCCACCGAACGAAGCCAATTCCCCCTCAATTACCTCAAAAATGCCATTTTCTTCCCATGGCGGCGCGACGTTGTTGACGGAACAAAGCCACCATCCTCCTCAGCAGCCAGTAATCAGCACTCAGCACTTCGTCTTGCCGAATCAAACCCACCCCTATCTCAAACGCCTCGCCACCTTCTCCAGATCCTCCCGAAACTCCCGCCGCGCCCTCTCCCGCGCCTCATGATCCGGCATCCGCAAAATCGCCGAGGGATGGATCGTCGCCATCACCATCGGCGCGATCTGCGTATCCTCGAAAATCTTACCTCGTTCCCTGGTGATCTTGAAATCCTTCCCAAACAGGTCCTGGGCGGCCGTCGCCCCAAGCGCCACCACCATCTTTGGCTTCACGGCCCCAATCTCCGCCGTCAGCCACGGTTTGCACGCCGCCATTTCGCGTGTACTGGGCTTGGAATGAATCCGCCGCTTCCCGCGCGGCTCAAATTTGAAATGCTTCACCGCATTGGTGACGTAAACGTCCCCGCGCTCAATCCCCACCTCCTCCAATGTCTTGTCCAGAATCTTCCCGGCCGGCCCGACAAACGGTTTTCCGGCCAAATCCTCCTGATCCCCCGGCTGCTCGCCAATAAACATGATCCTGGCCTGCTGCGGTCCCTCCCCAAAAACTGCTTGCGTCGCATTCTTGTACAACGGGCACCCCCGGCACCCCTGCACGGCCTTTTTCAAAGCGGGAAGAGTAATGCGTTCCGGCAGGAACGCCTCAGCGGTTGGAAACTCGGCCAGTTTGAGCACCATCTCACGGGGCGAAAAACGGCAACAATCATGCCGCCGCGGATGCAGAAAATCCCCGCCGGTCGTTATACGGATCGGATATTATGTCGCATCACCGTGTCGCTGTCCGGACATATTTACGCAGTACCACGACACTTTTTGCCGGGGTCAGGAAATACCTGAGTCATAGTGGCAAGACTATAACTTATGGAAAAAACAGTACTTATGTTATCAACAAAGGATGCCACGAACTTGGGCACGACAGAAAAACCACTTTGGTCCGATCATTGCTCTATTTACAACTCGTTCCACTCGGTTGCGACAGCAAACGGCCGGGCGGGACAATAAAAATTTGCCCATTCTTCCCCCATGTGAAGAGTCTCCTTCCTCCCACAACCCCGAAGGACTCTTCAGAAGCCCCATTCGAAGCCGTCCTTGCCCGGGACGGCTTTTTTTATGCGCTGGCTTTTCATCAGCGCATCTCACGGAGCGGTTGGAAACGCCGCCGGGGCCGGAGCGGGGCGAGCGACGTCCTTGGCGCCGGCACTCGACAAATCGATCGGCTTGAATTCGATCTGCGACGCCGGCGAGCCGGCTTTAAGCCGATAGTCGCCTTTGTCAGGATTCTCAAAAAGCGGATCGGCGATGATGGAACTTTTATCCTGTCCCTTGGCTCTCCACTGCTCCAGCGGCATCCCCGCAAAATCGATCGGCTTGCCATCGGTGCGCCAATAGACGTTGTGGTCGAGGACAAACTTGTCATCCCCCCACTGCGACCCCAGCAGCGGTCCGGATTTCCAGTAGACGATATTTTGCTCAAACGTGAACGACCGGTGCGGCTCCATCCGCGAGCGCTGGAGCTGCTGGTCCCGCGCGAAGGCGAAGATGTTGTTGCGGACCATGTTGTCCCGGCCGTAATGCTGGTGGAAGCCGCCGGTTTTGGTGTTGTAAACGATATTGTTCTCGGCCGTCATCCCCGTCGTTCCCTCGTCGAAATAAATTCCCCAGCCGCCGTAGTCGAACGACTGGATGTCGTGGATCAGGTTGTGATGCAGCACGCTGCCCGGGGCCAGGCCAAGCGTATAGATGCCGCCCATGTCGCTCAGGACGCCCTGGCCGATGTTGTACATGTGATTCCAGGCGATGGTGTTGTGATCCGAGCCGCAGGGTGCATAGCCCCACGACCAGCCGACGGAGATGCCGGTGTAGTAAAAATCATAAATGTCGTTGTGCTCGACCGTGTTATACGGCGAGTGACCGATCCACACACCGATGGCCGCCGGATGCAGCCGGCCGCCGTGGGCGATGATGTTGTTGCAGACGATCTGGTGGCCGGTGATCAGCTCGGGGTTCTTTTCGAATTGGGTCAGGCCGATCTTGATTCCACCAGCGCCAAGATCGCTCAGGGTGCAGCCTTCGACACGATTGCGCTGGCAGGCGTCGGCAATGTCGATGGCATAGACGCCCACGGAGCGGACGGTGCAGCGCTCGATGGCGCAGTCGCGGGCGCCGGAGAGGGAAATCGCGCCGCCGAGATTGACTTCGGCCTGGGAAAAATTGTTTCCCTGCGGCGGAGTGCTCCAATTGCCATGGGTGAAGCCCAGGCCGCGGATCGTGAGGTTTTGGACGAACTGGTTCTTGCCAGCCTCGCCGTGAATCTGCACCAGTGTCTCGATTTTGGGCGCGACCATAACGGTGCGCTGCGGATCCTCGCCGGCCATCGGGATATAGGTCAGGTCGCCGGTTTTTCCATCCAGGTACCATTCACCGGGATGCTCCAACGCCTCGCGGACATTCTCGACCATGAACCGCCTGCCCTTGGAGAGCGCGGACCACTGCTCCACGCTTCGCGTCGGGCCGGTGAAGGTGACAAGTTTGTTTGCTTCATCCACCGACTCGATCCGCAATCGGGCCATTGTCCAGAGTTGAAAGCCGAACACTTCCACATCGGAAAGATTGTGCCAGTCCGCACGAATGTTGCCGGGTGTGAAGTGAAAGCGGTCGAAGCCTTTGCCGGCGGATTTGGCCGAAGGCGCAGCCGTTTCGGCGATGTTGTAATAGCCCTCCTTCGGCAATCGCGGTCGATAGCGGCGCTGGCCGTCGGCGAAAAGCTGTACGAACGACCACTGGCCGCTTTTCACTTCCGGCAGATTCACCGTCCACCAGCCGCGCCCGTCCTTCTTCCATCCGCTTATGCGCTTCCCGCCGGAAAACACTGGGGCTTCATCGCTATACGCGGCGATGATGGTGTTGGAATCAACAGGGATAAACGAGAGCGGCTTTTCGAGAGAATAGCTTCCGCCGCGAATGAGGATGGTCAGAGTTGCGTCGGGTTTGGCGGCATGAACTGCACGCGCCGCATCCTGCGCCTTGGAGATCGTTGCAAACGGTCCATCGTTCCGGCCGGCATTAGGGGCTGCCAGCTTGCCGGACCAGGCATCATTTCCATCCGGCGAGACAAAAAAATCGCTCGCGACATCTGCGGCGAAAGCCGGCGCGGCGATCGAGAGGGCCAGCAGGAAGAAGAAGAGTTTCATGCCAGCGTATGCTATGAAAACACGCCGGCTTCACAAGAAACCCTCACCCTGCCCTCTCCCGGCCTACCGGGAGAGGGAATGGATCGAATAGAAAAGGCGCATTTCGATTTACTGTACTCCGCGACCACCCGTCGGCTGCGCCACCTGCGTCCCGGCCGTTACCGCACCGGCCGTCCCAGTCAATGGCCCGAGCAGCCGCCGTGTCTTCATATCCCACGCGGCCAGCGGGCTGGGGGGAATCTCAATGATGTCCCCTTCCTCCAGCAGATAATTCTGCGCCAGGTCGCCAGTCTGGAAAATCTTCTTGAAATCAACCACCGCGGTGGCACGTTCCTGCCCCTCCTCCTTCGCCGGCCGACTCACGCGCACCTGCTGCGGCCAGGCCGCCTCGCCCAGCCCCGCCTCGGACAACGCGGCGATGACGGTATCGCGCCCGGTGTAGGCATAGCGCCCCTGCCTCGCGACGCCCTGGCCGAAAACGTAATAGAACTTGCTGTTGGCGACCACTTCGACCTTGATGTCCGGCTCCTCATAAAATTTCGCGACCATCTTCTTGAGCTGGGCGTTGATCTCGCTCGGCGTCATCCCGACGACGTAGACGTCGCCAACCATGTTGAGCGAAATCTTTCCATCCGGCCGGACTTTCTGCCGCACTCCATCGAGTTCGGCAAGTTTTGGCGCCTTGATGATGATCTCATCCGGCGGATCGACGCGATACTCGCGCGAAGCGAGCTGGTGGGGCGTGGCGCGATGGAACAGACCGTTCTCGCCCTCGGCGTTGGCAGTGCTCTGTCTGGCTGACTCGCACCCTGACAGCAGGGCGGCGACGATGATTGGAAGAAACATGGCCTTCTTCATGGTTTTTCCTCTTAACAGTTAGCTTGCTTACATCGACAATGGCATCGGACACCGACTGGAGGCCATGGGTCTTTTTAATCAGAGCCCATGACCCCCGAAAGTCGGCGACCGCTTTGGAGTCCACGGCCGCGCAACTGTGCGCGGCCGTGTTTGAGTAAAGCCTTCGTCATATTCCTCCCGCCCCGACCGTGCCAAACCGGACGGCCGTGCCGAGCAGTTCCAGCGTGCCGCGCAATGGGCTCAGCAGGCGCGTGAAGGTCACGTTCGCCTGTGCCAGCGGGCTGGGCGGAACATAAATCACATCCCCCTCCTCGAGCATGAAGTTGTCCTTCACATCTCCCGTCTGCCACATCAGCTTCACGTCAACCGTCACCTTCTGCTTGATGTTCGGATCTTCATTGGGCCGGACGATGACGATCTTCTGCGGCCAGGCATTCTCATTCAGCCGCGCCTGGCCCAGCATATCCAGGAGAGTATCGCGGCCGGTGAATGGCTTGATTCCCGGCTCATCCACCTGTCCAAAGACATAGACCACCTTGCTCTTGAACTCCGCAACCTGCACATACACCTCGGCCGCATCCTTCTCATAAAACTTCATCGCCAACTGTCGCAGTTTCCTGGCGATCTCCGTGGGGGTCATGCCGGCCACAAACACATCACCCAGCAGGTTGACCGTGATATTCCCATCCGCGCGGACCTGGGGTTTCTCATTGTTCAGCTCGGTGATATGCGGCGCGAGAATGAGCAGCGTGTCGGGCGACTGCACGCGATACTCAACCGGCAGCGACACGCTCTCGCGCTTGGCCAGCCACTGGTTGATCTGATCATTGGCCACCGCAGCTTTTTTGCTGGCGCAGCCGCCGCAGATCAGCAGCAGGAGGAGCGAAATGATTGGAACGGGCCGCGACATGCCCATCAGCTTCCTTTCAACGCGACCAGGGCCGTCTTGCAGAGGATCTTGATATCCAGCCAGAGCGACTGCTTTTTCACGTACTGCACGTCGTAGTAAATCCATTCCTGAAAATCCGTTTCCACCTCACGCTTGCGCGAAACCTGCCAGAGGCCGGTGATGCCAGGGCGAACGCTCAGCCGCGCCTCGCGCCAGGCCGGGCACATCTGGTTTTCACGATCCGGGCTGGGCCGCGGGCCGACGATGCTCATGTCGCCGATCAGGACGTTAAAGAACTGCGGCCATTCGTCGATGTTGAGCCGGCGCAGCCAGCCGCCCAGCCAGAAAATCCGCGGGTCCCGTTTGATCTTGAACTGCGGGCCGTCAACTTCATTTTGCGCCATCAGCCCGGCCTTGATCTCATCGGCGTTGATGACCATGGTGCGGAATTTCCAGCACCTGAAGTTTTTCCCGCCGCGGCCCTGGCGGGTGTGGCCGTAAAACACCGGCCCCGGCGAGTTGATCTTGATCGCGATGGCAAGCAGGGGAAAGATCGGCAGCGTGAAGGCGAGGAAAAGCAGCGACCCGACGATGTCCATCGCGCGCTTGGTGAAAATATAGGCCTGGTGCCGGAAATCGCTCAGGGGCCTGGGACGGCCGGCGGCCTCGATCACTTTTTCCAGCCGGATCGGCCGCTCAAAAGCCATTCGCGGCGGCATCAGCGCGACGGTGGAGTGATTGCTCGATTGAATTACGTTCGCCAGGCCGATGGAGCCGCTGCCAACTTCGGTGTCCGGTGGAACAAAGCCGCGGCGAACCACGACACCGGGCGAGATGCGCGATCTGGGACCGATCACGGTCGGGCCGACGACGACCGCATCCTCGCCGATCTCCACGTCATCGCCGATGGCCAGTGGGCCGATCAGTTCGGCGTTTCGAGGGATCTTCACGCCGCGCCCCACCCAGACTTTCGGCTGTTTTTCAGTGAGTTTCCCCGATTCGATCAGCCAGTGCGGCCGATGACGGAGAATTGCATCCGCCAATTCGTGAATCTGCTCGCGCTCGTGCAAATCGAAGCATTTGCCGACGATGCCGCCGCCGTGAATGTGAAGACCGGCCCGCAGCATCACCAGCGGCCACTGATTCAGCCGCTGCGGCAGCGAGATATTCGTCAGTTTTTGCAGCGCTGAGGCTGAAATCACCGTCAACGCCGGCCAATCGCGGTCCAGAGGAATTCGCTGCGCCGGCCGATTGGCGCCATAGACACGATTGATCCGCTGCACCCAGCCATCGCGCTCGACCAGAAGATTTTCGTCATACCACTTCACCTTCGGCTCGCACAGATCGACGAACGTGGCATCGCAGTGATTGTTGCGATGCAGCTCGATGGCCTGGCGCAGGTCGCAGAAGGGGAACTGGTGGCCATTGATGATCAGGAACAGCAGCTCCGCACCCGCAGGCGCGGCCGGCAACGATCTTTCGTCAATCCGCAGTTCGCCGTTGTATGGCACGAGCGAACTTGGCGATGACGATGCCAGCCGATGCACATTTGCGAACGAGGTCTCCTGCTCCTCCGGCAGGATCGACAGCGGCCAGGCCACCCCGGCCTCGGCGAAGAGCGCGCGATACAAATCGGCCAGTTGCGTATTCGCGAAAACGGTGGTCCAGCCCTTGGGCAGCGGCTCGACCGCGCCGTGATCCAGCAGCCGATCGATGATGATGATCGCCTGCTGCCCGCCGACGGCCAGCGGTCGATCAATATTTTGCGATCGCGGAACTTTGACCTGCTCGCTGCTCACGGCTATTCCTCATCCTTCTGATTCGGCAGCGTGGCGATGGACGCGTCGGCCAACGATGGCTTGGCCTTTCGCGCTGGCTCTTCGCGGCCGCCGCCGTAGTAATAGCTGCTGTAGGCGGATTTCCCGCGGTGATAGCTCGAGCTCTGCTTGTATTTCACCTGGTTCATCACCGAGCCGATGACCTTCGCCCGGCCGCGGCGGAGGATTTCCTCGACCATCACAATCGTGTCCCGATCCACCTGGGCGTTGAACGAGCAGATCACGCCATCGACCATCGACAGCAGCACGTGCGTGTCGCTCACCGGCAGCAGCGGCGCTGTGTCAAAGACAATCTGGTCGTACATCTCCGAAAGCAGCGTCACCAGCGGCATCGCTTCCGGTCGCGAGAGCAATTCCGACGGGCGGCCAACCGGCAGGCCCGCCGGCAGCACGTCCAGGTTCTCCACGTCCGTTTTCTTGATCGCGCGGGCGGGATCGGCCGTGTTGAGAATCAGCTCGGCAAATCCAGGCGTCTCGGGAACATTGAAGATGCGATGAATGTCGGGCTTGCGCATGTCGGCGTCGATCAGCAGCACGCGCCGGCCGGCTTTGGCCAGCGAGATCGCCAGATTCACCGCCAGGCTGGTTTTGCCATCGCCGGGGGCGGGGCTGGTCACGCAGATAGTGCGATATTGTTTGTCAGGATGGCCAAAGAGCAGTTGCGTGCGAATCAGCCGGAATTCCTCGGCAATCAGGTTTCGGGCGTGCTCGCCCTTGGCGCGCTTGAGCTCGCTGATGCGCGGAATCATCCCCAGCATCGGCGCGCCCAGCAGCGGCTCGATGTCGCGCGGATTGCGCAATCGTTTATCAAACTTGTCGGCCACCAGGGCCAGGAAAATTCCCAGGAACAATCCGCCAATCACGCTGGCCGCCTGCACCTTCACCCGCTTGTCGTCGGTCGGCTTCTGCGGAATGTCCGAACGCTCGGCCACGGTGATGATCGCGTCGGGATTGGACTTGAGGTCCTGGTCGATGCCCACCAGTTGCTTCCACAGCGCATCGCGCTGCTCCTGCACGCGGGCCAGCGTGGCATTGAGCTGCTCGAGCTTGAGGACCTCCACCGCGATCGTCCGGTGCTCCTCGCTCATCGCGGCCATCTTCGCGTTGTATTCATTCTCCTGCGCCAGCGCCAGGTTCAGAACCTCCTGCGCCTCCTGCGCCTTGCTGGTCACAATCAACGCCTGCTCTTCCTTGACCTTCGCTTCGATTGCGCCGGCAATCTCGTTCTCGCGCTTGATGACCTGCTGCTCAGCGCGTGTCATTCGCGTCCTGGCGAGAATGACATCGCGGTTTTCCTCGGTTTTGCCAAATTCACCCTTCTGTTGCGCGTAAGTGGCATAGGCGCTGACCTGCTCGGCGATGGCCGCCTGAAGCAGTGAATCCTTGCCCTTTTCCTCCTCAATCCGCTTCTTCAAATCGAGCTGGAGCTGCGCGTGCAGCGCCCTTTCATCCGGAGCCGCCTTGTATTTGGCCAGCTCCGCCTTGGCCGCCATGGCGCGAAACTGCGCCTCGCTGCGCTTGAACTGGAGGCCCTGAAACTCCTGGGCGATGCCGGCTTTCCTCGCGCTTTGCAGATCGAAGTCATTCTTCTGCATCAGCTCCGCTTTGGCCTTGTTCAGCCGATCGATGTATGCCTCCTGCTCGGCCACCTGCTCCTGGAGCTTGCGACGCCGCACGCCGTCGCGGCCCATCACGCGATCCGAGCAGTGCTCCACAAACGCATCCGCAAAAGAGTTCACCACCGCCGCGGCCACGAACGGGTCGGGCTTTTCGGTATGAATCTGCACCAGCTCCGGCGTGCTCTTCACCTGAACCGCCTCGCAAATCCCGCGAAGCTTGTTCACCACCATCTTCTGCACCGCCGGATCGTTAAGGTCCAGACCTCGCAGCCACGGCAAGGCCTGCTGCAATTCAGGCTTTGCCGCGGCCTTGAGGCTGATTTCGGGTTTGGTCAAAAGCTCCATGTGTGTTCGCACGATGTCCGCCGGATCGCTCGCCGCCACAAATCGCTGCTGCTGCGCTGCTGCCACGGTCGTGTACAGCACCAGGGCATCCGCCTCAAAAGTCGGCGCTACCAGCCGATTCGCCGCCAATATCCCGCCGCCGCCCACCAGCAACGCCACCAGCAACACCAGCCACCACCGCCGCAGCACTGCGCCCAGGATGTTGATCCCCGCCGGCTTGGCCGTCGCCGCTCCGCCGCCGCTGGAATAGCCAAGCTGCGAAGAGCCGACGTCGATGACCTGAATCATCGCCGGTCCATTGGGCGTGTTGATCGTGCCCGTGGGCAGGTTGTTCTGCACCCGCTGAATCGCGTCCGAAGGAGCGTTGTTTTTTCTTCCATTCATGGTTTCACCAATGGCAAACTTCGTTGCGACACCCGTTGCCTTGCCCGAACATGTCCCACCCTGCCGGCCGCTAAACCGCCTGCCGGGCGGCCGGCCGAAAGCTGTTCCAAATCCGCCTCCACCACCGCCTCGGCCCACTCAGATCCGCCGGCGACAAATCCATGCTGCCGCTGAGGCTCTGCCGCTCGGCCGCGCTGAGATTCGTCTCCACCACGATCGAGCCGCGAACTTCCACGCCACCGGACACCACCGCGTCGGCGGCCATCACCGTCTGCTCCACCATCGCGCTCTGCCCCACCCGGGCGCCGCGCCACAGGATCGACTCATGCACCACGGCATCGCGCTCGATCTCACATTCGGGCCCGACAATCGCCGGCCCGATCACCACCGCATCCGCCATCACCCTGGCTCGCGGACCGATATAGGCCGGCCCGACGATTCGCGCTGTTGGATGGATATAAGCCGTTGGATCAACCCACACCGTCGGCACCTTGAACGGCACCGCGCTCATGAACTGCTCGCGCAGATCCACATCATCCAGAATCTCCACCATCGCGTTGAGGTAACACTCCTCGTTACGGATGTGGATCACCCGGCCGCGAATCGGCGCCGCCCCGACCTTCAATCCGCTCTCCACCAGTCGCGGAATGAGCTGTTCCTTCATGTCCTGGTAGCCGCGCTTCTTGATGTGCTCGAGGATCGAAGGCTCGCAGACATAGATTCCGTTGGGCTTGAGCGCCAGCCGCGAGACATCCTCATCATTGGTGGCCGCCACCGTCATGGCTGCGCCGCTCCGGTGATGCTCATCGATCAGATGCTTGAAATCGACGTTCAGCAGCAGACACGCGCCGTGCACCACGATAAACGTCTGGTCCCCCAGCCACTCTTCGCAATCCTTGATGCAACCGGCCGCGCCGCGGGGAAGGCAATCTTCGTTGTAATGAATCGTCACATCCGGACTGGGGTGATGCCCCAGCGAATCGACGATGTCGTGAGTTCGCCCATTGGCGCTGATGGCCATCTCGCCAATTCCCGCTTGCCGCAGCGCCTCCAGCACGTGCTCGATGATGGATCGATCCGCCAGGGGCCAAAGGGCTCGGGGCGCCTGCCGCGATAGCGGGCACTGCCCAAATTCCTGTCCGCCAGCCAGTACAACCGCTTTCATTCGACCTCGTCCCTTCCTTGCGCGCAGAACCCACGCACCAGTGAAGTTTCAAACCTTCACCGCCGGATGCGCGGAGCAATTTCAGCTCACGCCAGCCGGTGATTTTAGATTCTGCCGCAAGAAGCTTTCGGGTTGTGCGGGCGACGCCGGCGGGCTACTGCAATGCCGGCCTGCCCGGGGCTTTTCTGCGCTGTCGCGCTTCAGCCAACCTTCGACCAGGAGCACCCGAACCGCGTTACATCATCCCCATCACGGAGGGGACAAATCCGGGGCGACTCTCGCCTGGCACACGCTGAAGGAGCACTGGAAATGGCCTTACTCAACTCCAAATCTCCTAGGCGTTCACGCCGGATGGAGCAACTGTCGTGCCGGGTCAGCCGCACCAGCGGCCGCTGGTCCGGTATCGCGGATTACACCTGAAAAAGGCCGCTCGTCAGCGCGTCTTTCTGGTCGCATCAGACAAAACTGTCCCGTCAGTTTGTCAAAAGTTATGGCTGAGGCCGTTCGTGGAAATGCTTCGCGCCCCGTTTTACGCGCGTTTGCCGTACATCGTGTCATAGTATTTGAGATACTCCCCCGTCTTAATCGACCCCCACCATTTCTCGTTTTCCTGGTACCAGCGGATGGTTGCCGTAATCGCTTCCTCAAAACGGCGCCGCGGCCGCCATCCCAGCTCGCGCTCGATTTTTCCGGCGTCAATCGCATATCGTCGATCGTGACCCGGCCGATCTTTCACATATTGCACCGACTCATCCCATTTTCTCCCCATCAACCGCAGGATGGTCTCGGTGAGCGTGCGATTGTTGATCTCATTATTGCCGCCGATATTGTAGACCTCGCCCGGCCGGCCTTTCGTTAAGACACTCCACACCGCGTCACAATGATCCTCGACATAGAGCCAGTCACGGACATTCAGTCCATCGCCATAGAGGGGGACCTTTTTGCCTTCGATCAGATTGGTGACGAAGAGTGGAATGACCTTCTCAGGAAACTGGTAAGGCCCGTAATTGTTCGAGCAGCGCGTGATCATCGCCGGAAACATGAAGGTGTGATGATAAGCCCGCACCAGGCAATCCGCGGCCGCCTTGCTCGCGCTATAGGGACTGTTGGGCGCAAGCGAGGTTGCCTCGGTGAATTTGATCTCCGGCCGATCCTCCGGCAGCGATCCATACACTTCATCCGTGCTCACCTGCACGAATCGCTCAACCTGATTCGCCCGCGCCACATCCAGCAGCACCTGCGTCCCCACCACATTCGTCTGAATAAACGGCCCGCAGTCCAGCAGGCTCCGATCCACATGGCTCTCGGCCGCAAAATGCACCACCTGCCTGATCTGATACTTCCCCCACAACTCATTCATCAACCCCCGATCACAAACATCCCCCTTCACAAAGATCACCTGCTGATCGTCCACCACCTCCGCGATGTTCGCCAGATTCCCCGCATACGTCAGCTTGTCCAGCGCAACCATCCGCACCGGCTCATTGCGCTGCCGGAGCATCCGCACAAAATTCGACCCAATGAATCCCGCAGCGCCAGTCACCAGGAGTGTCTGCATCTCAGTGGACCTCAGGAATCAATCTATTGGTGTCAAGCGATAGACGCGCGCCAGTTTAGAAGCCGCCGATAGATCACCTCGTCGCAGCGATAATCGTACGTCGTCTAGTTTCTGCGCGTCTTGTTGTGATAGATAAGGCCCCCGGCCGTCAGACGCTTCAATAGACTCCACCTCAACGTCCGCAACGAAGTTCCCCTCACGAATGATCTTGGTTCGTCTCTGAATTAGCATCTTACATCCGCATCGTAGGGTTCGCTGTGCGAACCTCGGTTCGCGAAGCGAACCCTACCAGATCATTTCGCATCCTTATTCGCCCCGTGCTCCGCCACCATGTTGCACGACTTCAGATAAAAATCGATGTTCTCCCCCGCATCCGCCCAAAAACCCTGCACCTTGTCGGCCGTCATCTCCCCGCGCTCGATGTACGCATTATTCACATCCGTAATCTCCAGTTCATTCCTCGCCGACGGCTTGAGCGTCTTCACGATCTCAAACACCTTCTCATCGTAAAAATAAATTCCGATCACCGCCCAGTTGCTCTTCGGATTCGCCGGCTTTTCCACGATCCTCACCACCCGCTCCCCCTCCATTTCGGCCACGCCATAGGCCTTCGGATTCTCCACCTCCGACAGCAAAATCTTCGCACCCTGCCCCTGATGCCGAAATCGCTTGCATGATTCCTTAATCGTATATTCGAGAATATTGTCCCCCAGGATCAGCAGAATCGAATCCCCCGTCGCAAAATGCTCGGCCAAGCCCAGCGCCTGCGCAATTCCCCCCGCTCCATCCTGATAGGTGTAATTCAAGTTCTTCAGCCCAAACTCACGCCCGTTGCCCAGCAGCCGGATGAATTCCCCCGAATTATTCCCGCCCGTCACCAGCAACACCTCTTCAATCCCCGCCTTGGCCATGCACTCCAGCGGGTAATAGATCATCGGCTTGTTATAAATCGGCAGCAGGTGCTTGTTGGTCACCTTGGTCAGCGGCAGCATCCGGCTTCCCGTGCCACCCGCCAGAATCACACCTTTCATCATCAGCTCCAAAAGTTTTCGTGCCACTGGCAGCTTGTCTGCCAGTGCCCCGGCCGGCCGATTTGAATGCAAAAACCCCAACCTTGCAACGCGCCGTTTACAGCACCCCATCGGCAATTTGGCGCATTTGCCTTCGCCAGTGCGCATATGGGAAATTAGTAGTGCCTATGCGTCGTATTCTGCTTGTAGATGATTCTCCGATGGCCCGCGAGCCCCTGGCCAAAGTCCTCGCCTATGAGGGCTATGACGTCCTTGCCGTTTCCAACGGCCTGGAGGCCATCGAAACGCTCCGCGACCATCCAATCGATCTGCTCCTGCTCGACGTCATCATGCCCAAGATGAACGGCATTCAGCTCCTTGAAAACCTCCGCGGCCAGGAACAGTGGAAAAACCTCAACGTCATCGCCCTCACCGGCAGCATGGACCGCGCCCACATCTCCCGACTCCATGACTTGGGTGTTAGCGAGATCCTCATCAAGGCCCGGTTTAAGATCGAGGAGCTTCTAAACCGGGTCAAGGCACATTTCCCTACCGTAGGGGATTGATCACCATTCCCGTCGCCAGCTTGGGGAAAAAATAGGTGCTCTTCTGCGGCATCACTTCCCCATGCTTCCCCAATTCCTCCAACGCATGCAGCGGCGTGGATTGCAACAGCAAGCCGATCTGAAACCGCTCCCCATCCACCTGCGCCGCTATCTCATCCGGATCGGCCGTGTAACCCTTAACGGGCTCTCGTCCCCCTGCGAATCTGGGCTGGATCACTTCATCCAGCAGATACCGCTGAAGCATCGCCACGTCCAACCTCCGCCACGCCTCACTGTGCTTGGGCTCCAATTCCTCCAGCACATCCAGATTTTTCAACCGAAGCTGATAAACCTTGCGGCTCTTCCCATCAAACAGCCCAAACGTGTGCGGCGGCTGCCTGGGCAGAACATCCCGCACAAATTCATCCACATGGTCCCCCCGCAGCGGCGTCTCGATCATCTCAAAATTGTTCTTGATCGCCGCCCTAAATACTTCCGGATCAAAATCCCGCAGCCCGCCGATCAACCGGTGTGTCGGCAGGATCAGCAGCCCATCATCCTGCATCGCCACCAGCACGAACAAACACCAGTTGGCCGGATGCGCCCCCGGCAGCTCCCCCCCGTTCTTCTGCTTCATCTCCTCCTGATACTGAAGCGCTGTCGTATACCGGTGGTGCCCGTCGGCAATATAAATCGGCTTGCCGCCCATCTCATCAATCACCTGATTTTCCGTCTCCGCATCCGGCACGCTCCACAGATCGTTCTTCACCTCATCCAGCGTCGCCGACAATTCCGGCCGGCCCAGCTTCTCAAACAAGAGCGACGTCACCCGGTTCCGCGGATCGCTGTATAACCCAAAAATCGGCGAGAGTTGCAGCCGCGTCGCCCGCATCAGCTTCAGCCGATCCTCAATCGGATTCGCATACGTCTTCTCATGCGGAATCACATGCCCCTGCCCAAACGGCGACAACCTCACCAGCGCAAAAAATCCCCGGCGATGAAAAATCTTCCCATTGTGCTCATAGCTCTGCATGTACGGATAAAGCGCCGGCCGCGGATCCTGGATCAACACCCCCGAATCCAGCCACGATTCCAGCGTAATGTTCGCCTTCTCATAAACCGCATCCGGCCCCACCGTCTTGGGCGGCAAATGCGGCAAATCGATCGTCACGATATTGTTCGGATGCCGGGCCACAAGTTCCGCCTTCCCCCGCTCATCCAGCACGTCATAAGGCGGCGCGATCAGCTTCGAAAGCTCCAACTCCGGATGTCTTGTGTAATGAATCGCCTGAAACGGCCGGATGTTGACCATATGCCCTCAAAATTGCGAGCCCACTGTCTATGAAACCCATGTAGGTCCGGCTCTGCCGGACAAGAAATGAAGATACGACTCCGACCCGAATAAAACTAGGCCACCGACGCCAGCGCCGGCATCCCAGTACGCAGCGAGAAATGACCACGTCCCGCCTTCTGCGGCGAAGGCACATCACGATCGCCATAAAAGAAATCCGCCGCCGACTGATACGACTCCATCATCTGCGGCAGCACCACGCTCGTGTCATAGTGCTTCCTGGCTCTCGCAAAAGCGGCCAGCCGGCACGCATCCCCAAACGACCTGTCCCCCAAAAATCTCTCCAACGCCGCCGCCATCTCATGCGGCTCATTGGGCGACACCACCAGCCCGCTCCGCTCATGTTCGATCAGTTCCGGCAGCGCACCCGTCCTCGTCACAATCGTCGGCCGCGCCGCCGCCATCGCCTCCAGCGTCGAATACGAAAAACTCTCAAACCCAATGCTGGCGATCACCGTCAGCCGCGCATTTCGCAGATGCTCTCCAATCTGCGCCAGCGGCACCAATCCCGGCATGTGAATCCGCGCCCGAATGCCCGCATCCGGCACGATCTTCGGCAGCAATTCCGCAAATGGCGTTTTCCCCCATCGGTCCGGCCCCAAAAGCCACAGCTCCGCCCGCGGATTCCGCTTGGCCACCAGCGCAAACGCCCGCGCCAGCGTGTCCTGCCCCTTGAGCGGCTCGATTCTCCCCGCACAAATAATTCGCTGCGGCCCATCTTCCCCCGGCAGCAGCGCCGGCGCGCCCGGCACATCCATGAAATTCGGTATCACCGTCGGCGGCCGCCGCAGCTTCCAAGACTTCTCCACCTCCCTCCTCATCGCCTCACTCGGCACCGTCAGACAATCCGCATAATTCGCCACCGTCCTCCGCTCCAGCATCGACATCATCCGGTCCATCGGATTGAACGGCACCCGGTTGATCCGCACGAACAATTCCCACGGGCAGTGCATGCGAATCACAATCGGCCAGCGATGAATCCGCCCCGCCATCCACCCATTGGCCGCGTGCTCCGGCGCTTCCACCACATCAAACGGGTGCTCCGCGTCGATCCGCCGGATCGCCTCATAAGAAGCCAGGTTCCATCTCATCCAATGCCAGACCGTCGGATTGCACCTGCCCATCGGCTCGGCAATGGCGTGCCAGTAAAACCAGCGGGCCACCCGATTCGCATCCTCCATCTCAAACTCCGCCGCGATGCGATGGAGCATTACATTCTGCTGCTGCACCGGCGGCCGATCCGACGGCCCGGTGATCACATGCACCTCATGTCCCGCCCGCCCCAGTGCCCCCGCCAGCCGAAACATGTACGTGCCAACTCCGCCCATCCCCTGCTGCGGCGGATACTCATAACTAATCAGGCCAATACGCATGAGAACCTCCACCACACACCCTGCAAACGACCTGCCTCATCTTCCAACACGTGCGATTTTTCGGGAATGGTGAAAGTTTTCTTTGGGGCGGGTGCCAATGCTCAGGCATACTCGCGTGGGCATGTCTTCAGCCATAAGATAATTCCAGATGAAGGTTCTTCTAGCCAACCCCCGAGGCTTCTGCGCCGGCGTAGAAATGGCCGTCGAAGTCGTCGACAAAGTATTAGAGCTCAAAGGCCCTCCCATTTTTGTCTTCCACGAGATCGTCCACAACCGCCACGTCGTCGAGGACTTCCAGCGCCGCGGCGTCACCTTCATCAACAATATTTCCGAAGCCCCCCCAGGCTCCATCGTCGTTTATTCCGCCCACGGCATCTCTCCCGCCATCCGCCTCCAATCAAAACAGCGAAATCTCACCGAAATCGACGCCACCTGCCCCCTCGTCACCAAAGTCCACCTCGAAGTCCTCCGCTTCGCCAAACAAGGCTACACCATCTTCTTCATCGGCCATGCCAACCACGATGAAGCCGTTGGCACCGCTGGCGAAGCCCCCCACAACATCATCGTCATCGAATCGCCCGAAGATGTCCCCCGCCTCTCCGTCCCCGACGAAAACAAAGTCGCCTATGTAACCCAGACCACGCTCAGCGTCTCCGAAGCCCAGCGCACCATCGAAGCCCTCAAATCCCGCTTCCCACACATCAAAGCCCCGCCCAAAGAAGACATCTGCTACGCCACCACCAACCGCCAAAAAGCAGTCGCCGTCCTTTCTCCCGAAGTCGATCTGGTCCTGGTCATCGGCAGCAAGAACAGCTCCAATTCCCAGCGCCTGGTGGACACCGCCCGCGAAGCCGGCAAGCGAGCCCATCTAATCGACGACGCCCGCGAGCTCGATCCCAAATGGCTTCAAAACACCCAGGGCATCCTCGTCACCGCCGGCGCCAGCGCCCCCGAGCACCTCGTCAACCAACTCCTCGACCGCCTGAAAACCGAATTTCAGGCCGAAATTGAGCTAAGAACTCTCGTCGATGAAGGCGTCTCCTTCTCCCTCCCCCAATCCCTCAAAACCCTCTCCATCATTTCTTAATTTGCCAATCGTCAATCCGGACAAAACGTCCAATTGCCCCGCCCGCCCGGCCCATCTGTCCTGTCCGCTCGTCCCGCATCACCTCCTTCCATTTTTCCCCACTCTCTAATTCTCACCCCACCGATAGACTCACCTTTAAGTCAGGTGGGTCCTGGTGAAGCATCCAAGATGAATAAGCCATCATGCACGGACCAGTCTCCCCGGCGTCGGCATTATGTTTGCTGAATGGATGGGCAATGTTGGGCGAACAATTCTCTGAGATCCTGCGCTATCGCGGCCTGCTAGGCATGCTTGTCTGGCGTGACATCCGCGTGCGCTACAAACAGTCCCTCCTGGGCGTCACCTGGGCCTTCCTCATGCCCCTCATCAACGCCCTGGTCATGTATGCCATCTTCACCTTCGGCCCCATCAACCTCTCCGACAAATCGAAGCTTCGCGAAATGCCTTATATGCTCTTTGTCCTCACCGGCGTCGTCGGCTGGGGATTTTTCGCCGGCACCCTGACCAGCAGCATGGAATGCCTCACCCGCAACAGCCGCCTCGTCACCAAGATCTACTTCCCGCGGGAAGTCTTCCCCCTCGCGTCGGTCGCCGGCGCTTTCGTTGATTTCTTCATCGCCTCGCTCGTCGTTCTCCCCTTTTATGTCTATTACCTGCGCACCGGCGACGTCGAAGCCACGCCGCGCCTCTTGCTCCTCCCCTTCATCATCATCATCCAGGCCACCCTCGCCGCCGGCCTCTCCCTCATCCTCTCCATGGCCAACCTCTTCTTCCGCGATGTGAAATACATCATGACCTTCATCCTCCAGATGTGGTTCTTCGCCACCAACGTCGTCTACCCCATCAACTTCGAGAGCTATCCCCGCCTCCGCTGGATCATCAGCGCCAACCCCATGATCCCCATCCTCGATGCCTACCGCGCCATCCTCATGGGCGACGAAATCCCCAACAAAATCGGCCTCGCCATCGCCGCCATCATCGCCGCCCTGGTCTTCTATTTCGGCTGGAAAGTCTTCCACCGTGCCGAGTTCAAATTCGCGGAAGTTGTATAAATGCCCCAACCCGTCATCATCTTCGACCACATTTACAAAAAGTTCGCTCGTGGCGAGCAGCACACCACCCTGCGCGACCTCATCCCCGCCCTCGTTTCCAAATGGTGGAACAAAAAACAAATCGATGAACAGGCCCTCAAGGCCGAGGAATTCTGGGCCGTCAACGATGTCTCCTTCACCGTCCCCCGCGGCGAGGCCCTGGGCATCATCGGCCCCAACGGCTCCGGCAAAAGCACGATCCTCAAACTCCTCTCTGGCATCCTTCGCCCCGACCGCGGCGCCTATTCCGTCAAAGGCCGCCTTTCCGCCCTCATCGAAGTCGGCGCTGGCTTCCACCCCGATCTCACCGGCCGCGAAAACGTCTATCTCAACGGCAGCATCCTCGGCATGACCCGCAAGGAGATCAACGCCAAGTTCAATCAGATCGTCGAATTCGCCGGAGTAGAAGAATTCATCGACACCCCCGTAAAACGCTACTCCTCCGGCATGGCCGTCCGCCTGGGCTTTGCCATCTCCGCCTTCATCGAACCCGATGTCCTGCTCGTCGATGAAGTCCTCGCCGTCGGCGACACCGAATTCCGAAACCGCTGCGCCAATCGCATGGACAAAATGCGCCAAAACGGCGTGACCATGATCCTCGTCAGCCACAATCTCAACGAAGTCCGCAACCTCTGCGAGCGCACCGTCATGCTCTTCAAAGGCCAGCTCCTCATGGAAGGCCCCAGCCAGAAAGTGCTGGAAAAATATCACCAGACCATGGGCGAGAAGATCCGCCTCGAGCAGGAACGCGACCTGGCCCGCGAAGCCGTCTCCGGCCCCAAACCCGCGCGAATTGTCGAGCTGACCAAAGCCGACCTCCTCGACGCCGACGGCATCCCCGCCGAAACCTTCCAGACCGGCCAGAACATGACCCTCCGCATCCACTACAACGCCCGCAAACGCATCGAACGCCCCCGCGTCGAAGTCGAGATGGTCTGGGCCGCCGAAGACTGGGCCGCCGCCATCTTCCGCTCCAATCTCGACAATTTCCAAATTCCCCCCATCGAAGGCAAAGGCTGGATCGAGCTGCGCATCGGCCCAATCCTCGCCGAACCCAACGTCTACCAGTTCAACATCCAGCTCGGCGACGAATCCACCCCCGCCCACGACCAGCTCCAGCGCATCCGCTTCGTCGTCGCCGAATCCCTCCCCATCCCCGGTGTCTTCAGCCTCCCCCACACCTGGGCCGCCGGCACTGACGAATCCCATCGTGGCACGGGCGTCCCGCCCGTGAATCCCACTCGTAACACGGGCGTCTCGCCCGTGCTCTCTGAAACACAAGAAGAACCCGACACCCAGGACGCGGAAGAACTAGCCGCCAAATAAAAATGCCTTTCACCCCCAACCATCCTCACCCTCAGGTCTCCATCGCCATCCTCACCCGAAACGGCGGCCCACTCTTTCACCGCGTCATCGACTCCCTCATCTCCCAACAAACCGATTACCCCTTCGAAATCGTCATCCTCGATTCCGCCAGCAAGGATGACACCGCCCCCTTCGCCCAATCCAAGCGCGCCAAAGTCGTCCCCTACCGCCCCGCCCGTTTCCGCTTCGGCGCGGCCCGCGACTACCTCTTCGAACAAACCCGCGGCCAAATCATCGTCACCATCAGCCAGGACGTCCTCCCCGCCAGCCCAGATTGGCTCCAAACCCTCGTCCAGCCCATCCTCGACAACACCGCCGACGCCACCATCGGCGAACAACTCCCTCATCCCGGCGGCTACGCGTTCTACTGGGACTATCACGGCTCCTGGCTCCGCACCATCCCCGTCCGCTTCGATCAGAAATACGGCAAGCTCGCCATCAGTTGCGCCAACCTCGCCATCCGCCGCTCCGCCTGGGAAAAACTCCGCTTCGGCGACTGCGAAACCATCGAAGACCGCGTCATGCAGGTCAAACTCTTCCAAAACGGCCATCGCATGACACAAGTCAAAGCCGCCCTCAGCTATCACGGCCACGACTACACCTGGAAAGAGTTGAACAATCGCACCGAAAGCTTCGCCATGGGCTTCGCACGCCTCGGCCATCCGTACACGCTGCGCCATATCCTGCGCGACCTCGCCCAACCCAGCCGCTACGCCATCACTGCCGAGGCTTTCCTGGGCAAAAAACTCAAAACCTTCAAAGAGCTTACCTATCCCTTCGCCATGTGCTGGATGCAATACAAAGGCAGCCGCAAAGGAGCCCACGAAGTCCAGCGTGATCAGAACTATCGTCTCGATGAACCCGACCTCCGGCCCCAACGCGCACAGCCTGCAACGTCATGAAAATCGGCTACCTCATCGCCAACTTCCCCGTCCTCTCCGAGACCTTCGTCGTCAACGACATCCGCGGCCTCGAAGCCCTCGGCCACGAGGTCACCGCCTTCGCCCTCGGCGACGCCGACCCCGCCACTCTCGGCAACCCCAACTACACCATCAAAGGCAAGACCATCCGCGTCAAAGGCCTCCACACTCCCGTCATCCGCAAAGTTCAAAAGCTGATCTCCCGCTCCCACCTCTCCAAAAAATACGGCCCAACCTTCCTCGACCGCTACAACCACCAACCCTCCGACGTCCCCGACGAACTCTGGCAAGACCGCCTCTCCTGGGATTCAGCCATCGAACAAATCGACCGCGAAAACCTCGAATTCCTCTATGTCCACTTCACCATGCGC
>DASYUA010000095.1:0-3652 GCA_036001665.1 Tepidisphaeraceae bacterium
ACCATCAATGGCACCGTCATGATCATGGGCGCCAATACCCTGACTCTCTCCGGCGGCTCGGGCTTCACCATCGGTGCCGGCATCGGCGGCATCCCCACCGGCATGCAGTTCAGCGGCCCCGTCCTCGCCGAGCCCTTCAGCTACGAAGAAATCCCCACCACCGGTTTCTAAATGATCAGATACGGATCAGGCACAGATTACCCATCTTAATCCAACGCGTTCCGATCACCTTTCGCGCTCCCCCCCAATAATCATAATCTTGTTGCACACCACTAAAAACGCGGTAGCATGCTGGTGTTGATGTGCCTGCCCAAGCGCTCTGCGTTCGTGCAGCCATCTCCGGGCTTTTGTAAAAACAGCGCTGATTGGATGTAACAAGGCCATCCAACTGGCACTTAGGCCCGTCCGAAACTTCGATGCAGTTTGCAGAGGGTTATCGTTCCAAAGCAAGCCATGTGAAATTCGGAGAACCCTGGAGAAAATGCGGCCGCATGTTGCCGGCCGCGGGTGATGTGTCTCAAAGCCTCAAGAACGATCAGGGAGAGAAGAATTCCAATGAAAATGAATCGATTTGCACTGGGTTTGGCGGCTTTTTCAGTCTGTGCCGCGTTGTCGGCGCGGGCCACGGCCGACACGATCACCAGCATCGGACCTTTGCAGAGCGTCTCTCTTTTCCCCAGCCTCGGAGCCGCCGCGGGTTACGCGATCCTCGGAGTCGGCGAAGGCAACTTCGGCGACACCGTCCATCTTTCCGCTTCGACCACCAACGGCAACGTCGGCGTCGCCGGGCCCAATGGCGCGCTTGATCAGGATGCCCCCGGTGTCGTCAACGGAAACATTTATCTCAACACCGGAACTACGATAATCGAATCTCACCCAGGCGTGGTCAGTGGCACTATCTTCACCGGACTGGATCTGACCCAGGCCGTCACCGATGCCAAAGCGGCTTCGTCGTCCGCTGCCGCACTGTTTACCACGGCCGCCCTTGGCAACGTCAACGGCGCCGAGACCGTCACCGGCAACGGCGGCCTCAACGTCATCACCATCGGCGATCTCGTGCTCAACAACGACGACCTCCTCCTCAGCGGCGGAGTCGGCGACAAATTCGTCATCAATATCACCGGAAAACTCGACCTCACCGGCAACGCGATCATTGGCGGCCTGGGAGGCGTCGATGCCAGCGACATTCTCATCAACGTGCTGGGCACCGGAACAACCCTCACCACTCATGTCGACGACATGATCAACGGCACCCTGCTTTCCCTCAACCGCAGCATCACCTTCCATGGCACCACCGGCGCAATCATCGCCGGCGGGATCACCGTCGACTCCACGACCACCATCATGTCCGGAGCAACCATCAATTACGTTGCTTTGCAGCCGCCCTCGGTGCCTCTCCCCGCCTCGGTCTGGGGCGGATTCGCGCTCCTCGGTGGACTTGGCCTCACCCGCCTCCGCCGCTTCCGTTCCACAAACGCCTGAACCTTCCGCATCCAAAAACGATTGCACGAACCCCAGCCTTCACCTGCGGGGTTCTTTTTTTATAGACAATATCCAAATTTTTACCGAACAATCTCATCCCAAAAACGTACTATGGTAGATCGGGCACTCCTGCCCGACATTCAGGAACCAGAAAGGGGGTCTGCGTGCTCTCGTCTCACCCACCCAGCCCTATTTGCGCCGATTCCCCGCGCCTACGTCACATATCCTCAGCACTCAGTCCTCCACACTCAGCACTTCCTGCCCCTCCGGACACAATTCCCCTCCCCACGGACCTGTTCGGGACACAAAAAGGACCTAAACCGGACCTAAACGGGACCCTCCTCCCTAATAACTTCTTGCCCCGCCTAATCCACAACTCCCGCCACAGACATCCTTTACCAAAAACCGCGTCCCAACCCTCCTCGGACTACTTTTTTTCCTCCCCCGCCTCCCCAACAACTGACCACGGACAACCGACCACGGACCATCTCAAAACAAAGCCCCGGGGGAAAAACAAACCCACCAAACGAACCCAAAACCCCTCCCCCGCTCCAAAAACGCCACTTTTGGCTATCACCAAGCCCATTTTTTTGACGGAACAAACCCACCCCACAAAAAACCCGCAACCCCTCCCCCCGCAAATTAAACATTACAATTTGACATCACCCGCCCCTGAATTGGAAATCATTCCCATGGGAATCCCCCAGACATCCCCCCGCGCCGCGCGCCATCGCGGCGTCACCACCATCCTGGCGATGATGTACATCGTCCTCTTCGCCCTCCTCGCTGTCGGCTTCTACGCCGCCACCAATACCGGCATGCTGGTCAGCCAAAACGAACAACGCCGCTACAAATCCCTCGGCGCGGCCGAATCCGGCATGGATTTCATGCGCTACCAACTCTTCCAGACCAGCATTCCCCCCACTACCCCCGAAGCCAGCGTCCTCACCGAAGTCCACAAGGACCTCGCCGCCCAGATGAACGGCACCGCCAACCTCGGAGCCAAAACCGTCGGCATCGACGCCGGCGCCACCGAAATCAACGTCCCCTCCGGCAAGGAACAATACATCAAGCTCGCCTCCGATGGCTCCAAATTCCGCGCTGTCATCACCCGCTCCGGCCGCCGCATCACCGTCAAGGTCATCGGCGCTTATGCCGACAACGCCACCGGCACCGCCGACCGCGCTGCCGTTCAGCTCTCTTACGATACCTCCGAGCGCCCCACCAACTTCCTGGACTTCGGCCTGGCCACCAAGGGCACCTTCGTGGTTGACACCAAAAACCCCATCGGCGGTGTTCCCGCCTCCCACGCCAGCGTCCTCTCCTCCTCCGTCGCCATTCCTCCCGTGACCATCGGTGCCCTTCTCGGCACGCCCGGCGGCATGGCCGGAGACATCACCGTTCTTACCGGCGTCAACCCCATCGTCTTTCCCAACTGGTCCGTCGGCGGCACCACCAACAACGCCGATATCATGGCCAACCACGTCCACCACGTCGCCGCCGTCGATGTACCCGAGTTCCCCATGCCCAACACCAGCATCTACAAACAATACGCTACAAACGTCTACGTTTTAGGCAAAACATCCTACGACAACATCATCATCAAGCCCAACACCAATCCAACCTTCCTGGGCCCCATGACCTTCCGCGGCGTCGTCTACATCCAGCAACCCAACAAAGTAGCCTTCACCGGACAATGCACCATCCAGGGCGTCATCGTCACCGAGCCCGTGGGCGTCGGCAACCTCCTGACCAACACCCTCACCTTCAGCGGCAACGGCGGCAGCAAAAGCGGCGTCGAAACCCTCCCCACCAGCGAACCCCAGTTCGATGGCCTGCGCGACCTCGAGGGCTCCTTCATCGTCGCCCCCCAGTTTGACGTGCAGCTCACCGGCAACTTCGGCAACCTCAACGGCCATATCCTCGGCGATCAGGTCACCCTCAACGGCTCCAGCACCTCCATCGTCACCGGCTCCATCGTCTCCATGAAAGGTCCCCTCAAACTCACCGGCAACACCAACGTCAGCTTCAACGAAAACGTAAACCAGGGCCACGCCGGCATGCGCTTCTCCGACCGCTACACCCCCCTCCCCGCCAGCTACGACGAAGTAAAACCGTAGGGTGGGAACGGCCCACCGCTCCCTCCCCCAAGGTGCCGATCTTATCGGAC
>DASYUA010000096.1:0-2252 GCA_036001665.1 Tepidisphaeraceae bacterium
CACGCCAACCCCACCATCCTCACCCCAGCCTCAAAAAACCATTCCACATCCTCCTCACTCCGCAGCGGATCTGCTCCCTCCATCAGAATGATCGTCGCGATCGATCTCCCCGCCACGGCCGGCAAATCGGCCGCCGTCCGCACCAGCCTCATCTCCCCACTTTCAAACTGCGCCTGATACCACTGAAGCTGCCTCTTCGCCTCCGCATTCGCCTGATCTCCCGTTCGATATCCCTTCCCCTTCCCCTGATCCGGCTCGCAATAAATCGTCGCGCAAATCAACCCCACCTCTCCCCTCCTCAAATCCGGCAACCCCACCGTCGGAATCCCATCCTCCTCCAGATTGCCAATCTCCTGCTCCACCGCCGGCCGAAGCACATCCCTGCCGTGCAGGGCGTTGTATGCAAGATCAAGATGTGCATCGACAATGAGCATTGCTTTCCCCGTACCACGGGCATCTTGCCCGTGCATCTTCACGTGGCACGGGCGCCTCGCCCGCGAGATTTCGCGCGTCGCGCGCCAGGGTTGAGATTCACAATGCGGCCGTCCATCCAAACATGAAATGGCGTATTGGTCTGGCGGGCCAATTTCCACGCCGCCCGGCAAAGAGCAGCAAGTTCCCCGCGAATGTCGGCGTCGCGCGGTTTTATTTTGGATTTCATCGGTTTTCTCCTCTGGCGCTTGGCCATCGGCTGAATCCGCAAAGGCAATTTGCGAAGGATTACATTGATAGCTGCTCGAATCACCAGACGATCAGAATCGTCGGATCGGCTATTCCATCTGATCTTCCTCCTCCTCCCCCCCTTCATCCTCCTCAGGCTGCACAATCTTGATCCTCTTCTCCAACAACCGCTTCGCCGCCTCCTGCTTCCGCTGATCACTCGGATTCCGGCACGCCTCCACAATCGGCGCCCCTTCCTCCGTCTCCAGCAGCTTCATGATCGCCGCCCCCAGGTCCTCCGCGATGGCCGGATGCGCCGCGATTTCCAGACTCACCTCATCCTCATCCCCAATCGCAATCGTCACGCTGTAGTCCGCCATTTCCAGTTTGTGTTTTCTTGACATGCCCGACATCCTACCAAAAACGTGTTGTAAAAAGTCCAGCCTCCCGGCCACGTAGGGTGCGGCTCGCCGCACCATCCACTCTTCAATGATCCACAGCCCTTTTCAGGCCCATTGATCCCCCTCCCCATCCCCCCAACCATCCTCCGGCGATCCAAAGCCGCGGGCCCACCGCAGGACTGTCCTGCCTGTCCCCCCGGCCGCCCAAAAAACTCTCACCGGAGATTCGCAATGTACAACATGACCAACCTCAAAAAATTCGCCAGATTGGCCGAGCTCGCCCCGCAAGCCTGGAACGCCTTCGTCGCCTTCGACGAGGCCGTCGTGAAAGGCGGCGTCATCCCGCTCAAATACAAGGAACTCATCGCCGTCGCCGTAGCCCTCACCACCCAGTGCCCCTACTGCATCGAGATCCACTCGAAGAAGGCCAAGAAAGCCGGCGCTACCGACCAGGAACTCGCCGAAACCACCCTCGTCGCCGCCGCCCTCCGCGCCGGCGGTGCTGTCACCCACGGCACGCATACGCTGGAATAATCAATCAAATAATTCTCAACGAACCTACTTATCTCCCCCAATCCGTGAAAAACGCGGCCGGATGCTTCCTCTTTGAACGTTGGAAGTTGAACGTTTTCGGCACCCCAGACCTTTGTTCCACCATCCTCCCTCCGCATTCTTCTTTGAACGTTGAAAGTTGAGCGTTGGAAGTTGAACGTTTTCGGTACCCCGGCTTTTCATGTAGGGTGGGGCTTGCCCCACCACCCTCCCTCTCCTCCCGACGACCATGAGCTCATCGAATTCTCCCCCCCAACCCATTACCATATCCCCCCGTCGCGTAGGGTCCGCTTCAGCGGACGTTAGCTCGTAGCGTCCGCTTCAGCGGATCGTCTTCACTTTTCAGGAACCACCCATGCACCCCCATCTCCAAAAATCGCTCATCGCTCTCCTGCTTCTCTCCACCCTCTTCTGCCCCGCTTCAATCGCCGCCGACAATCTCCCCCCCGACTCCACTCTCCTCTACGTCGGCACCTACACCGGCCAAAAAAGCAAAGGCATCTATTTCTTCCGCCTCCAGCCGCCAAAGGAATCCGCCAAAGCCAGCCAATCCCCCACCTTCCTCCCCCTCGGCCTCGCCGCCGAAATCCAAAGCCCCTCCTTCCTCACCGTCGATCTCAACCGCCATCTCCTCTTCGC
>DASYUA010000097.1:0-3437 GCA_036001665.1 Tepidisphaeraceae bacterium
ACGGTGTACGACAACACCACCCGCCCCCCATTCACATAACAACCCCTATACTCTCCCCACTCCCGCGGCAGCGGCCCAAACCCCCGATTCACCCAGTGCGCCGGCAGCGGATCATAATCGCTCGATTTATATTTCTTCCTCGGATCCTCAAACTCCCCCTTCTTCGCCCACCCCGGCCGAAGCGCATTCCCCCAAACCTCATCCCCCAACACCTTCGCCCACGTCCGGTGCGACCCATCCATCTCAATATTCTTCCAATCAATAAAATCCCCCGTCCACCCCACCGAATACCGCAGCAGATCCTCATCGAAAATCACATGCCCCTGCCCCCTTTCCCCCACCCGAATCGCAATCGCCTTCTGCGTAATATTCCTCTCCGCCGCCTTCGACTCGATCGTCGCCGTCATCATCGCCCCATGGTCCATCGCTTCCCACGGCCGCTTCATAACCTCCTGGGCAACCCCCACTCGTGCTAAAGCGCCCCAAATCAAAACCAACCCCGTGATTGCAACCCGATGCTTCATCCCCCAAATCCTATCCACCAACGCCACGAACAAGAAATTGTCCACGAAGAGCGAAAACCCGCACGACATCAGGAATCGCACCTCCGAATCACCGTGGCACGGGCGCCCCGCCCGTGATTTTGTTGCGGTTAAAAAGGTGGTTTACGTAGAAGTGACGCGAACCTTTTTTTGAGCCCCTTGACTGCCCAGCGGCGTCATAGTTGCTTGATTCGCCCTCAGCCCGTCGTCGCCACGATCACGGCAGCAACCCGCGTCGGCGTCACGCCGCTGACCCGCCATCCCGCCGCCGCCAGGATGTCCCGCAGTTCGGCCTCGGTCCGTTCGCGGCCGCCGCCAAACAGCGCCATCATGCCGATGTCGGCCGTCTTCGCTGGATGGGTTTCTTCCACACGCCCTCCGGATGTCTGATGATTCCGTCCTTCGACCCGTCCCTGCCATGGGCGACAGAATTCGCACGCCGGTGGCCGATAATCTTAACGACCAGGACTTTACGTGGAGCGCGCCAGGAGGTTCAGCCTTCTCCTAAAGCGCTGAATAAATAAACGCGACGGCGTAAATAAAGGTGATGGGAGTAAAAACCGGAACATTCCTGCCCATTCCACTCCAAAAACTTTAGCGCAACCCGCCTGGAAACCGTCAACCCCTCTTGCACGACTCCGGCCAGGATCGCCCTCCTGATTGCCCCGCCGATGTCGGTAGTTTTCTCAGCCCCCCGGCCAATGGATATCAAACAGCACCGCCAGGATGATCACCAAAGCCACCCAAAGGTTGCGGCTTACTTCGTGTCCATGAGTCATCCGTTCCCATTTTGGCGATCCAGGGTCATACGGACATTTGTACCAATGCACCCAGAACCAGATCGGCGGGATCAGCGTCCATCCGGCAACGACCAACTGATTGAAGCCCCAGGCAGAACCCTTCGGCTCGTAGTAGTTCAAACGCCAATAGATTCCCCAGGCCAAACAACCGACGGCAAGAACTGCTGATACTAGAGCGCTGTTTTCGGTGAATCGCTCATAGCCAATAATCTTCGCAATGGAAGCTGGTCGCGCTGAGGGTCTCGTTTCAATTTCCGGAGCTGTCATTGGCTGTACCTCCCCGTCTCAACCTTACACTGCCCGTCCCTGATTTTCACTGCTCACCTCCCTTTGAACCATCCGAGGCCCGCCTTTTGTGCAGAGGACCAAAGGGGAATCCCCCATCCGTGTTCATCAGTACCCCATCTGTGGCTAACAAGTCTTTTCTGATCTGCGCAAATCCGCGTTCATCTGCGCCATCTGCGGCAAAAAAATCTTCGTGTGCCTTAGTGACCTTGGTGGACAAAAATCTTCGTGCCGTTCGTGGATAATTCTCTGCGGCCTCCGTGTCTCCGCGTCTCCGCGCCTCTGCGGTTGCATTCTCCCTCTTCGGCCACCCTTCAATTACTCCCCGGATCCGCCGGAAACCCCATCAACCCCGGATTCACGTGCGTCGCCGCCAGCCTCAGCGCCTCCACAATCCGGCCGATCCGATGCCGGATATCAATGTCCTCCAGCAACTGCTGCTTCATCGGAATATCTTCCAGCAGATTGAACGCCGCCAAATCCGCGATCGCTTCCGTCGGAATCGGCCCGTTCAGCAGCTCCCTGAACTGCCTCGCAATCGGCATCGCCCCAAACGGGGCGGCCGAGAACAGGTCGATCATCCGCGACCGCTCGTGTTCCAGGTCAATTTCCAGAATCGGCGACTCTTCCAGCGCGCTCAGCTCGGCCACCCGATACGCCTTCCACCGCGACTCGCCGATCACCCGCGCCCGCGTCCGCCCCTGGAGCAGAAAGTTATACTTCCCATCCGGCAATTGCTCCCAGCTCAGGATCTCCCCCACGCAAACCACCGGCTCGATGGCCGGAAACTGATAGTAATCCTTCTCCCACCCCGCCTTCAGCAGCGCCATGGCGATCATCCGATTCCCGGCCAGAACATCCGCCGTCATCGCCTTGTACCGGTCTTCAAAAATGTGCAGCGGAAGCACCGCGCGCGGAAACAGCACCACGTTCGGCAGTGGGAACAGCGGAATGGCCTCAAGCGAACCAGCGTGGCCGCCCATGGACATATTCTAGCTTACGCCGCCGCTTGCTGGTTAATTTCAGGCAAATTACGCACAGGAAACGCCGCTCCGCGATGCGGATTCGGCAAAACCGCCCAATTCCGCAGCCCAGAGGGGCCTACTGCCCCTTCAGCTCTCGCTCGGCCCGCAGCCAGTTGTCCAATTCGCTGCCGCCGCTGCCGGAAATGCTGATCTCGTACGCCCGCTTGGCAATCTGGTCGTGGGAGACGTCCCGCCGGCCCGATTGCGGCGTGGAGATCTTCGGAATCGCCGAATTGCGGATGGGAGTGCTCGTGCGGGTCGGCTGGGGGGTCGGTTCGGACCTGACTTCATTACCGATCCGTGGATTCTTGGTCTGTTCGAACTTGGCCATATGACTTTCCTTCCTAAACGGTCCCTAAATGGTCTTAGATGCGTTGGTTGACGGGCCGCCTTGGCGGCCGCAACACCTGCTTTAGCACATTGCCGCATCCATCGCAAGTTATTGGACGCCGGCGCACGTTTTATCGGCCAAAATCGGCCGTAGCGTGCACAAAAACCGGCTGCCCGATCATAGGGCGTCGGATGTGGCTGGAACAGACTTTAGGTGAAAAAGAAACCCCTTGGCCCAGGAGGTGGCCAAGGGGTTGTCTATTCGAGGGTGCAACTAACTGCACCGTTTGCAAATCTCAGACTTAAGCCAGACCAGGCTCATTCGGGGAACTTGGTCTGCTTGTTGACGCCCGTGCCCCAGATGCGGCCGGTGCCGGCGCCAGCGTTGTAGTCAAAGATGAAACCGCAGTCCACGGTCGCGCCAGCAGCCGCGCTGTCGCCGTCCGTCACGTTGA
>DASYUA010000098.1:0-2101 GCA_036001665.1 Tepidisphaeraceae bacterium
GGCGATTTCGTCAAGCAGGACAACATCCAGTTCGACAGCGCTGGCAAATTAAATCCCGGTTGGGGCGAAGTCATCGGCGACCAGCCCGATGGCGTCATCGACTATGTCGTCGATCACACCAATGTCACCAGTTCCTTCTACAACGTGGCCGCCAGAGTCCGCTGGTACGGCCTGCCCCGCGACACCAACGGCGACCGCATGATCATGGGTTTCTCGACAACCCCCGGCTTCCCCCGTGCCCTCAGAGATGACAAGGGCACCAGCTATTCCGGCGCCGCCAACAGCAATGAGTTGATTGATGTCGTCCCCCTCGACGATGTCCTGCGCACGCTCCCGGCCGGGTACAAGCTACCCGCCTTCGAGCGCGAGCTCCCCCTCTCCACCGACGTCGGCGCCTATTCCATCCGCGGCGACTATGCTTCCATGAAACACCCCGACGTCAACACCGAATCCCACTTCCGCTACACCTGCCTCTGGGTCAACAGCGCCCCCACCATGATCCGCATCGTGTTGAAGCTGGAAGACTCCGCCGGCCGCCTGCCCGACGGCCAGTGGTACGAATACGTCGTCGGCGCCCCGTAGCCGTGGGTCGGCCACTCCCGGTGGGTCGGGCACTCCTGCCCGACATCCTTTTGTCGTTGGACAACGCGAATAATCCGTCCGAGGTCACCATGCCAAAACACAATCATAAATCCCGCATCATCCGTCGCCGCCCCGGCTCCATCATGATCATGGTCGTCGCCCTGCTGGTGCTGATGGCCCTGATCGGCACCGCCTACATCGCCACCGCCCGCTACGACCGCGGCAGCGCCTCCCAGAACGCCGACAACGTCCAGATCGATCTCTTCCTCGAGAGCGTCCTGAACATGTGCAAAACCTCCATCGCCGGCGACCTCTTCGACGGCAATGGCGACTATCGATCGCTGACGACCAAAACCACTCCCGCTCCCGTCGGCCCCAAAGACACCTGGTTCTACAACCACACCACCAGCACCCACTACGACCTCGCCACTCCTCCCCTGCGCCTCGACGGCTGGCTCTCCGACCGCACCCCCGATTTCGGAAGCACTCTCGCCAATTCCACCAACCACTATTTCTGGGGGCGCATCAATCTTCCTCTTTCGACCGAAACCGAGGCCACCGGCCCGGCCCGCAGCTATTTTGAGGACCCCACTTACGTCCCTCAAAATGCCTCTCAACCCCTCCTCCTCCGCCATCGCTTCGACACCGAGCTCGAGCCCACCTCCAAGCTCGTCAACGGCACCCCCATGCCCGCCTTCTTCATCAACACCGGCATCACCGGCCTGCCCGTGCCCTACGCCGCCCTCGCCGCCGACGCCGACGGCGACGGCATCGCCGACAGCTTCCTCGTCCGCATGCCCATCGGCGTGATTAACGGCGTGACCTATTACTACGCCGTCCGCATCATCGACAACGCCGCCGCCGTCAACCTCAACACCGCGTGGGGCGATGATGTTCCCATGACCAACAACGATGGATGGGGCCGCCGCCTCTTTCCCACCAGCATTAACCTCGATGAGAAATTCGGTGTTGCCAATCCTCCGCCGCTCTTCACTCGGAACGAAGTCAAAAGCTTCCATGCCTATCGCACCCAGCGCGCTTACACTTCCGGAACTTCTCCATTGATCAGTTGGACCAACGCCCAACTCAATGCTCCCATGCCTGACGACGCCCAACAGCTCAGTGATGCCCGCAATGACTTTGCTTTCTCCGACGAGCACGATGCATTTTGGACCGGGCTTGCCCGCCGTCCCGAGAACCCTGGCTTCCTCCCCGGCAGCCTCCTCCATTACCGCGCCTTCCCCATGAGCGACCTGATCTCCCTCGTCCCCCGCTTTGTGCTCGCCCCGGCCAGTTCCGGCGGTACCGCCGAAACCAGGTTGCAGGCCGACATCCTCGGCCCCAACAGCCTCGGCGGCCCGCTCATGCTCGGCGGCGTCCCCCGCACCAAGCCCTATGCACCCGACGATGTCAACATCAACGCTTTCAGTTGGGGGCCGCAGAACTTCGACTACAACAACACCTACTCCCGCCGCCCCCTGGTCGTCACCAGCAACTCCGTTTCCAACGCCATCTCTCC
>DASYUA010000099.1:0-66021 GCA_036001665.1 Tepidisphaeraceae bacterium
GGTTCGTGAACAACCGGTGAGGCGGGGATGGGGGGATAGGGGATTAAACACGAGGGCACAAAGACCACCAAGGGCGCGAAGGCAGCTTGGGGTGGAAGGTCGTGAGGCGAGGAATGACTCGGGTAAGATGAGAGTGTGAAACGGCGGGTGATGAATATTCTTGGGGGGGTGTCGCTGGTGATGTGCGTGGCGAGCATCAATGGTTGGGTGGGCAGTTACGCGACGTGGCGAGCGCTAAAGTGGAGGACGCCGGTTACAGCAGGCGAGCCAGTAGAGGTGCGGAGCATCATAATTTATTCGGGGTGGGGATCTGTCGAGATCGTTTCGACAAGAGAGCGCGTATACGTCCCAGTCGGGACAGGCATTCCTGCGGGGTTCGCACACAGCAGCGGGAAGTATCCGTGGCATCCGAGATACTCACCACTGAACGCGGGCTGGAAAAAAGAATTTGCCGGATTTGGGGCGATGCACGATTGGCAGCCTACAGCGCCCGCGGGGCTGGCATTGCCGGCGTTACCAGAACTTGGACGGCTTTTTGTGATGAGGCCGGTTGGGTGGACGGAGTCATCGAGTGCGGTTTGGGTGCCGTATTGGTTTTGCGTTCTAGTTTTTGCAGTTATGCCGGCAAGAATGCTTCATCGGTGGACGCGCGCGAGAAGGCGAAGGAGGCGGGGACTGTGCGAGAGTTGTGGATATGACTTGCGGGGGAGTACGGGGAGGTGTCCGGAGTGTGGGGAGACGATTTTGAAGACCACGGGCGAGACGCCCGTGCCACGATAATCAGGATGTCGGGCAGGAGTGCCCGACCGCCTTACCACGTCAGGAGAGGCGCGAGAGTTCGGCTTCGATTTCGGCGAGCTGGTCCTGGGTTTGTTTCACGAGCTGAGGGGGAGCTTTGGCGATGTAGGTTTCGGTCATGCGGCCCTTGAGGGCAGCGCGTTGTTTGATCAGTTCTTCGCGGCGCTTGGAGAGGCGCTGGTCCTGGGTGGCGCTGTCGATCAGATTGTGGGCATAGAGGTCGCAGTTGGAAGCGGCGCCGCGGGCGGAGTTGGGGGGAGCGGGGAGGTCGGCGGAGACGTCGACCAATTTGCAGATGGCGAGATTTTCGATCAGGGATTTGTTGGCGAGGATTTGGCGGCCGGAGTCGCCGGGGGCGGAGATGGAAATTGTTATCGGAGTTTTCTGGTCGACTTTGTATTCGTTGCGGATGTTGCGGATGGCGATGATGAGGTTTTGGAGCTGGGTGAAGACGTGTTCCGCGCCTTCGCTGGTGAGATCGTCGTTGAACTGCGGCCATTGGGCCTTGATGAGCAGCTCGCTTGGGGCGGGATCGATGCGGCCTTCGAGGCCGCGGATTGGGCGGATTTCGTTGAGCTTGCCCCAGATGGTTTCGGTGATGAAGGGGATCATGGGGTGGAGCAGGCGCAGGGCCTGGTCGAGCGTGGCGGCGAGGATGGAGGCGACCTGGGATTGGCGGGGGCCGGGTTTTAATTCAGGCTTAATCGCTTCGATGTACCAGTCGCAGAGGTCGCGCCAGAAGAAGTCGTAACAAGCTTTGGCATACAGGTCGAAGCGGTAGGCGGACAACGCGGCGTCGGCCTCCTGGATGGTGCGCATGAGGCGGGAGAGGATCCAGCGGTCGGGAATGGACCAGGATTTTTCGTCGATCGCCGCGGGCGCGATTTCCGCGAGGTTCGCGAGGGCGAAGCGCGAAGCGTTCCAGAGTTTGTTGGCGAAGTTTCTTCCGGAATCGAATTTGTCGCTGGTGTTGCGGCCATCCGGCAGCTTCTTCACGGGGAGACGGACGTCCTGCGTTTCGGTGGCCATTTGCGTCAGGGTGAAGCGCAGCGCATCAGCGCCATAGGATTCAATGATCTCGACGGGATCGACGCCGTTGCCTTTCGATTTGCTCATCCGCTCGCCCTTGCCGTCGAGAATGATCGGGTTGATGGCGACGTGATGGAAAGGGATGTCGCCCATGTTGTAGAGGCCGGTCATGACCATGCGGGCAACCCACAGGGTGATGATGTCGCGGCCGGTGACGAGGACACTCGTGGGGTACCATTTTTTGAGGTCCGGCGTTTCGTCGGGCCAGCCCAATGTCGAGTGGGGCCAGAGGGCGCTTGAGAACCAGGTGTCCAGGACGTCGGGGTCCTGAATAAAGCCTTGTGACTCGAATTCTTTTTCGATGTCGGGATGGCCGGGGGGGATGCAGACGTAATTTGCGCCGTGGTCGCCGTCGATGACGGTGCGCATGATGATTTGAATGCCGCGGATGGTTTGCGATTGGAGGGAATCGATGGGGGCCGTAGCGCTGGCGTCGATTTCCTTGGTCCAGATAGGGATGCGATGGCCCCACCAGAGCTGGCGGGAGATGGGCCAGTCGCGCTTTTCGCCGAGCCAGGACAAATACTGCTGCGCGTGGCGCTCGGGGAAGAATTTGATTTTGTTGTTGCGGACAACTTCCAGCGCGGGTTCGGCCAGCGGGGCCATTTTGACGAACCACTGGTCGGAGAGATACGGCTCGACGGCGGTCTTGGAGCGGTCGGAATGGCCGATCTGGGTTTCGTAGGGTTCTTCTTTTTCCAGCAGTCCCTGGGCCGTCAGATCTTCGACGACTTTTTTGCGGGCGGCGTCGCGCTTCAGGCCGGCGTAGGGGCCGCCGTTTTCGTTGATTCGGCCGTCGGAGGTGAGGATGTTGATGATGTCGATAGCGCCCTTCTGGCGCTGCCAGACGGCGTAGTCGTTGGGGTCATGGGCCGGCGTGACTTTGACGACGCCGGAGCCGAATTCCATGTTGACGAGGATGGGGTCTGCGATGATGGGGATGAGTTTGTTGAGAAGCGGCAATCGGACTTGTTTGCCGATTGCCCAGTTCCATCTGGGATCATCCGGGTGAACCGCAACCGCCGTGTCGCCCAGCATGGTTTCGGGACGCGTCGTTGCGACGACCATGTGCGTCGGTCGAACTGTGGCATGGGCGCCTCGCCCATGAGCCACGGGCGAGGCGCCCGTGCCACGAGAAAAAAGATCATCCTCCGCAATGGGGTATTTGACGTGCCACAGAGAGGTCTTCACCGTTTCGTGATAGATCTCATCGTCGGAGATGCTGGTCTGGAGGTGGATGTCCCAGTTGACCAGGCGCTTGCCTTTGTAAATCAGGCCATCCTTGAAAAGTTTGAAGAAGGTCTGACGGACGGCGCGGGCGAGGCCTTCATCGAGGGTGAATCTGGTGCGTGAGAAGTCGGCCGAGGAGCCGAGGCGCTTGAGTTGCTCGATGATGCGGTCGCCGTATTGCTCTTTCCATTGCCAGATGCGGGCGACGAGGGCCTCGCGGCCGAGATCGTGGCGGGTTTTGTTTTCTTTTTCCTTGAGTTGCTTCTCAACCACCGCTTGCGTGGCGATGCCGGCGTGATCGATGCCGGGGACCCAGAGCGTATTCATTCCCCGCATACGGGCGACGCGGGTGAGGATGTCCTGAAGCGTATTATTGATGGCGTGGCCGAGATGAAGAGCGCCGGTGACGTTGGGGGGAGGGATGACGATGGAGTAGGGCTGGCCGGGATCGGCCGGGTTGGCGCGAAATGCATTGGCGTCGAGCCAGAGTTTATAGATGGCGGGCTCGATGGCGCTGGGGTCGTAGGTTTTGGGGAGGTCGGTCATGGTAAATCTCCCGATGCGAAAAGAGGGCTGAGGTTTGGTTTACTGTTAATTGAGCGGGAAGACAAGATGGGGGGTCCGGCCGGGCCTGTGGATCAGGCCGGGGACCCTATCGTACGACCACCGTCATGAGGCGGGAGCGAAGCATATATAAATAGTATCGGCAAGCGAAGCTGTAGACAAGAGAATCACGGGCAAGGCGCCCGTGCCACAACAAGATGTCGGGCAAGAGTGCCCGACCCACCGGCAAGAGGCCCGTGGGGCGGGTGGGGCTAGAAATCGCGGCGTTGGAAGATCCAGGCGGCCAGGGAGAGGACGACGGCTTCGAAGAGGAGGGAGGTGCCGACGATCCAGGAGACGGAGCGGTCGCGGAGCTTGTTTTGGGTTTCGATCTCGGGGCGGGCGCGGGGAGGCTCGAATTCGTCGTGGACGGGCTTGCTGGTGGACTTGCCGTGATGCTCGGGCATGAGCTCGGCGGTTTCTTCGCGGCTGACCAGGATTCGGTCGAGCAGGGCAATGGTCTCGGTGGTTTTGGGCAGGAAACTTTTCACAGAGAAAAAGATGCCGTGCCAGCGTTTCCAGGTGGCGACGCTGGAGACCGATTCGTGCTGCTCGGCCGCCAGGCGCTCCCGGGTTGCCTTGAAATCGGCGAGGAGGCGCGGTTCGGGCTGTGTGCTGGGGGGCTGGCCGGGTTGCGAGGTGGGTTGCATGCGGGCGATGCGCTTGTCGTAGGTGTCGACCTGCATGTTGAGACGGTTGAGGGTGAGTTCGGCGTCGGTGCGGACGTTGAGGAGGATCAACTCGGTGAGGCTGAGAGAGTAGCAGATGCCCCAGAAGAGGAGGGTAAGAAAAATGGCGGTGAGGGTGGAGCGCCAGAAGACGCCGATGAAGACGCAGATGGCAAAAAGATAGCTGAAGAAGCAGACGACGATGGGGATGCCCCAGAAGAGGGCGGGTTTCCAACTGCCGGAGCGAATCCCCAGGACGAAGAAGGCGAGCGTGATGAAGAGCGAGACCTGGATGAAGACGAACAGCAGTCCGGCGAGATATTTGGTGAAGAATAGGCGGAGGCGGCTGATGGGTTTGGAGAGGAACAGGTCGATGCTGCCGCCGGAAACCAGGTCGGGGAAGATGCTGGCCGTGGAGATGAGGGCAAGGATGGCCGAGACGAAGGTGAGCCAGAAGCCGATGACGAAAGAGCTGAAGAAGTGCTTGTAAAGGATGCGTGAGGGAATGCTCAGGTCGGGAAATTTAAAGCCGAAATAAGTGAGGGCCTGGTCGTCGGCATGGAAGCCCGCAAAGCCGAGCATGGCGACGGCCGAGAGAATGAGGGTGATCCAGAAGAGCTTGCGGTCGGCGAGGTCGCGGTAAGCATCGTGGAAGATGGCAATGGTCTGGATGATCATTTGAGTGATGGCGGGGCGACTGGATTTTGACCTGAATACGTGGATGGCGGCGTTGCGATGGATGCAGAGGGAAGCGGGGGCGGCACGGTAACCGGGAATCCGGGGCGCTGCTGGGGGAGCTCGACGGTGCCGATGAAAAGTTCTTCGAGCGAGGGCCGAAGTTGTTGGATGCGTCGGATGACCAGCCCGCCGCGACGGAGGGAGTCGAGCAGTTCCTGGATGTGGGCGGGATCGGTGGTGGAGATGGAGAGAACGGGCGTGCGGAGGGTGATTTTGTGGCCGGCCGCGAGAGTGCCGACCAGGTCCATCGTGGAGTGAGGTGCGGGGAAGATCGCCGGGAGTGATTGGATGATGCGCTGGCGCAGCTGCGCGGCGTCATCGTGGCTGGCGACTTCGATTTCGTAGCGCTGGTCGGTAATGGTCAGCTCGTTGATTGTTCCCTGCCGGGCAACCTGGCCTTGCACGAGAATGGCAACACGGTCGCTGATCATTTCCAGCTCGCTGAGCAAATGGGAATTGATGAAGATGGTTTTGCCCTGGTCGCGCAGGCGCAGCAGGACGTTGCGGATGTCGCGGCGGCCGACGGGATCGACGCCGTCGGTGGGCTCGTCGAGGATGATCAGATCCGGGTCGTTGGCCATGGCCTGGGCGAGGCCGATGCGCTGGGCCATTCCTTTGGAGTAAGTGGAAAGGTCGCGATCGGCGGATTCTCTCATGCCGACTAAATCCAGTAGCTCATCAGCGCGTTTTTTTCGAGTCGGCCGATCGACGTTGGAAAGTGCGGCGAAGAATTCGATGGTTTGGCGGCCGGTGAGATAGCGCGGGAAGCGGTGATTTTCGGGCAGATAACCCACGCGTCCCAAGGTGGGTTTGTGGCCGATGGGATTGTCCAGGATGGTCCCCTCGGCGTGGGTGGGGCGGACGATGGTGGTCATGATTTTGACCAGGGTGGATTTGCCAGCGCCATTCGGCCCGAGCAGGCCGAAGATCTCACCGCGGTTGACCTTCATGTCGATGCCGCGCAGGGCGTGGATGCGGCCCTTGTAAACTTTGGCCACGGAACGGAGGTCGATTGCCAGGCTGGAAGCTCCCACGGCGAAAGAATAACGGATGTGGGGAGAGGATCAAACACGAAGGATTAGACACAAAGGATTAAACACGAAGCGCGGGTCAAACACGAAAGCACGAAGGCGCGCGCGTCGGGACAGCGAACTCAAAGGGAACGCGCGGCTTTTTTATTTAAAGTGGAAGGAGTCTCGCCCGTCGAGTTGCGCGCTGCCTCGAGTTGACCTTAGTGCCTTGTCTTCGTGTTTAGTCCCTCCGTCCGGTGTTTACCGCTTGCCGGGGCGTTTGCAGGGGTTATAGAGTCTGGTATCTTTCCGCACTCGTTCCTGGGCGATAGCAGTGGAATCGCAATGGCCCCATCGTCTAGAGGCCCAGGACACCGCCCTTTCACGGCGGTAACAGGGGTTCGAATCCCCTTGGGGTCAATGTTTCAATGGATCGTCCGCCAGCGCGGACGATTCTTTTTTTGCGATATACTGTCGGGGATGAGAATCACACTGATTGTATTAATCGCTCTGGCGGCCGCCGCGGCGGGACAGCCGCTGAATCAGGGAGACCAATTCGAAATCGCCGGCAAGAAGGGCCTGCTCAGCAAGCTCGATGCACTGCCGGTTGTCGAGAATGAGTTTCCCAGGCGATTTAAGTGGGATTCGTTTGAGAATCCGAAGCTCAAGGAGCTAAGAGAAAAGTATCACCTGGACGAGGTGATCGCGCCGGGCAAGGACGAATTTGAGAAGCAACTCCTCCTGCTGGACTGGGTCAATCATCGCTTCAAGAAGTTTGGCAAGCCCTCCTCGCCGGCGCGCGGGGCAAAACAGATTCTGGAAGCGATTGAAGACGGTCACACTTTTTTCTGTGCCCACTATGCCGATGTGTTCGTGTCGGCGGCGGCCAGTCTGGGATGGGTGGATCGCTGTATGGCGCTGCGGCGGCCGGATAATTGGGGGAGCGGATCGACGGAGCATTCTTCCACCGAGATCTGGTCGAATCAGTGGCGCAAATGGGTGATGCTGGACCCGACGTTTGCGATGTATGTCGAAAAAGATGGTGTGCCGCTCAATGCCTGGGAAATTCGCCAGGAATGGTTTTATCACGAGGCGAAGGACCTGGTGTTTGTTCTGGATAAGGACAGGAAGCGATATCACAAGAGTGATATGCCGGTGTTTCGCGGGAAATATGCGGGATTTGGGGATTTAGTTCTCGATGGGGGCGCGATCAATCCGTATGGGTTCATCGGGTATATACCGAATACGGACTTGATGGATCGCGGGCCGGATTACGGGGGAATGTTCATCACCAAGGACAAGATTTGCGACGGGACCAAATGGCACACGCGCATTGGGCCGAGCGATCCGGAGCACGAGCCCTATTTTCCAATGGGACAGGCGGCGATGGGGATTGCGGCGGAGACGGAGGGGCTGAAAGTGGAATTGAAGACTTTTACGCCGAATTTCAAGGACTATCTGGCGAGGATGGACGGAGGGGAATGGAGAGAAGTGGGAGATTCGTTTTTGTGGAAGCTGCGCGATGGGGGCAATCGGGTGGAGGTGAAGACGGTTAACAAATTTGGAATTGATGGACCGATTTCGGTCGCTGAAGCTCAGCTCGGTGCCAACGCAAACCCGGCGGCCATTGAAAAAGTGGAGATCGGAAAAAATCGCGAAATACGCGTGAACGGCCGGCCATTTTTCCCCCTGATGTCGTGGGCGCAACGATCGACGCGATTTGAGCTGCTGCGGAGTCTGGGATTCAACTCATTTTGCGGCGGAAGGGCATCGGACTATCTGCCGGCCGCGCAGAAGGTGGGTGGATTTGCGATGGTGGGATTCGATGAAAAATTCGTCGGCCATCCCGCGCTCCTGGCCTGGACCCATGGCGATGAGCCGGACCTGGGCTTTGACAAGGGAGGAAAGCCCCGAAAGTCGGCCGCGGAAGTGGTGGCGGGTTACGAGCGGATTCGCGGCCGTGATTCGACCCGGCCGATCTTTTTGAATTTGACCAGCGGGTTCATGGAGATGGGCAGGAAAAAATTGGTGGATGAGAGAAAAGAATACTATCGAACGGTGGCCGGCGGCGCTGATATCTTGTCCTTTGATTACTATCCGATTTACGGCTGGAACCGGCCGGATCGCCTGATGTGGGTGGCCGAAGGCGTTTCGCAATTGCGGGAATTCGGCGGAGCAAAGCGCGCGGTGTTTGAGTGCATCGAGACCAGCAAGGGATCGCAGTGGGTGGATTATGCGAAGCAGATTGATGTGAAACCGGAACATACGCGGGCGGAAGTGTGGATGGCGATCATCCGCGGCGCGACGGGAATTATGTATTTCACACACGCCTGGCGGCCGGCTTTCAATGAATTTGAGCCGACCGAGGAGATGCGAGCGGAGTTGAAGAGGCTCAATGGGCAAATCACAAAGTTGACGCCGCCAATATTGGCGGACGAGTTTGCGGGCAAGGTGGGGATTTCGTTTGAGGATGGCGTGAAGGGGGAGATCATGGCCAAGGAGCATGAGGGGAGCGTTTATTTATTCGCCAATGATCTGGATATGAAGAAGGGTGGCAAGGCGATGATTTCGCTGGAAGGGTTGAAGAAGGGCCAGCGGGTGGAGGTGGTGGATGAGGGGAGAGAGATTGCGGCGGAGCAGGGAAATTTCTCAGATGAGTTTGGGGCACTGGGGGTGCATATCTATCGGATTGCGCGATAGCAGGAGGCGGAGGTTCATCGCGGAGGCGCGAAGGCGTCGAGCGGATCGGATGCGCTGGTGGGCAGCAGTGCCACCAGTGATTTCCTCAGTTTCAGCAGGACGTAGATGAGATAGACGGCGGCGGCGGTGCTGAGAAGTTGTGTGACATCATCAACCGGCCGCAGCACGCCTGAAAACGGCAGGATGAACTGTATTGCGGCATTGAGAATGATCAGAGCGCCGGCAATGGGAAGGTGACGTTTGACCACGGGATTGCCATCGCGCTGGCCGAGACGTTGTACATAGAGAAAAAGGGAGAGGATCGAGGCGAAATAAATCAGCGAGAGCAGATGCGGGACAAAGCTCACGCGACGAAGGAGAAAAATACTTGAGAGTGGGGGAAAGATCAGGTGGATGATGATGTAGGCGCCGCCAAGCCAGAGGAGGACCTTGCGGGGTGATGTGCGTGCTTCATCCCGGGCGCGGTGTTCGGGCGCGGCAAGGAGAAAGAGGGCGGAGAACCATTGAATGACTACAGCGGTTTCGTAAAGACGGTTCCACCAGAAGGTGAATTGCCTCGCTTCGTCTGAACGGGAGAGGATTCCCAGGAGTTGTGTTCCGCTTTGGAAGGCAAAGATAATCTGGGCCACGATCAGGCCGATGATCCCCAGATAAATGCGTTGCAGCCACAGAGGGTTGGCATTGGCCAGACCGCTCTGGAAGGCGGCGTAGGAAAGTTCCAGCCCGCATTTGGGGCAGGGGCCGGAGATATTGTTCGCGGCCAGATCGTACCCGCAGCGGGTGCACAAGGCGTTGAGGAGGAATTCCTGGGATGGAGGAGGAGATGGGTCCATGACTTTTGCGTGGCGTCCGCTGAAGCGGAAGCTGCGTCCCTGCATTTGATCTTAACCATTGAGCGTGTCGAAGAGGAGCAGAAGCTGCTCGGGCGAAAGATTTTCCGCGCGAATATTGGGGTCGAGGTGCAGTTGGTTGAGAATGGCTTCGCCATCCAGCTCCAACTGCGTGAGCGTTTTTCGCAGCGTTTTCCGGCGTGACGAGAAGAGTTTTTTGAGAAAGGCGCCAAACTCGCGTGCCCGTGCGCCCAGCCGGTCATCGCGCATGATTCTGACCAGGGCCGAATCGATCTTGGGCGCCGGCCAGAACGCCGTTGGGGGAAGGGTGCGGAGGATTTCCACTTTGGACAGGAGCTGCGCCATGACAGAGAGAGCACCATAGTCGTCGGTGCCGGGTTTTGCCCGCAGCCGCTGCGCCACTTCCTTTTGGACCGTAAACGCGAGGGTTTGCACTCCCGCAAGCAGCATCTCGATGATCAGCGGCGAGGCGATGTTGTAGGGAAGATTGGCGATGAGTTTCGTCGGGTGTTGAGATTGTTGTATCGCGGCGAGCAGGCCGGTATTGAGGGCGTGTTTGGTGTCCAGGGCATCACCTTCAATGAGCCTGAAACACGGCTGATCCCTGAAGCGATCCCCCAATAGCGCGGCCAGGTCCCGGTCGATTTCGACGGCGATAACCTGCGCCCCGCTTGCGAGCAATTCCTCGGTAAGCGTCCCGGTTCCCGGCCCGATCTCGATGATGACGTCATCGGCGGAAGGCCGTCCCGCTTCGGCGACGAGCCGGAGCAGGTTCTGATCAATCATGAAATTCTGCCCGAACCGATGCCGCGGCGAGAGGCCGGCCTGGGCGAGGAGGGATTGGATTTGCTGTTTGGTTTGCATGAATCGGCGGCCAACCCGGGGAATCCATCGTCCGGCCGAGCCGGACCTACCGTTGCGAATAGGTTGTTATACAATTGATCGCCATGAAATCGTACGACGTGATTCGCGTTGCGGTCGAAGAACCGGGGGTGAAAGCCGTCGCGGCGGCCCTGGGCGTTTCGCCAGCACTGGTTTACAAGTGGTGCGAGCCGCCCGCCGACAGCGGCGATCCCGAGCAAAGCGGGGCCAAAAATCCCCTGGATCGCGCGGCCGAGATGTATCACCTCACCAAGGATATCCGCCTGGTGCGCTGGATCTGCAACCAGGCGGGGGGATTCTTTGTGGCCAATCCGGTCCCGGATGCAAGAAAGCCGATTGAGGAAAATATTTTTACCGAGACGCGGGGGATGGTGCGGGAGTTTTCGGAATTGCTCGATGCGGTCACCGAGTCGGTCGAGGATGCGCCGGGAATCGATCCCGATGAGGCGGATGAAATTCGCCAACGCTGGGAAGACCTGAAAGCCTGTCTGGAGAGGTTTGTGGTGAGTTGCGAGAAAGGGCACTACCAGTTGAAGCGGAAGAGTTAAACCAGACCCAGTTCGCGGTTCGATGTTCGATGTTGGATGTTCGATGTTCAGGTTTCGAAAATCGAGCGATGAAACGTCGAACACTGAACATCGAACATTGAAGTTGAGCGGACCAACAGGAGCGTGGTTATGGCTGATGCATGGTATTACGCGCGCGGGCAGGAGCGGGTGGGGCCGATGTCGCTCGAGGAATTGGTCCGGCAACTGCCATCGCAACAAGGCGGAAGGACTCTGGTTTACGGGCCGGGGATGGGCAATTGGGTTGAGGCGGCAAAGGAACCGCGCGTGGCTGCCGCCATGAGAGACGGCGCCTCACCCGGAATGGCCGCCATGGGCGCGCCGCCGGTGCCCATGAGCCGCTCGGCCGATGAGATCGATTATGAGATCTTCGGCGAGGAGATGCAGTACGTCGAGATCACGCTCGATAGCGGCGAAATGGTGATCGCCGAGGCCGGCGCGATGATGTTCATGACGCCCGGCATCAAGATGGAAACCGTCTTCGGCGATCCATCGGCCCAGCAGAAACAGGGCTTCCTGGGCAAGGTCATGTCGGCCGGAAAGCGCCTGGTGACCGGCGAATCCTTGTTCATGACCACCTTCACCAACATCGCCGGCGGCCGGGAGAAGATCGGCTTCGCATCGCCCTATCCGGGCAAGATTCTGCCCATGGATCTGAAGAAGCTGGGCGGAGAATTGATCTGCCAGAAGGATTCATTCCTCTGCGCCGCCCGCGGCGTGCAGATTGGGATCGCCTTTCAGAAAAAACTCGGCGTTGGCCTGTTCGGCGGCGAAGGATTCATTATGCAAAGGCTGACCGGGGATGGCTTGGCGCTGGTGCACGCCGGGGGAACGATGATGAAGAGAACCTTGCAGGCCGGGGAGATGTTGAAGGTGGATACGGGATGCATCGTGGCCCTGACGCCGAGCATCCACTACGACATTCAGTTCGTCGGGGGAATCAAAAACACCCTGTTCGGCGGCGAGGGATTGTTTTTCGCGACCGTCAGCGGGCCCGGTGAAGTCTGGCTCCAATCCCTTCCATTCTCGCGGATGGCGGGGAGGATTATGGCCGCCGGCGGTGGAGGAAAAGAAGAGGGATCCATCCTCGGCAAGGTGGGAGGCATGTTGAGCGGAGATTAACCCGCTCTTCTCCCCTCCTCACTACAGACGTAGGGTGCGGCTCGCCGCACCATCTGCTACTTTGCCTCTATCTTAATCGTGTGCTTCACCGGCACGACCGCCGCCCGGGCCGAATTCGCCAGCGATTGCCGCTTCTTGTCAAACCCCACAATGATCTTCGCGATCGCTTCCCCTTCATTGGGCGCTGCATCCCACATCCCGTGGATCGTCGTCTTGACCAGCGGCGTCTCGTAGTTCTGCTGAGCTTCGATCAGCTTGTGAACCTTGTTGAACTGCTCGCTGAAGGGATTGTCCAGAAACTCGGCCGCGAGATTGATCCCCTTCTCCATCTGCTCGCGGGAAAAAGTCTTGCTGCTCTTGCCCCAGGTGATCTTGACCTGCTCACCCTTGGCCCCTTTCACGATGAGCGTTAGGCGGTTGAGGTCCTGGTTGAAGGGAACAAAGTCGATGGCGCTGCGGCTGGTCTGCCCGGCCGGATCGCCGGAAAAACAGAACGGATAGCGCGAGCTTTCCACGTCCACCGATCCATCCGACACGCCGCTCACCTTGTGCCCCCCGCCGCCCTCGGCCTTTCCACCGGCCAGATCGATCGTGATCGTCCCAAGATCGCCATCACACCCCAGACCTTTCAAGAACGCATACGCCATGGCCAGATGCCCATTGGGTCCAGGATGAACACCATCACCCCCGGCCCACGCGTAAGTCTTCCCGTGCGCCTCCTTGGCCTTGAGCATCGTGTCATACATCGCATCGTAGACGTTCGCGAAGCCGACGCCTTCCTCATCGGCAACGCTGCGTGCGATGTCGCGGAGGGCGGCCAGGGTTTTGTTGTACATGACGGCCAGCTCGGGATTCTTGCGGAAGGTGTCTGCGTCAACACAGCCGGGAGAGCCGACAACGATGAACCGCGCGCCCATGGCCTTCAACTTCTGGACGACATCCTTCTGGGCATCATGATATTTTTTCGCCCGGTCAGGGGTTATCGGGGAATAGCCGCCATCATTCATGCCGAAGCAAGTGGTGGCCACGCTGGGCTTAAACCAGCCTGCGTCGTGGTTCATTCGCGCTGCAAAGCCCCACGAAGTCTCCCCGCCCCACCCAAACTGGCAGGTCTTCAGGTCCGCAACCGGCTGGCACATGAGGAGATAGTCTTCCATGAAAACCGAGTAGAGTTTTTGCTCGGTGATCGAGTCGCCGATGATCGCGATCGAGTCGCCGGGTTTGAGTGACTCGGCAGCGCGACCGATCGAGACCAGAACCAGAATCGCCAGGAAAGCGGCCCAGAGCCTGCGAAGCATGAATGTCCTCCTAAAAAGTGTGAGAGGACATGGTATCGAAGCAGCGCTGTATGTACAGGCTCATGCCGCGGCACTGGGCGGGATTAAGGCCTTGGGCAGCGTCATGGGCTGCGGAGAGGTGCGGCAATGCCGCAGAAGTTCTTCGGTCAGGCGCGTGATCTGTTCGACATCGCCCGAGCCGGTGGCGGCACGCTCCAGTTCAACAGCGCATTCGGCCACCTGAAGCAGGCCGGATTCACGGGCGGCTCTGGCGACGCGACGGGCCAGTTCGGTGAGCATGGAGAGATTGCGGGCTTCGACAGCGCAGGCCAGGCGCTCCACATCCAGGCGAATCATCAGCGCGGTCCGCGGCGTTGACGCGGCCGCGCGGTGGCGTTGGCTGTTTTCGCGGGCCAGAACGGCCTCGATAAAGCGCTCGACAAGCTGAGGATCAAATTGAGTGCCAGCGCAGCGGCGCAGCTCGGCGAAGGCATCCTCGCGCGAGCGCCCCTTGCGATAGACGCGGTCGGAGGTCATGGCGTCGTACGCATCCGCGATGCTGAGGATGCGGGCGGCGACGGGAATCTTCTCTCCCTGCGGCAGATTGGCAACGTGCGGGCTCCCGCCAAACCAGGCATGGTGCATGCGGACGATGTTGGTCAACTCGGGGGAGGCGAAGGCGGCCGCGATGATTTCTTCGCCCATCTGGTCGTGGCCGCGCATGATCTTCCATTCCTCAGGCGTCAGTGGGCCGGGTTTGAGAAGAATGGTATCCGGGACACCGAGCTTGCCGATGTCGTGCAACAGCGCGGCGACTTCGAGCACAAACAAATCTCCGATGGGAATCAAATTGGCCGACCCGGCCACGCACAAATCAGCCACGCGCTGGCTGTGCTCCGCGGTGCCCTTATCGCGGTACGCCAGCGCCGACATGAGGGCGCTGACGGCGGAAAAGAGGATCGGCGCCTTGGCCTGCGCATCCGCCGCGGCCACGGCTTCTGCCTGATTGGGGCGGTCGGCGATTTCACCTTCATTGCGGACTTGGTCCCAGCTGGCGACGCGGTTGCGGCCGCCGCGTTTGGCCCCATAGAGCGACTTGTCGGCCTGATCGAGCAATTCGAGCGGCGTGCGCGCACCCAGTGTGATCGATGAGACGCCAACGCTGACAGTGACGGAAATGGAGCCGCAGGGGCTCGTTTCGATTGCATGGCGATAGCGCTCGCCGGCTTGTTTGGCCGCATCCAGGTTGGTCTGCGGCAGCACGACGCAAAATTCCTCGCCGCCATAGCGGCAAATCAGGTCGCAATCGCGCACGAGAGAGCGCAGGCGCTCAGCGACGTGCTGGAGCACCTGGTCGCCGACGCTGTGGCCATAGCGGTCGTTGATCCGCTTGAAATGATCGACGTCCACCATGACGCACGAGAGGACTTCGTTATATCGCTCAGCGCGGCCCCAGTGTGTCTGAAATTCCGAATAGAACGAGCGCCGGTTGCGGCATCCCGTGAGCGGATCAGTGGTGGCCAGCGCCTGCAACTCGCGGTTCTGGCGGTCAATCTCATCGCGCGACTGCTTGAGCATGTCCAGCATGTTGCGAAGCTGGGTATTTTTCGCCTCGATGACGGTGACATCGTCGAAGGTGACCAGCGCGCCTCGGGTATTCCCATCCCCGCCCATGATCGGGGCACAGTTCACGGTGACGGTGCGTTTCCCGCCATCGTTGTCGGGAAGGCTGAGCGCGGTGCCGCGCTGCACCGCATTGGCCGTGATCGCCGCCATCCAGGGAAAAGATGAAGGCGCGGAGTCTGATTCAGGCGTGGACCAGGGCAATTTTGAGACGGTGGTTCCCTGCAAACCCGCCGCCGGCCTGCCGATGAGCGAGCCGAACGATTCATTCGCCAGCACGATCCGCTCCTGCTTGTCCAGCACGAGGACGCCCTCGGCCAGCGTGTCCAGCATCGCCTTGACCCTTCCTGGAATGACGGAAGATGGATCGAGATACTGAAGCGTCTTGCGGAGATAGAAGAGATAGACCAGATAGCCCGCGGTGGCGATGAAGGCAATCAGCTTGAAAACGGGATGATGGATGAATCCCCAGAATCCCGACGCGGCCAGTGGTTTGAAGGAAATCTGCAAGCTGCCCCAGCGTTCTTTGCCTTCAAAAAGAGGAACCTGGACCTGCGTGGAAGTGGATTTCTCGCCGCTCAGCTCTTTCCAGTGTTTTTCGTGGTTGCCGGTCTGGACGACGATGGAGCCGTCGGCTTTGCGAAGCGCCAGCGAGAGCACGTCGGGATTACGGGACATGATTGCCACCGCGGCTTCGCGCACTGTCTCCACGTCACCCTGCCGCCCTGCCAGCGAGCAATAGATGGCAAGGGATTCACAGAGCTTCTTTCGCCCATCCAACGCCTCCTGGAAGGCATTGGGCAGAAGCCCCATCGTCTGTGCGCCAAGCAGCACGGTGATCGTCAGGCACACGATCGCAATGCTGATACGAGTGGCCGCAGAGATTCGATTCATGGCAATCGCGCCCTTTCAGTTTCCGGCAAATCTTCCCTATGACTCCAGAAGAGAACGCAGTCTCTCCTCATCTTTTTCCTGTTCCTGTTCATCCTTATCAGCCTTTGCGCCGCGCTTGCGCTTGGGCTTTTTGTCTTCGCGGGATTCGAGAATCGGCAGCGGGTCAAGCCAGCGCCAGACCGGCAGTGTCGCCAGCATGCTGGCCAGCAGCGAGCCGCCGCGCACGGCCCAAAGCACATATCCGGCCGACAGCAGCGCCGTCATGCCGGTGGCGGTGCCGATGACGATGACGCTGCGGGCTTTTTCGGTGTCCAGTTGCTTAGCCAGTGAGTCCAGACCGTTGCTGAGCTGAGCAAGCTCGACACTCAGCACCGGCATGGGCGCATTGGGAACCGCGGGTTCGATCTCCGGCGGCTCGATCGCCGGCACGGCAATTTCCGGGCCAGCCAGCACCGGCGGCACCGCCGGCGTCGGCGTAACTGCCACGATTTCCGGTGTTGGCGGCTCCGTCGGCGGAATCGGCGGAGACACCACGGTCACCGGAGTTGGCGCAGGCGTATCGTCGGTTGTCCCACCGCCACCCGAAGTCGGTGGCTTGGAATCCGGCGGCGGCCGGTAATCCGGCGGCGGAAGTTCCGGCGGCACCGGCAGCGGCGGTTCATCCACAATCGGCGGAGGCGGCGGCGGTGGTGGCGGAGGAGGAGGCGGCGGCGGAGGAGGCGGCGGCGGTTGCTGAAGCTCTATAGTCACATTCCCGCTTGCCGACATCACCCCACCAGATCCCGTATTGGCCTGGTCGTTGGCCGTCGCGTGAATGCTGGCACTGCTGTTATTGACGCTAAGGCTCAGGCCGTTAAGAGCGGCATTAACCGCACCCTGCATGCCGCTGAAGGTCATGGTGGAATCATCAATGCCGTCGCCGGATGTAAAAGTGAGGCCGGTGAGCGACGCCAGCGTCAGAGTCCCGCCGGTGGCAGTAAGTACGACCTCGATGGAGCTTCCATTGGCATCAATATCGTCGATGGTGATGGCATTGCCGTTGGCGGCCGAGAAAACCAGCGGATTATTCGAAGTATCTTGAGCGCTGGGGAATGAAATGGTCGGGGCGTCATTGACGGCGACCACCTGGACCAGGCGCTGCCCGCTGGCCGACTGGCTAAGCGCATCGCTGATGCTGAAAGTGATGGTGCGGACCGAAGTATTGGGGTTATCACTGCTGTTCACATAGCGAACCGAGCGAAGAACCGCCTGATACGCGGCCGCCGATGCCGACCCGCTGAGCGTCAACACACCGCTCGTCGCATTCCACGATCCGCTAATCCCGCCCGAGGCGGTGAAGCTGAGAATGTCCTGGTTGGCTCGATATCCGCCAATCGTGACCGTCGCCTGCGTCATCAGCGAATTGCCGGCGACGGTGAGCCCGGGGTCGATGATCACCGCCGCTGCATTTTCCGTGTATCCCACAGCGCCGGAACTGTTCCCGATGGCCGGGGGAATATTGACGTCGTCATTGTTGTTGACGCAGCTCACATCCGCCGCGTTCATCCCGTCATAAATCGTGTCCGAGCTGACCGCCGGCGCGACGATGATCGTGTACGCCACATCGCCATCCACAATCGCATCGTCCACACCGCTGACCGTTACCGTCTGCGCGACGTTCCAGTTTGCCGGCGTAAAAACCAGCGTCGTGGTCGAGAGCGAACCCTCGGTGAAATCCGACGTGGAAAGATTAATGGTCACATCATCAGTGGGCTGCGAATCCAGCACGACCGTAAAGCTATCCGTCCCTCCCGCCTCCGTGGTAACCAGCCCGCTGGTCGGGCTGACGGTGATTCCCGCCGTGTCATCGTCGATATTGGTCAGGTCAATGTCGGCCGTGTTCATCCCGCTGTAGTCCGCATCCGCACTGGCGGCCGCCGCCGTAATGATCGTATAAGCGATGTTCCCATCGTCGATCAGGTCTTCCACTCCCGTGACTGTGATCGTCTGTGCCACGTTCCAGTTGCCGCTGGTGAAGAGCAGCGTCGTCGTGGACAGATCTCCCTCGCCGGTGTTGCTGCTGGAGAAGTCGAGAATGACGTTGGCGGTGGGCTGCGTGCGCAGGACGACCGACAGGGTAATGCTTCCGCCGGCTTCAGTGGTGGTTGTGCCGCTGGGCGTGATGCTGATCCCTGGAATGTCATCATCGGTATTGACCAGGCTGACGCTGGCGGGGCTGACTCCGGCGTAATTGGGATCGCTGCTGGCGGATGGCGTGACGAAGATGGTGTAGGCGACATCACCATCGGTCAGGTAGTCATCCTGGCCAGTAACGATAACGGTCTGGGCGACATTCCAGTCGGCAGGGTTGAAAAGAAGCGTTGACACGGACGGCTGGCCTTCGGAATTATTGCTGGAGAACACATCGAAGAAGACCGCAGCTGTGGGTTGGCTGGCGAGAGTGACGGTGAAGCTCATCGTCCCCCCCGCCTCGCTGGTCGCGCCGCTCGTCGGGGTCACAATGATCCCGGCCGTGTCGTTGTCGGTATTGGAGACCGAAACATCCGAAGGATCGACGTTGTTGTAAATGCCGTCAGCGCTCACGGCCGCGTCGGTGATGATCGTGTACGCGATATCGCCATCTTCGACAGGGTCGTTGACGCCGGTGACCGTGATGGTTTGGGCCACATCCCAGTTCGCGGACGTAAACAGCACGCTGCTCGCCGACAGGGTGCCCTCCGCCGTGTTGCTGGAGAACAGGTTAAACGTCACGTCCGCGGTGGGCTGCGAGTTGAGCACGATTTGGAACGTGGCCGTCCCCCCGGCTTCGGTGGTGATCAGGCCGTTGATTGGAATAATCGTGATCCCCGGAGCGTCATCGTCAACATTGGTGACCGAAACATCGGCCGCGTCGATGTTGTCATATCCCCCATCAGCGCTGCTCGAGGGATCTGTGATGATGGTATAGGTGATGTTGCCATCGTTGATCGCATCATCCACACCGCCTACCGTCACCGTCTGCGCCACATTCCAGTTTGCATCGGTAAACGTGAGCGTCGAGGTGGAAATCGTCCCTTCGCTCGTGTCCGAGCTAAAGAGCGTGATCGTCACATCCGCGGACGGCTGACTATTGAGCACCACTGTGAAATTCGCGGTGCTCCCACCTTCCGCGGTCACCAGCCCGCTCGTAGGGCTGATCGTAATCCCCGCGCTGTCGTTGTCCTGGTTGGTGACGCTCACATCCGACGCGTCAAAGCCGTCGTAATAGCTGTCAGCGCTCGTCGCCGCACCGGTGGTAATCGAGTAACCGATATTGTCATCATCAAGCACGTCATTCACACCCGTGACGATGACCGTCTGAACCACGTTCCAGTTGGCCGCCGTAAAAACCAGGCTGCTGACCGAGAGCGTGCCTTCGGTGGTATCGCTGCTCAGGAGGCCGATGGTGACGTCGGCCGTCGGCTGCGAGGTCAGCACCACGCCAAAGCTCGCCGTCCCGCCCGACTCGGTCGTGATCAATCCACTCGTGGGAAAGACTGAAATGGCGGCCGCATCATCGTCGGTGTTCGTAACGCTGACATCCGATGCATTAAGGCCGCTGTAAGCGGCATCAGCGCTGGTGGCGGCGGCCGTGATGATCGAGAAAACAATGTCGCCATCGTTGATGCTGTCATTCGCGCCCGTGACCGTGACGATTTGCGGGACGTTCCAGTTGCCATTGGTGAAGGTCAGCGACGAGACGGACAGTGTGCCCTCGGTAGTATCCGAGCTGGACAGGCCGATGATGACATTCGCCGACGGCTGGCGGTGCAGCACGACGCTGAAAGTCGCCGTCCCGCCCGACTCGCTGGTGCTGCCCGAGATCGGCGAGATGGTGATGCCGGGGTGAACGTAGAGCTGCCCGAAGACGCCCGAGGTATCGCCGGGTCCATTGCCCTGCCAGGCGATGAGAAAGTCGCCATTCGCCTGCACGCCGATCGCCGGTTCATCCTGATTGTTGGCGGTCGTGCTGTTGACCTGGCCGATGCCAAGCGCCACGCCGTTGGAGTCAAAACTCCGGACATAGACGCCCTTGCCGCTGCCATCCTGATTGTTGCTGGCCCAGGTAACCACGAATCCGCCGCTGCCGTCCATGCCGATGGCGGGCTTGTCCTGATCATCGACGGTCACCACGTTGACCAGTATTTCGCCGCCAATGGCCGTGCCGGAGCTGTCGAAGCGGCGGGCATACACGCCCTTCTTATTGCCATCCTGGTTGTTGCCGCTTGCCCAGGCGACGACGAACGCTCCGGAACCATTCATGGCCACCACCGGCTTGTCTTGGTTGCCGGAATTGGTGACGTTGACCTGAACATCGCCGGAAAGTGCGTTCCCCGCCGAATCGAAACGGCGGGCGAAGACGCCAGCGCCGCTGCCGTCCTGCTTGTTGCTCCTCCAGACGATGACAAAGTTGCCGCTGGAATCCATGGCGGCCGCGGGCTGGTCCTGGTTGTCGGTGATATTGACGTTAACGCGGAATTCGCCGCCGACGCGCACGCCGCTGGAGTCGTAAAGCTGCGCGAAGATGTCGCTGCCCGGGCCGGTCTGCTTGTCGCTCTTCCACGCAACGATAAAGCCGCCGGCATCATTCATGGCGACCGTTGGCGCATCCTGATTGTTGAGAGTGCCTGTATTGATGAGGAACTCCACGCCAATTCGCGTGCCCAGGGCATCAAAGCGCTGGCCATAGATTCCCTTGCCGCTGCCATCCTGGTTCTCGCTCATCCAGACGACGACGAAATTGCCGGCCGCGTCCATGGCGACCGAGGGGAAGTCCTGGTTGCCGGTTACGAACGTGTTTGTCGGTTCCGCATAATCCTGGGCATGGATAATGCCCCCGGACGCGTTGTACAGCGTGAAATAGACACCAGTGCTGGTGGAGGCCGCGATGTAGCTGCCGTAGGCCACGACATAGTTTCCGCTCGCGCTGGTGGCGACGGCCGCATGATTTTGAGCGTCGGTGGTATAGACATTGACGCGGAATTCCGAACCAATGGCCGGCAACTCGCTGGGGTCATCGTTGTTGGTGACGGTGACGCTCGCCGGGGCAAGGGACAAGTATTTGGCATCACTGCTCGCGCTGGTCGAGACGTTAACCGCATAAGAAATGTTGCCATCCAGCAAGGCATCATCCACGCCGCGGATCGTCGCCGTTTGCGCAACATTCCAGTTGGCCGCGGTGAAAGTAAGCGACCCTGTCACCGCCGTCCCTTCAGTGGCGTCAGCCGGCACGATCGCGACCGTCACATTGGCGGTGGGTTGAGTCGCCAGCGCAACCGTAAACGTCGCCGTCGTCCCCGATTCGCTCGTGGTCATCCCCGACGTTGGCGTGAGAATAAAACCGGCCGTGTCGTTGTCGCTATTGCTCACCGAAACGTCCGCCGCGCTCCTGCCGTTGTAATTTGAATCGGAGCTGTTGGCGTTGGCGGTAACGACCGTGTAGGCGATCGTGTCGTCATCAATAAAATCATTGACGCCGGTGACGGTGACGGTCTGGGCGACGTTCCAGTTCGCAGTTGTAAACAACAAGCTCGCGGCCGAGAGAGTCCCTTCGGTTGTGTCACTGGACGAGATATTAATCGTCACATTCGCCGCCGGCAGGCTGGTGAGCACCACCGTGAACGTGGCCTGCCCCCCGGCCTCCGTGGTCGTCAATCCTGAGACAGGTGTGACCGTAATTCCGGGGTTCAGATACCGTTGCGAAAAGACTCCGGAAGTGTCTCCCGTGCCATTGCCGCTCCAGACAACGGTGAATCGGCCGGTATCGCTGAAGGCAATCGAAGAATATTGCTGGTTGTTGGAAGTGGTTGTGTTGACGCGGAACTCGCTGCCGACGGCGGTGCCGTTGGAGTCATAAACCTGAGCGTAAATCCCATCAGAGCTGCCGTCCTGCGAGGTGCTCGTCCAGGTGATAACGAGATTGCCGAGGTTGTCCATGGCCGCGCCGGCATAACGCTGGTCGTTGGCGGTGGTGGTGTTGACGCGGAACTCGCCCGAGAGGGCGGTGCCAGCGCTGTTGTAGCGGCGCGCATAAATGCCGTACCCCCCCCCATCCTGTCCGGTGCTCATCCAGGCGACCGCGAAGTTGCCGGCCGCATCCATGGCGAGAGTTGGGAAGGATTGGGCATTGGCAGTGGTGGTGTTGACGCGAAATTCACTGCCCTGGGCGACGCCTGCGGCGTTGTAGCGTTGGGCATAAATGCCGAAGGAGCCTCCATCCTGGACATCGCTCGCCCAGGCAATCACAAAATTGCCCGTGGCATCCATGGCCGCGACGGGGTTCTGCTGGTTGTTTGCCGTGGTGGTGTTGACGAGGAATTCGCCGCCCTGGGCCACGCCGGCGGCGTTGTAACGCTGGGCATAGATGCCATTGTTGCTGCCATCCTGGCCATTACTTTGCCAGGCGATGACGAAATTGCCGTTGGCATCCATGGCGACGGCGGACAGCTCCTGATTGCTGGTGGTGAACGTGTTGACGAGGAACTCCGCCCCCTGAGCGACGCCGGCCGCATCATAGCGCTGGGCGTAGACGCCATTGAGGTCGCCATCTTGGACTGAGCTGGTCCACGTGACCACGAAATTGCCGGCATTATCCATCGCAACGGCGGGATTCTGCTGCGCGTTCAGGACGGTTGTATTCACTCGGAACTCAGCTCCCTGGGCGACGCCGGCAGAGTTGTAGCGCTGGGCGAAGACCCCGTTACCGACCAAATCGCTGCCGAGCCAGACGACCACGTAATTCCCGCTGGCATCCATGGCCACGGATTGCCGGTTTTCCAGCGCCAGCGACTGCGTGCCCAGAGTGGTGGTGTTCACGCGCGTTTCGCTTCCCTGCGCCACCGCCAGCAGATCCCCATCCCACTGAATCAACTTCGAGATGTTAAACGCCGACTTCCAGCCGCTCGCATCCGCCCTTCGCGATGCAGCTTCCAAAACCCAGTCCCCCCCCCGCCCCGTCACATCCGTCGATGCAAAAACCGCGGCCCCCGTGATTTTCGAGAGCTTGTTGATCAGCCCCTGCCCGTTCCCGCCCCGATCGGCCAGATTGCAGCCGTAAAGATTGATCTCGGCATCATCGGTGAGCACCTCGCCCAGCCGCTCCCACGCCAAGGCGCTCTCCTTCAGCGTCCCCTTGGAAATCCAGTCATTGCCCAGCGCAAACCTCCCCGCCGAAGCGTGCGACAGCAGCGAGATCGAGCGAATCTTGGCATCGTTCGCCTCCGCCCACTCGCTGACTTTCGCCAGCACCTCGTCGCTGCTCTCCTGCCGCCCGTCGTACACGATGACGTGCCCACCCGGCAGCATCGCGCTCGCCAGAAGATCATCATTCGCCAGCGTGCTGTCGATGAGAGCCACATCCCACCCGGCCGACATCACCCGGCGGTGCTCGAGCGGCTCGAGCAGGAACGACGGGCGCGCCCGGCGCACCACCGCCCTGCCGGCAGCGCCAGCGCGGTTTTCCGAGGCGATGATGTTGCGATTCTTCAGCACTGCGGTTCCGATAATGCGCAACCAGATGCGCGTGGGCGGCCTGCGCGAAAGCTTGCCGCTCAGATCGAATATCGGGGGGGCATACTGACGGCTTAACCGCGTGGGCAACGGGATTTAATTCACTTCTGATTACCCTGACGTGCCTGCGCGGAAGACTTTGCCCAATACGCTCCACCCACAAGATTCAGCAACAAAAAAGCGCCGGAAAAATGCCGTGCCGCAAAGATAGCGGCAAAACTGAAACGCCTTTTGAGCCGCCGATCCGCTCCCAACCCCGGTTATCGGACTTGCACACCGCCCTCCCTCAGGTGTAATGACTCATGTGAGAAAGCCGATCCCATCCCTCTTCGTCTGTACGCTCCTGTTCTGCGCTGCCGCCCCCGCCGCCCCTTCCGCCCCAATCGATTTCGACCGCGACATCCGCCCCATCTTTGCCCAGAATTGCTACGAATGTCACGGTCCGGATAAGGCCAAGGCCGGCCTGCGCCTCAACGACCCAAAAGTCGCCCTCTCCGAGCTCAAATCCGGCAACCGCGCCATCATCCCCAACGAGCCCGCCAAATCCGAGCTCCTCCGCCGCGTAAAAAGCACCGATCCCGACGAACAAATGCCCCCAAAAGGCGATCGCCTGACGCCACTGCAAATCGAAAAACTCCACCAATGGATCGAGCAGGGCGCCAAGTGGCAGATCCACTGGTCCTATCGCCCCATCACCCGCCCCGACCCACCCCCAGTCAAAAACGCTCCCTGGCCGCGCACCCCCATCGACAATTTCATCCTTCAACCCCTCGAGCGGCAAAACCTCGCCCCCTCCCCACCCGCCGACCCCTACACCCTCATCAAACGCCTCCATTACGACCTCCTCGGCCTCCCCCCCACCCTCGCCGAAGCCGACGAATTCGCCGCCAATCCTTCCGATGCCGCCTACGAAAAACTCATCGACCACCTCCTCGCCTCCCCCCATTTCGGCGAGCGCTGGGGCCGCCACTGGCTCGACAAAGCCCGCTACGCCGACTCGGATGGCTACGAAAAAGATTCCCTCCGCCCCGACGCCTGGAAATATCGCGATTGGGTGATCGACGCCTTCAACCGCGACCTCCCCTTCGACCAATTCACCATCCAGCAACTCGCCGGCGATCTCCTTCCCAACGCCACCGACAACCAAAAGCTCGCCACCGCCTTTCATCGCCAGACCCTCACCAACAAGGAAGGCGGCGTCGATCCCGAACAGTTCCGCATCGAAGCCGTCTTCGATCGCGTCGAGACCACCGGCGCAGTCTGGCTCGGCCTCACCGTCGGCTGCGCCCGCTGCCACACCCACAAATACGACGCCATCACCCAGCGCGAGTATTACCAGCTCTTCGCCTTCTTCAACAACGCCGACGAAACCGAAATCAAACTCCCCACCTCCCCCGCCGCATTCGCCAAATACGAAAAAGAAATGCAGGCCTACCGCCCCAAACTCGCCGCTCTCGAATCTCAAATCTCCAATCTGAAATCTCAAATCGACACATCAATGCCCGCCTGGGCCGTCGATTTACAGCAGATCATCGACGCCCTCTCTCTCCGCCACATCAGCCCCAAAGACGATTCACTTCAACGCACCCAACAAGCTTGGGAACGAAATGATCCGCGCTTCCTCTCGCTCCAAAAAGACCTCGCCGACCTCCAATACGACGCCCCCCGCCCCTCCATGATGCTCGTCCGCGTCCTCTCCCAGCGCGAAAAAAACCCCCGCCCCACCCACCTCCTGACCCGCGGCGATTTCCTCCGCCCCGACCAACCCCTCACCCCCGCCACCCTCTCCATCCTCCATCCCCTCAACCCCCACTCAGCACCCAGCACTCAGCACTCAGCACTCTCCTCCGCGCACTCAGAATTCCCTTCTCGCCTCGACCTCGCTCACTGGCTCACCGACCCCTCCAACCCCCTCACCCCCCGCGTCGCCGTCAACGACATCTGGCTCCACCTTTTCGGCCAGGCCCTCGTCCGCACCCCCAACGACTTCGGCGTCCGCGGCGAAAAACCCACCCATCCCCAACTCCTCGACTTTCTCGCCACCGAATTCCGCCGTCTCAACTTCAGCCGCAAAGCGCTCATCAAAGAAATCCTCCTCTCCTCCACCTATCGCCAATCCTCCCGCCTCCGCCCCGAGCTTCTCGAACTCGATCCCGAAAATCGCCTCCTCCATCGCCAAAATCGCTTCCGCGTCGAGGGCGAAATCGTCTCCGACCTCACCCTCAGCGCCTCCGCCCTCCTCGCCCCCAAAATCGGCGGCCCCAGCGTCTTCCCCCCCATGCCCCCCGACGTCGCCGCCCTCAGCTACGCCAACAACTTCCAATGGAAACCCAGCACCGGCGAAGACCGCCATCGCCGCGCCATGTACACCTTCTTCAAGCGCACCGCCCCCCACCCCAACCTCACCACCTTCGACTGCCCCGACTCCAACGCCACCACCATCTCCCGCACCACCTCCCACACGCCCCTCCAGGCCCTTGCCACACTCAACAACGAAATCTTCGCCGAAGCCGCCCAATCCCTCTCCAAACGCATCCTCACCGCCAACCACGAAACCCCCAACCTGGGCACCGACGCCCAAAAACTCCAATTCGCCTTCCGCCTTTGCGCCATCCGCCCCGCCGATTCCCAGGAGCTAACCACCCTCACCAATCTCCTCAACCGCTCCCGCGCCTGGTACAACCAAAATCCCACCGACGCCAAACTCACCCTCGGCAAACTCCCCGTCCCCAACATTTCCCTCTCCGAACAAGCCGCCTGGACCTCCATCTCCCGCGTCCTCCTAAACCTCGACGAATTCCTAACCCGCGAATAATGATGAACGAAAATCAATGAACCTCCAAAATCACATCCTCCGCTCCCGCCGCGAATTCCTCACCACCTCCGCCTCCGGCCTCGGCCTCCTCGCCCTCGGCTCCCTCCTCACTCAAGACAACATCCTCACCGCCAACACCGCCATCCCCGCCAATCCCCTCGCCCCGCGCCGTCCGCATTTTGCCCCCAAAGCAAAGAGTTGCATCTTCATCTTCATGGAAGGCGGCCCATCCCAGATGGACCTCTTCGACCCCAAACCCAAACTCAACCAGCTCCACGGCCAGCCCCTCCCCGACTCCCTCCTCAAAAACGTCCGCTTCGCCTTCATCCAAAAAGATTCCGCCCGCCTCATGGGCTCGCCTCGCACCTTCAAACAATTCGGCCAATCCGGCATGGTCTTCTCCGACCTCCTCCCCAACATCGCCCAGTGCGCCGACGACATCTGCATGATCCGCTCCATGCACACCGACCAATTCAACCACCATCCCGGCCAACTCCTCATGCAATGCGGCCGCGCCACCTTCGGCCTGCCCACCATGGGCGCATGGCTCACCTACGGCCTCGGCGCCGAATCCCAAAACCTCCCCGGCTACGTCGTCCTCACCGCCGGCCGCGGCTCCAGCGGCGGCGCAACCCTCTGGCAATCCGGCTTCCTCCCCTCCACCTACGCCGGCGTCCTCTTCCGCAACAAAGGCGAACCCATATTAAACCTCTCCAATCCCCCCGGCATCTCCCGCGACCTCCAGCGCGCCGACCTCGACGCCCTCAACCAACTCAACCAAAAACGCTTCCAGGAAATCCACGACCCCGAAATCGCCGCCCGCATCGCCAGCTACGAGCTCGCCTTCCGCATGCAATCCGCCGCCCCCGAGCTCATCGACCTCTCTTCCGAATCCCCTCAAACCCTCCACAACTACGGCCTCGATCGCGACGATCCCCCCATCAAAGCCGACCGCCCCGGCGGCCCCGGCCAATACCGCTCCTTCGCCGCCAACTGCCTCCTCTCCCGCCGCCTCATCGAGCGCGGCGTCCGCTTCATCAACATCATCCACGCCTCCTGGGACCACCATTCCAATCTCAACACCGAGCTCGCCTTCAACACCGGCATGTCCGACCAACCCATCGCCGCCCTGATAAAAGATTTGAAGGAACGCGGCCTCCTCGACGAAACCCTCGTCGTCTGGGGCTCCGAATTCGGCCGAACCCCCCTCGGCGAAAACCGCAAAGGCCGCGACGCCAACACCGGCCGCGACCACCACCCCTACTCTTTCACATTGTTCATGGCCGGCGGCGGCACCAAAGGTGGGCTGACTTATGGCACCACCGACGATATCGGCTGGAACATCACGGAGAATCCCGTCCACATCAACGACTTCCACGCCACCCTCCTCCACCTCTTCGGCCTCGATCACCTAAAACTAACCCACCGCTTCCAGGGCCGCGATTACCGCCTGACCGACGTCGCGGGGAACGTTATCCCCGCCCTCCTCGCGTAACGTCTCCCGTAGGGTGTGCTTCAGCACACCGCTGCCTCGCTTGTGCCACTGGCAGCTTGCTGCCAGTGTCCCCGTGATGTGCTCTTTCTGGGTGGCATGGGCAGCCGTACTCGGATGCCCGTGCTCGTGTGAGGGTCACCGGGTGACCCCCTGTCTTCCCTGTCGACGAAACTCAAGCTTGAACTCCGGATACTGAAACGGCAGTTTCCTTAAAAGGGCGGGCGGAAATGTCGGTTCCTTTATTCGCGATTCGCCTGCGGATGAGTGATTGCCTATCGTAATTCTCGAAGGGTGGATCATGTTTAATCTTGAGCACAATGCTTTCCTGAATCTGACGCCCCATTTCCAGTCTCCCCCCTGCGGAAGCACGCGATTTCGGTGGGGAATGAAACCGGGACGGGGAATGAAACCGGGACGGGGCTAGTTTCGACGGAAAAGTCAGAAGCGGGAAAAAGTCAGAAGCGGGACAGTCCTGCTTCCGGAACTCCCTAACTCGCACGCCTCACACGCCTCCTCCATTTCCAATCCGCTGCGGTATGATGTCCCCCGATGCGCCGGCGCTTGTTCACCCTCTCCTCCACCCTCTCCCTCCTCCTCTTCATCGCCACCCTCACCCTCTGGCTCCGCGGCCAATCCTCCTCCACCACCCTCTCCTTCACCTACGACCGCTACCTCCCCGACCGCAGCGCCGCCTCCACCCAAATCCACCTCATCTCCGACAAAAAAATCTGGCTCTCCTTCACCTCCGGCCGCGTCGGCCCATTCAACGGCCACCTCGTCTGGGGCTACCACATCAACGCCGACCAAAGCGGCGGCCGCCCCCGCCTCACCTACTACCACCAACCCTATGACGTCATGACCAAATGGTTCTTCACCCACGGCACCGACGGTTCCTCCGCCCTCGGCCCACTCCGCTGGCAATTCTTCACCCGCACCACCCCCGCCGCCGGCGAAAAGTTCCACTCCCTCCGCCTCGGCCTCTCCCACTGGCTCCTCGCCCTCCTCTTCCTCCTCCCCCCCATCCTCCATCTCCAACGCCTCCGCAAATCCCGCCGCGCCAAAATCCTCCTCCTCTGCCCCACCTGCGGCTACGACCTCCGCGCCACTCCCACCCAATGCCCCGAATGCGGAAAAATCACAAAAACCGCGGCTACTTAATCACCCTCACACGAATCTTCTGAATTCTGAATTCTGAATTCTCGCAGGAATACGGGAATATACTTGACATCACCCTAACATTCTGGTGTAATCCCTGCCGAGGAACCAGACAGGGGAAAGGAATGTTCTCGTCTCACCCACTCCGCCGTGCCCCCGCCCCCTCCGCGCGCCTTCGATCCTCCATCTTCCATCCTCGACCTTCACTTCCGATCCCGGACCCGCTTTTCCCTTCAAAGAACCGTTCCGGAACCGAAAAGTACCGCTTTGGTACCGGAAAGTACCGCTTTTCCCCCGGTTTTTTGATATTTTCTTGCACCCCCAATTCCCTAACCCTCGCCCCAAACCACTCTTACAAAAAATCAGTACCGACACCCACTTCACATACTTTTTTTTCCTCCCCATCCCCCTCCCCACTTCGTTCTTCGATGTTCGATGTTCGACCGAAACCGCAGAACGAACCCATTTCCCCCTTCCTCCATACGCCCATTCGCCCCTTCGCCCTCCAATCGCAAATCGCAAATCGCAAATCGCAAATTCCCCCTAAGCCGACATCGCCCTCTCCACCCTGCTCTCCGGCACCGCCCGAATCGTGCTCCGGTCCACATACGTCCCCGTAATCCACAAAATCGTCGGCCGATGCATGTGCGCCGTCCGCAGCAGATTCGTCGCCGCCAGCGCCAGATCCGTCGGTGTCACATATATCCCCGTGCACAGCGGCGTCCCCGCCCATGTTCCCACCGCCGCCCAACTGACTCGCGCCACGTGCGCATGGCTCTCGGCCACCTGGTGTACCTCCACCGCCGCCGCCTCCCCATCGCACAGGATCGCGCTGTTGGCCCGGTCAATGATCGCCGAAGTGTTCTGCCACGGCGCCGAATCCACGGCCGCGTGCGGCGCATATCGTGCCGCCGCCGCCCGCACCGCCGTCGATACCTCGTGCTCCGACGTATCCTCCAGCACCAGAATCCGCCGATGCCCGGCCAGGAAAATGTCCCGCGCCAGACACGATGCCGCGTGTACCCGATCCAGCAGCACCGCGTGTACCTTGAACGATGCCGGCTCGCGCCCCAGCAGCAATATCGAAATCCCCCGCACCAGCAGGTCCTTATGGAACGACTCCGGCGTCGATTTGCTCAGGTCGATCACCGCGTTGAACTGGCTGATGAAGCTCGGCCGCATCTCGCTCCCCGCGATCGCCACCTCGGCCTCGCTGTGGCTCTTGAGCAACTGCTCCACCACCGCCGACTTCCGCTCCGCCTCATCCACCAAAACCAGCCACCGCCCGCCCAAATCTTCCGGCGCAGAGCTGCCCTTCACATACGTCCCCCGGCCGATGCTCCGCTCCAGCAACCCCTCGGCCGCTAGGTCCGTCAGGGCCTTGCTCAGCGTCTTCGGATTGGCCTTGAATCGCCGCGCCAGCTCGCGCTCACCCGGCAGCTTCCCCGCCAGCTCCCCATTGACCACCGCATCGCGCAGCCTCTCGCGCAAACGCTGGAATTTGTAACTAAGCCGTTCTCCCTGTTGACTCTCTCGAGTTGGAATCTCTGATGCGTTCGCCATGCAAAACATCCTCAAAGCGCATTCGGTCGCCGTGGCGACCCCGACCTTTTAACGACACAAGGGCAGCGCTTCCCCGACCAGGGAGGCCACGCAACCCGACCTTCCATGTGTTTCGGCGAAACCCCACGCCAGAATTGACTAAATCCACCGCCCCAAATTGCCAAATGCCCCGATTATTTAACCCGCACAATTGCCCGTCCCCGGATGGGCCCGCCCGGGCTACACTGCCCTGCATGGAACAGGAGATGGCCTTTCCCAATCCCATCGAGCGCACCGACCTCCCCGCGCCGCGCCGGAAATGGCGCTATGTCGTTGCCGGACTGCTGCTTGTATTTGCGCTATCGATCGTCTTCCTGCCGCAGATTGTGGGCTCGAAGATCGGCCGAAATGTGCTGAAAATGTACCTGGAAAGCAAATACCGCGGCACCGCCTGGATCGGCGAAATGAACACCGGCTGGTTCGGCTCGACGAGCATCAACGGCTTCTCGATGATCGATCCCGAGGGGCGATCCATCCGCTTTGCCCGCCTCGACTGCCAGATGCCTTTGGGCAAGCTGCTCAGAGGCAACTTCGAGCTGAAGAACGCTACGATCAAGGACCTGTCGGTCGAATATGTCATCGACTACGGCGACGGCACCGACTCCTTCGACCGCCTTCCGGCCGGATGGATGCCCAATCAGATTGCCCCCACTCCCGCCGCCGGCAAACCGCGCGTGCCGATGAACCTGCCCGACCTCTCCGGCGACATCACCGTCCAAAACGCCACCCTCATCCTCACCCGCGGCCAGATCCAGGACAAAATGTTCCGCACCGTCTATCGCTCCGCCCGTTTCTCCAACATCAACGGCAAGCTCCAGATTCCCTCACTCGACGAGCCCTGGACCTGCGATCTTTCCGGCAACGTCGGCGGCGAAGACACCGGCGGCACATTCACGGTATCCGGAAAGGTCAACCTTGGCGAAAACGGCCAGCTCAATGTCTCCAAAGCCGTCGCCGATCTGACCGTCACCATGCGTGATGTTCCCAACGCCGCAACGCCGGGGACAGGATCATTGGGCTGGGTGCTGCTCTCGCTCGTGCCGGCCGAGGACTATGGGCAGATGTTTGGGCCGGTGATCAAGACCCTGGATCTGCACCTGACCGTCGGCGACGGTAAATTGCGCTTCGACAAGTTCACCGCCATCGGACAGCTCGACAAGAAAGACACTTCGCTGACCGGCCATCCCATGCTCGATCTGGTCAGCACACCCCGAAGGCTCGGCGTCGATGGCCCCACGTCGGCCAATATCCAGCTCACCCGCGAATTCGCCCGCAGACTGGCTTACGCCGTTCCCTTCCTCCAGGATGTGACCAATGGCGGCGATCTCCAGTTGCAGATTGATGATTTGTCGCTCCCCGTCGTCGGATCTCTTCGCAAAATGAACGGCAAAGGCCGCCTCAGCGTGCGCAATGCGACGCTGATCAGCGGGCAGGTTCTCCCTGATGCATTTCCCCGTGAATTGACCACCCAATGGCAGGCGATTGTGGGTGATACGGGCGCGGCGGTGGTATTGAACGCGCCCGAGGTGCGGTTTGTCATCGAAAATGGCAAGGCCCGCTGCCAGCCTTACACGATCACCCTCAACGATCTGCCGGTCGCCATCTCCGGCGAGACGGAAGTGGCCGGCGGCAAGATGGCGCTTCAGGCCCGCATCGGCCTCCCTCCCCAGATGCAGAAAGAGGGCATGGGGCAGGCGATGATCGTCCCCATCAGCGGCACGGTCGAGCAGCCGAAGATGGAAATCACCTCCATCTCCGGCGGAACCAGCCCCGAGCGCTGGGCCGACGCCATCGATCGCCACATCATTGAGCTCCGCGAACGGAAAAAGGAGCGATTGCTACTGCTTTCCGACAGGCAGGTGAAAAACATCACCGCTCCCTTCGACAGCCTCATCGAGGCAACCACACAGCCGACCACGCGGCCGACGACTCAAGCCTCGGGAACGCCCAATCGCTAGGTCGGGCACCTCCTGCCCGACATTCCACCAGCGCCCTTGCCCGACTCTCCTCAAACGCCGCCTTCCGCTACAATGCCCCTCATGCAGCGTTTCGCCGTTCTGCTGTTAATTCTTCTGTTCATCCTCCCCGCCCGCGCCCAGACCCCCGGCGCGGATCCGGGAACCAAAAAACTCCTCGCCGCCAACGGCCTGTTTCAGCGGCAGCTCTACAAGCTGGCCGCCGAGCAATACAGCGACTTTCTGCGGGACCATCCGACGCACCGCGAGGCCAAAGCGGCGAAATATGCCCTGGCCATCTGCTTCTATCGGTTGGGCGATTTCCAGAAGGCGGCCGCAAAACTCGACGAGATTCTGGCCGAGGGGGAGTTTGCCCAGCGCGATGAAGCACTGCTTGTCCTGGGCTACTGCCGCATTTCGCTGAAGGATTTCCCCAAGGCGATTGCCACATTCGACGAGTTGATCGCCAAATTTCCCGACTCGCCGTCGGCCGAGACCGCCGCATTGAATCGCAGCCAGGCGCTGCTGCTCATGGGCAATTCCAGGGAAGCCGAGGAAACCGCCCGCGCCTTCATGGCCAAATATCCCAAGAGCCGCCGCATGTCCGAGGCGCTCTATTTCCAGGCCCTCGCCCAGCGCGCCACCGGTAAGGCAAGTGAGGCCGCCGCCACCCTTCGCGGCCTCCTCGATCAATATCCCGACGCGCGCCAGCGCGGCGATGCCATGCTGGCGCTGGGCCAGATTCTCGAGTCGCTCAATCAGCACGATAAGGCGATTCAGCAGTACGAAATCCTCGCGGCGAGCGTGCCCGAGAAGCGCGCGGAGGCGTATTACTCCCTCGCCCTGGCCCACTACAACCGCGCTGAATACGACAGCGCCACCGGCGCGCTCACCCGCCTCATCGAGCATCATTCCGACAGTCCCTACGCCGCCGCCGCCCGTCTTCAACTTGGCCTGACCCATCTGGCTGCGAAACGCATCCCCGAAGCCAGGCGCGCGCTCGATGAAGTCATTCAAAAGGATGCCCAGCGCGCCGCCACCGCCCGTTATTGGATCGCCCAGTGCGACATCGCCGAGAAAAAATACGAATCCGCCCGCGCCATCCTCGACGAACTGGCCAAATCCAACCCGCCACCGGCCAATCTCGAGCAGATTCTTCTCGACCGCGCGCAGTGCACCATGAGCCTGGGCAAAAACGCCGAAGCCGCCGCCGAATTCGCCGACTTCGGCCAAAAATTCCCCAACAGCCCGCAGCGCGCCGAGGCGATTTATCGCCAGGCCTTCTCGCTTCACAAAAGCGCCAGCTACGCCAAAAGCCTGGAGCTTTGCCGCGAGTTGAAGCTTCCCGAATCCAGCCCGCTTTATCGATCCGCCCGAGAGCTCGCCACCGAAAACCTGCTGCTTCTCAATCGCTACGACGAAGCCGTCGCCGCTTACGATGACCTTCGCAAAAAATCCGACACAGATGCTTTGAAATTGAAATACACCGTCCGTCTCGGCCAGGCTGCCTATTTCGGCGGTGACTATTCAACCGCCATCGATTCGCTCACTCCGATCGTGAGCAACAAAACTGTCCTTGCCGATGCCGATCTCTCGCGCGGCATCCTCATCCTCGGCGATGCGCTGCTTCACGAGAACAAAAACAAAGACGCAGCCGCAATCCTCGCCGGTTATGCCCAAAGCGCTGGTGCTGACAAACTCGAGGCCCAATTCAAGCACGGGCTGGCCCTCCTCCGGTTCGGTGATTTGGCCAACGCCGAAAAGGCATTCGGGGATTTGTCCAAAGCCTCTCTCGACTCGGTTTGGACCCTTCGTGGCCTCTTTGAATACGGCCAGATGGCCTATCGCCAGAACGATCCCATCAAAACCACCAACGCACTCAAGAAGCTTCTCTCCGCCAATCCGCCGCCCGAATTGGCCGGCCCCGCATCCTATTTGCTCGCCTGGCTGGAGCTCGATGCCAGGCATCCGGCCGAAGCGGCCGCCGCGTTCGCGCAGATGGCGCAGAAATATCCCAACGAGGCGCTCGCCGCCGATGCCCGGTTCTATCAAGGTGTGGCATTAAAGGATGCCGGCAACGAGCAGCAGGCGGTCAATGTGCTTCAGGACTATGTGAAGCAACACGAAACCGGCCCGCACACCGCCCAGGCACGTCAGCTTATCGCCGCCTGTCTGGTGAAATTGCAAAAGCATCAGGAGGCCATCGCCACGCTCAGCAAGCTTGCCTCCGATCCAAAAACGGCGAGCGATGAAGTGCTCTATGACCTCGCCTGGTCGCAGCAGTCGGCCAAGGATTCCAAATCGGCCGAGCAAACCTATCGCCGGCTCCTCAAGGATTTCCCGAGCAGCAAATTGGCCACGGCAGCGCGCTCCGAGCTTGGCGAAATTCTTTTTCAGCAGGAAAAATTTAAGGAGGCGGTGGAGCTGCTGGAAAAATCCGTCGCCGACAATTCGGCCGATGCCAAAACCATTTCCATCGCCCTTTATCGCCTCGGCTCGGCATACGAAAAACTCGGCCAGCCGGCCAAGGCAGCCCAGACTTTCAACGCCTTCCTCGCCAAGCACGGCAATGATGAACTGGCCGGCTGGGCCCACTATCAGGCCGGCGTCAGCCTCGCCAAACAGGACAAGCTCGATGACGCCAGGCAGCATTTTCAATCGGCCCTGGCCGGCAATCCCAAGCCCGACCTCGCCTCGGTCTCGCTTCTGAAATTGGCCGAGGTGACGGCACAGCAGGGACAATACGCCGAATCTCAAAAACTCTATGACCGTTTCCTCGACAAATACCCTAAAGACCGCTTCGTTTACCAGGCGCAGTTTGGCATCGGCTGGGCCCTGGAGAATCAGAAGAAATATGACGAGGCTCGCCAGTGGTACGGCAAAGTGATCGCCCAAAACAGCAGCCCCACCGCCGCCCGCGCCCAGTTTCAGATTGGCGAAACGTTTTTCGCCCAGGGCCAGTACGAAAAAGCGGCGGCGGCTTTGTTGGCCGTCGCAGATGTCTATGCGTACCCCGAGTGGGCCGCCCGCGCCATCTTCGAGGCCGGCCGCGTGTTCGAGCAATTGAAGCAGCCCGACCAGGCCAAACAGCAGTACCGCGTCGTCGTCAGCAAATACAAAGACGCCCCCGAGGCTCCGCTGGCCCAAAAACGTTTGGCCGCATTGGACGCACAGAGGTAAGTTCGCAATGAATGCTTTGAAAAGACTGCCCCTTCAGCCGCTTCTCCGCATCTTCTCCTGCGCCGCCGTTGCCGCATTTCTCCTTTACATCGCCGCCATCGCCCAGGCGCAAACCCGCCCGGCCGCGCCAAGCACTCAGGTCACCGAAGTCCGCACCCATCCGCCCGACATCTCCTTCCTTCAACTCCTCCTCAGAGGCGGCTGGTTCATGGTCCCCATCGGCGTGGCCAGCATGATCGGGCTGGCCCTGGTTCTCGAACGCTGGGTCGCCCTGCGCCGCGGCAAGATCATCCCCCGGCGTTTCATGCGCGACCTCAAGCGCATCACCCCCGAGGGCGGCGAAAACCGCGAGGCCGCCCTTCGCTATTGCCGCGAGCACCCCTCGCCCATTTCGCGGATCACGGCCGCCGGCCTGCGAAAACTTCCGCAGGGCCACGCCGCCGTCGAGCGCGCTGTGGAAGACACCGGCGGCAACGAAGTGCAAAAACTCCGCCGCAACATGCGCATGATGTACGGCCTGACCGTCATCACCCCCATGCTCGGCCTGCTGGGCACCGTCTGGGGCATGATCGACGCCTTCCGCATCACCAGCAGCGCCCAGGGCCTGGGCAAACCGGAATTGCTGGCCAAGGGAATCTATGAAGCTCTGGTGTGCACCCTCGCAGCCCTGATGGTGGCGATCCCGATCCTCATGATCTATTACTATTTCATCGCCAAAATCGAGCGCTATGTCGCCGAGATGAACGAGCTATCCATTGATTTCGCCGATCATTTCCTCGAACACCCAACCCGCAAATCCCAGCCGGCCAGCCTGGAAACCGTGCTGAAATCCGAGATCTGAAATCTCAAACTTGAAACTCATGCGAATTCGCGACCCCGATTCCGACCAGGAAGAGCCGATCAATCTGCTGAATTTGATCGACACGCTTTTCTTCCTCCTCATGTTCTTCCTCATCGCCACGCGGTTTAAGGAAGAGGAGCGCGACGTGGGCATCCAACTCCCCCAACTCGCCTCCAGCCAGCCCCTCTCCGCCCTGCCCCAGCAGATCATCATCAACATCCGGGAAGACGGCACGACCGTCGTAGGCGGCAAAACCTACACACCGGATGAATTGATGGACCTGCTTTCCCAAAGCGCCAATTCCGGCAATCGCGATGTGCTCATCCGCGCTGACGAGCGCAGCCTGCACCGCTATTTCGCCAACGTGGCCGGCCTCTGCCGCAAAGCGGGGATCGGCGAAGTCAAAATTGGTTATCTTCTCGAAGAGCCCACGCCCGTCCCGGTACAATAAGCTTCTGGTGGGTCGGGCACTCCTGCCCGACATTTTGTAGGGGCGGCTTGGGCCGCCGTGCGAGAATCGAAATGCCCGAATCCGCTTTCCGCCAATTTCTCTTCCACCTCAAGTGGTCCCTCTGGGTCATCGTCGTCACCTGCGCCGCGGCCGGCGGTATCTGGTGGCTGCTGGGCCGCCAGGGCTGGTTTGGCGTCGGGCCCGTCGCGTGGATGAACCTCAACGTCGTCGTCCTGCTCATTGCCGTCGCCGTCTTCATCCCGCTGACGATGCTCCTGCGCAGCAATGAGACCCGCGACCTGCTGCAAAAGTGCCTGCTCTTTTCCATCTTTCTTCACGTCCTGATCACCATGGTCTTCAGCGTTATCTTCGTCTCCCGCGATGTGATCCACTACGTGAAGGCGGAGATGGGCATGGAGGTCCCCATCAATCTGGAAGCCTCGCGCGCTGCCGAGCTTCAGCTTCAGGTGAGAAACCAGATCACCAATCTTCCCGTCGCCACCCCCCAGGCTGGCGGCGATGTTTCTCCACAGAGCGCCATCGAAATTGCCATCGAGCCACCCCGCCCCATTCAAACCGAGCTTCCCCGCAACTTCAACAAGCCCGCTCCGATGTCTCTAGCGCCTGAAGCTCCCGCCCCGCGCGCACCTCGCCCGGCCGAATCGGTCGCGCTCGCCGTCCCCTCCGCCGCCGCGCCGATTCCTCAGCTTGAAATTCCTCTGGCGCAAATGCGTCAGGCCGAAGCGGCCGCGCCTCCGCCGCCGGCGATCAACTCCTCCAGAATCCAACTCCCATTTGTCGCCGCAGCGCCTCAGCCGATGGTCACCGGCAATCTGCCTATCGCCCAGCCCCGCCAATCGCTCGCCTCTGAACTCCCCCTTTCGCGCGAAGGCACTCCCAAAGCAGAGCCTCTGGACATCCATCCGCGCATGGATCTGTCGGAAGTGCCGCAAGTCTTCATCCCCACTCTCCCCGTCGCTCCCATCACCGGCGCTGAAGTGCAAACGCTCGCTCCCCCGATGCCCCAATCGCCCCACATCGCACCCACGCGATCCAAACCCGGCTCGATTTCCATCGGCTCCGAATCATCCTCCAATCCCATCGCCTCCACCTCCATCCTCGATCAACCGATCACGAATAAACTCCCTCCCTCCTTCACCGAATCACCTGCCCCCGCTCTTCCGTCTTCCCCTCAACTCGACATCAAAATCCCGGAACTCTCCTCAAGCACAGCTTCATCAGAACCTTTCACATCCCCCGATTTCATTGAAGCGCCCCGCCCGACCATCTCCGCCTCATCATCAGGTTCATCCACGGGCCGCGCAGCCCCCATCAAAGCCGCCAACATTCCATCCACCACTTTCGACCAATGGGCCCCCCAGCAACCCGTTCCCGAAGCGATCAAACCACGCATCCCCGACCTCACTCCCGAACCCATCCAACCCAAAGTCACCGCCTCCCTCCCCGAAGAACTCGGCCCCAGGCAAGTCCCCACCGAAACGCTCATCCAGCGCTCCGATGACATTCGCAAGCCCCTCGTCGAGACGCTGGGTGGTTCCAAAGCGACCGAAGACGCCGTCGCCCGCGCCCTCGACTATCTATCGCGCAATCAGGAGCCGGATGGCCGCTGGACGCGCTTCAATTCAGACCGCACTCCGCATCGCCGCCGGCAGGAGGCGCGCGATGTCGCCCTCACCGGCCTGGCCACGCTGGCTTTCCTCGCGTCCGACCATACCCCCGACAAACCCGGCCTCTATCAGGACACTGTCCGCCTCGCCCTCAAATTCCTTCTGGAACAACAGCGCAACGACGGCAGCCTCAAAGGCGCTGGCGGCGACATGTACGATCAGGCCATCGCCACCATCGCCCTCTCCGAGGCCGCCATCATGACCCGCGACCCGGCATATCAGCGCGCTGCCTTCAAAGGGGCGGAGTATCTGATGTGGGCCCACCATCGCCGATCCGGCGGATGGCGCTACATGCCCAACCAATCCGCCGACACCAGCGTCACCGGCTGGTCGATCATGGCTCTGCACAGCGCCCAGCAAGCCGGCTTCGACGTGCCGGCCAGTTTCCGCACCGATACGCTCCGCTGGCTCAATTCCGTCAGCTCCGGCCCAAACCGCGTCCTCGTCGGCTATCAGGATCCGCGCAAGCCGACCGAAACCATGACCGCCCAGGCCACCTTCACCCGCATGCTTCTCGGCCAGCAACTCACCTCCGATCAGATCGACGAAGTCTGTCGTTTTGTCACGCGTTTTTCACCCTCCGAATACGGCAGGGATTTTTATCACTGGTATTACGTCTCGCTGATGCTCATGCAGACCCAGAACGACACGTGGAAAACCTGGAACACGGCCATGACACAGCACCTGCTCAGCCTTCAACGCGGCGATGGTCATGCCAATGGCAGTTGGGATTCAGATGGGCTGCGCGATGACCCCGGTGGCCGAATTTTCAGCACGGCGATGGCCACTCTCACGCTCGAGGTCTATTACCGCTATTTACCGATGTATGCAGCCCGGTCGAAGCGTTGAGGATGCGACAGGTTGTCCACCAAAAAAAGAGTACCCGGCCGCTGGAGGGCGTGCGACCGGGCACCGGAGGGTAAAGTAAAGAGGGAGTAGGCTAACAAAACTCTGTAATCTTGTAAACACAAGAACCGCCATTTTTTTGAAGCTGGGGCGGTTTTAACGGTTGTAACGGGTTTACGGAGAGCCGTATTTTCCTCCCCAACCTGCGCTGCTTACCGTATTTACGGCTGGCCCTGCACCTCTGCGCTGCTCCTCACTCTTTTATATTCCGGCGGCTGCGAGAGCGAGAGCAGCTTGGACCACCAGCGCATCAACAGCACCATCAGGTACGAAAGCGGCAGCAAGAGCAGTAATGCCAGGGCATAACGCTTGCCGACATACACGCCAACGAACGCGCTGTCATACGCAATCAGCCACAAAAGCCCGGTGAGCATCAGCGTCTGCCCCGCCTGGCGCGGTGTGGCGCTCTTGCGCTTGATCCGCCAGGCGACGATGACAAACAGCGCCGCCAATCCCAGCGGCAACAGCAGCCCCGGCCGCCATCCCAGCCCCCCCGCCGCCTCGCCGCCCCGGCCCACCCACCACACGATCGAGATGGCCAGAATGTCGATCATCCCCATCCCTCCCAAGACCGCCCACCAATGGCTCACGGTCAGCGGCGGCCGCTTCTCCTCCCACCAATAAGCCACGGCCGACAAAACACTCACGTGCGTGAACAGTAAAAGCGGATGCCACAGCAGCGGCAGCTCCGGCGCGGGGATCACCGCATGAAAGAACCGGATCAGCCCCAGCGTCAGTAACCCCACCGCCACCAGATACTTACCCGCAAAGTCATAGAACGCGATCAGGAACGCCGTCCACAGCACCAGCACCAGGCTCATCCAACCTCCCGGCGATCGTTTTGCATACAGTGCCCCCGCCACCACCGCCATCAGGATCAACAGGCCGCAGACGACGTGTGCTGTGGCCAGGGCAATCCTCCCCGACGGCAGCGGCCGGTGCGCGGCCAGTTGCCGGTCGCGACGCCGGTCGATGATGTCGTTGAGCGTCATTCCATAGCCATACAGCCCGATGGAAATGAGCGCTACCAGGACCGGCCGCTGCCAGTCCAGCGCCCGCAGGACCGACCCGTCCGGCCCGACTTCTCCACGGGTCGCCAGGAGCAATGTGCATAAGCTGTTCGATATGGCCGTAAAAACCAGCGCCATGCGCGTGAATTGCAGGAGCGTGAGAAGTCTTTGCGAAATCCGATCGAGCATCGCCGCCTCTGCAAACACAACTACCGCATGATCGCGCCGCACCGCTTGAGATATTTGCCCTGCCTGTGCGTATAGCGCGCCCCGCGCACATCCACCAGGTAAAAATCCACCCCCCTGATATTTGCCCCGCGCAGATCGGCATTGCAAAGATTCGCTTTTCGGATCTCCTCCGGCCGGCGATAAGACTGCTCTTCGCGCTCATCGGTGTAGAAACCGGTCCGGCTCCCCTCGCAGGGAATCACGCTTCCGACCAACCCGCTGCGCGTCGATCCCAAATGAAACGAGGCCCCGCGCAAATCGGCTCTGCGCAGATCGGCCCCTTCCAGATCGATCTCCGCCAACCCGGCTTTCTGCAAACTCGCCTTGTACAGATTGGCCCCCGCCAATGAAGCGCCGGTGAGAAGGGCCATTGATAAAACCGCGCCGCTCAGATCCATTCCGGTCAGATCCATTCCTTCCAGATTGCATCCGACCAGCCACGCCTTGCGAAGCTTGGCGCCCGCCAGCGAGGTTTCACGCAGCACGGCGCTGGCAAACACGGCTTTGGTGAGATCAGCTCCCGAAAAATCCGCCCCCTCCAGCGCGGCGTTCTTCAGATGTGCCCTGCGCAAATCCGCCCAGCGCAGGTTCGCCCGCTTCAGGTTCGCTCCCACAAATTCGGCCTTGCGCAGCTTCGCTCCCTGCAAATTGGCCCCCTCCAGATTCGCGTGCGCGAACCGCGCCCGCTGCGCAATCGCCCCGCTCAGGTTCGCCGCTGCAAAATCGCCGCTCTCGGCGTCGATTGACCGCATGATCGCGCCACGAAGATCCCCGCGGCCGAGTTTTACCTTCACCGCCTTCGCCCGCTGCAACCGCGCCTCTCGCAGATCGGCCGACCGCAGATCACATCCCCCCAGCCGCGCCCGAAACAAATCCACGTGCTGCCAGCGAGCCTTGCGAAGCTGCGCGCTGGCCAGGTTGGGCACATATCGCGGCGCTGGCCGCCAGGACGGCTCCAGCGCCAGCAGCAAGCTCGCCGCCACCGGATGCAGCCGCAGCTCATTGGACTCCAGCACGCTCTCCAGAATCTCCGCCGTCCCATTTCGCTGCTTGAGTTGCAACGCTGCCTCCACCACCAGCTCCGCTGGCCACATCCCATCCAGCGACCTGGTATCTCCCACATCGGCCAGCCAGTGAACGAGCATGTCGCTGGCCAGCAACACCTGCACCGGCCGATGCCGCAGCAGGCGGGCAAAATCCTGCTCACCAGGCACAGCGGTGAAGGGCAATTGCGAATCGGGGATTTGCCGCGTCAGAAATCGTACGCACAGTGCCGCCATCTCCGCGTGTCGCTGCGGCGTCAGCGCCGCCTTGGCCACCCGCCGCCGCAGCGCAGTTCTCAGGTCGAGCGACGGCCCACTCTGCGCCATTTCATCCAACACCCCTGCCCAAAGCTGGGCATTTCCTGCCAGTCGCTCGGCGTACGAATCGTTCAGCACCCGCGGCATCACTGCGCTGCACTGCCCCCGCCACCGCGCCAGCATGTATTCAATCCACTCATCCCTCGTCCACGGCATTAACTCCATCGCCATCGGGCCGGCGCGCACGCGGCTCGTAAATATCACCAGTTTCGTCGCTCGCGTTTCCGATTTAACGGTGAGGCAGTCATCCACCAGTTTCAGCCGATCATCATCCGCAAAGGCGCGCGCCAATTCGCGAATCGCCGTCGTCTTCCCGCATCCGCTCGAGCCGTACAGGTCATATTCGCCGCCGATCCCCCTCCTGAGCATCATCTCCACCCGATCCACCAGCCTCACTTCCTCGCAGTGATCCTCACACCTCACCCGCGGCGCAACCACCGCCCGGTTATTTCGCAACTCCATCTCGGCGATGCTCATGACCGTATTCTACTCCTTGCACGCTCCCCGTTCACCAGCGATATTCCCCACCATGACCGACCCACGAATCGACAAACTCGCCAACCTGCTGATCAATTACTCCTGCGGCCTGAAAGCCGGCGAAAAAATCCTCATTGAAGCCATCGACATCCCCCATGCGTTTACCAAATCCCTCGTCCGCGCGGCCTCCGCCGCCGGCGGCCACCCGCTGGTGCTCCTCAAGAGCAACGAAGTCCTCCGCTCCCTCATGATCAGCGGCGCGGATGCCCAGTGGAACACCATCGCCGACATCGAGCGCGCCCAGATGGAAAGCGTCCAGTGCTACATCGGCGCACGCGGCAGCCCCAATGTCTCCGAGCTATCCGACGTCCCCGCCGACAAGCAGAAACTCTACGAAGCCACCGTCTGGAAGCGCGTCCACCAGGAAATCCGCATCAAAAAAACTCGCTGGGTCGTCCTCCGCTGGCCCAGTCCCTCGATGGCGCAGATGGCCGAAATGTCCACCGAGGCGTTTGAGGATTTCTACTTCAATGTCTGCACCCTCGACTACGCAAAAATGGCCCGCGCCATGCAGCCGCTCAAACAATTGATGGAACGCACCGACCGCGTCCGCCTCAAGGGCCCGGCCGACACCGATCTCTCCTTCTCCATCAAAGGCATCCCCGCCATTCCCTGCGACGGCAAGGTCAACATTCCCGACGGTGAAGTCTTCACCGCCCCCGTCCGCAACTCCGTCAACGGCGTCATCCATTTCAACTGCCCCAGCATCTACCGCGGCCAGACCCACAACGACATCCGCCTGGTCTTCAAGGATGGCAAAGTCGTCGAAGCCACCAGCACCAACACCGAAAAACTCAATGAAGTCCTCAATTCGGATGAAGGCGCGCGTTACGTCGGCGAGTTCGCCATCGGCTTCAACCCCTACGTCACCAAGCCGATGAAAGACATTCTCTTCGACGAGAAAATTGCCGGCTCGATCCACTTCACCCCCGGCCAGGCCTACGACGAAGCCAACAACGGCAACAAATCGGCCATCCATTGGGACATGGTCATGCGCCAGGACCCCGAAGTCGGCGGCGGAGAAATCTATTTCGACGACAAACTCATCCGCAAGGCCGGGCGCTTCACGATTTCCGAACTTCAGCCACTCAACCCGGAAAATCTTCGCTGAATCGATTCGCCAAGGAGACCCAAATATGCCCCACCCAAGAGAGCTACCCATCCCCCGTCCCATCGCCAACGAGCTCAAGGCTGTTGAACTTGCCCGCATCTGGGCCGTCTCCGGCGGCGGCCAGCACGTCACTCTCTCGACCGCCATCATGCCCGATCCCGCCGCGTGGGGCATCCTCCTGGTGAATCTCGCCAAGCACGTCGCCAACGCCTACCAGCAGACCAAGGGGATCGACTCCAATCAGACTCTCACCCGTCTCAAAGCCGCCTTCGATGCAGAATGGACCTCCCCAACCGACAAGCCCGTCGGCGCTGTCATCCAAAATCCTCAAAGCGAAAATCCCAAATAGTCGGCCCCAAATAGTCGGCCTGTTCTGCCATTGGCAACTCGCTGCCAGTGCCGGCGAGCCAGCAGGCAAATCCTCTCGCGCAACAAAAAACCCGCAGGCAAGCTGCGAGTTTTTTGAAGTTTCGGAAGAAAATCCGGTGGTGCCGTGTGAGAGCGGTTCAGTCAAACCCTGTTAAAAAAGTGGGTGATAGACCGAGCCGGGAGGGTTCTCCCGTCAATCACGCCTTTCGCTTCCCGTCTCGATCGCTCTTGCGAGCGATGCCGCGGTCGTGCGGCCAGCGTGCGGCTATCCCCGAGGGTTGCTTATCGGTTTAACCAAATATTCGCTCTCAATCTCGAACATCTCAGATCATTCCGATCTGCGAATGTTATCGTCACAAATGTGACGGAGCAATGAGAAATGTACCCCGCGCACAGCACAAAAGTTCGCGTCGAAAGATTATGATTGACATTTAACTTCATGCCGCGCCGGCCGGATACATTGTCGCTCGATCGCCGCCAGTTCCTGGCCGCCGCTCTCGCCAGCGCGCTGGCGGGAAGAGTTTTCGCCAGGGAGTCTCCCAAAATTTATACCGCCGCCATCATCGGACACACCGGCCGCGGCGATTACGGCCACGCCGTCGATCAAATCTTTACCGACCGCGACGATGTCCAGCTCCTGGCCGTCGCCGATCCTATCGCCGAAGGCCGCGCCAGGGCGATGCAGCGCAGCAAGGCATTGCGGCAATACGAGAATTACCGCGAGATGCTCGCGAAAGAAAAGCCCCAGCTCGTCGGCATCGCCCCGCGCTGGACCGACCAGCGCCGCGAGATGGCCCTGGCGGCCATTGCAACCGGCGCGCACATTTACACCGAAAAACCCTTCGCCACTGATTTGATTGAAGCCGACGAAATCCTCGCCGCGGCCGCCAAAACCAAGCGGAAAATCGCCGTCGCTCATCAGGTCCGCCTAGCGCCGGGGATACTGCATCTCAAAAAATCCATCGACGACGGCCTCATCGGCGATCTGCTGCAAGTCGATGCCTGGGGCAAGCAGGATCAGCGCGCCGGCGGCGAAGATATGCTCGTCCTGGGCACACACCTTTTTGACCTCGTGCGATTCTTCGCCGGAAATCCCATCTCCTGCACCGCTCGCGTGCAGGAAAAGGGGAAGGACATTACCGCCGACAGCGGCCGCCCCGCCGGCGAGCAAATCGGACCGATAGCCGGCGATGAAATCAACGCCCAATTCGCCTTCCCCAATTCCATCCAGGGGACATTCACCAGCCGCGGCAAACTTCGCCCCGTCATCGGCCACTGGGGCCTCCTGCTGACCGGAACCAAAGGCTCCGCCCGCATCCTCATGGACATCTTCCCCAACATCTTCGTCGCCAAAACCACTCCATGGGCCAAGGATGGAAAAACCGAGAAATGGGAACGACTCCCCGGCGACCCCACCTTAAATGCAACCGAAGATCAAAAAACCGCCGCCCCCGCCAATCGCCGCGTCGTCGATGACTGGATCGACGCCATCCAAAAAGATCGCCAGCCGATTTGCAGCGGCCAGGCCGCCACCGCCGCCATTGAAATGGCCATGGCCGTCTATCAATCCGCCATTTCCGCCCGCCGCGTCGAATTTCCCCTGGCCAACCGCCGCCATCCGCTGGCTAAGTGAGCGTCTTGATCATCCGAAAATGCGGCCCGGCCGTCGGAATAAAAAACTCCTTCGACACGATCTTCCACCCCTGCTTCTTATAAAAATTCAGCGCTGGCGTTCGCGCATTGCACCAAAGCTGCCTCACCGGCCCCACATTCCGCACCGTTTCCTCGGCCACTCGCAGCAAGTGGGCCCCAATTCCACCACTTCGAAATGCCGCGTCCGTCGCCATCCCCCGCAACTGCCACGCCGGTTTCCCTTCGTACTGATTGAAATGGAAACTCGCGCACCCCACGCATTTCCCATCCGCAAACGCCGCAAAATGATGCGAGGTGGCGGCCTCATCCCCCTCAAAAATCGCCGCCTCGGGTGGCAATCCCTCCCGCAGCACCACGTGCCGCAGCCCCAGAATGTCCGCCAGCTTCGCTGGCGCAATCCGCACCACCACTCCCGCCACCATGATCTCGGCCATAACCCAATTTATACTGTGAAGGGCAAGTTGGATGTAGGGGCGGCTTCAGCCGCCGAACAGTTGACTCTCCGGCGGCCCAAGCCGCCCCTACCAGCCTGTTGGATTAGGTAACCAACATTCCCGTTTCGGTGAGGACTTCTTACGATAGCGACCCATGAAAGAGGCCCTCCTCCAAAGCACATTGCCCCTCCCCGTCCGCCGCGGCAAAGTCCGCGATGTTTATGATCTTGGCGAATCGCTCCTGATCGTCGCCACCGACCGCATCAGCGCCTATGACGTGATCATGCCCAACGGCATCCCCGACAAAGGCCGAATCCTCACCGCCCTCAGCCTCTTCTGGTTCGAGAAATTCGGCCGCGACTTCGAAAACCATCTCATCGCCACCGAAGTCTCCAAATACCCCGAAAAGCTCCGCCAATTCGCCGACCAGCTCACCGGCCGCTCCATGCTCGTCAAAAAAGCCAAAGTGGTCCCCATCGAATGCGTCGCCCGCGGCTATCTCGCCGGCTCCGGATGGAAGGAATATCAAAAGAACCAAACCGTCTGCGGAATTCGCCTGCCCTCGGGCTTGAGGCAATGCGACAAACTCCCCCAGGCCATTTTCACCCCCGCTACCAAGGAAGAAACCGGCCACGACATCAACATCTCCTGCGAGGAAATGGTCTATCGCGTCGGCCGCGATATTTCCGCCACCCTTCGCGATCGAACCCTCTCCCTCTATGGCCAGGCCGCGGACTATGCGAGCACCCGCGGCATCATTATTGCCGACACCAAATTTGAATTCGGCCAACTGCCCGACGGCAAACTCATTCTCATCGACGAAGTGCTCACCCCCGATTCCAGCCGTTTCTGGCCCGCTGACGAATACTCCCCCGGCCGCGATCAACCCAGCTTCGACAAGCAATTCGTCCGCAACTATCTTGAAGCGCAGCCCTGGGACAAAACCCCTCCCGCGCCGCGCCTGCCGGATGAGGTTGTCGAAGGAACTCGCAAGCGCTACCTCGAAGCCTTCGAGCGCCTCACCGGCCGGCGCCTCATGTAGGTCCGGCTGTGCCGGACGTGTCCGGGTCGGACCTGCTTGCAGGTGCACATGTCGCCGCCGTTTACAATGGCCCTGATCAGGGCTATCCCGCTTTCCTTGACACCCTATTTTCGTGCCTTTACTGTCTATCGCTGGCGAAAACCAAGGTGCCTTTTAGGCAGAGCTCGACAGCCTATTGAAGCTCACTGTACTGCGTGCGCTCTTGCCGGGAATTATTCTCCATGTCCGAATCACCTGCGCGTCTGAACGTCACGCCACATAAAGACATCGCCGTTGTAGAGTTCACCGAGAACAAAATTCTCGACGAGATGAGCGTGGCCGAAATCGAACGCGCCCTGGCCGCGCTTCTGGAGGCCAGGGACCGCCCCAAAATCCTCCTCGACTTTGCCAACGTCGATCACCTCACCTCGGCCGCCCTGGGAATGCTCATCAACATCAATAACCGAATCAAGCAGCAGAACGGCCAGTTGCGGCTGGCGAATATCCGCCCGCAGATCATGGAGGTTTTCATGATCACCAAGCTGAACCGTTTGTTCAGGATTTTAAGTACCCGCGCGGAAGCGCTGGCGAATTTCGAATAGGGGCGGGACTCCGCCCCGCGTGCGAAGGCACGGCCGATATCGGCCGACGTCATGCAGACATTCACGGGTCGGGATGGAAGGGCACCGTTGGACGATTCCTTGCGATTCATCATCCCCTCCGACTACTACGAAGGCCGCGCCATCCAAAAGCGGATCCTCGAAGAGGTCGAGAAGCACCATTTCAATGAGGAAGCGCTCTTCGCCATCAAGCTCGCATTGGAAGAAGCCCTCATCAACGCCATCAAGCACGGCAACAAGCTCGATCGCACCAAAAAGGTCCGCATTCAGGCGCGGGTGACCGACGAGGAGGCCGAGATCACCATCGAGGATGAGGGCCCCGGCTTCGAACGCACCAGCGTGCCCGATCCGACCACCGAGGAGAATCTGGAACGGCTCCATGGCCGGGGGATCCTGCTGATGGAAGCCTATATGCACATTGTCGTCTGGTCGAACCGCGGTCGGCGCGTGCGGATGGTGAGAAGAAATAATGGCCCGGCAACCGACACTCCCGGTCCGGCTTAGTCCCATGAGCTCGCTTCGCGCCAATCCCACCGAAATTCTCATCCCCTCCACAAAATCCACCCGCCCCTGGGCCAATTATGTCCTGATCTTCCTCAACATCGCCATTTTTCTCGTCCAGGTCCGCAACCCCGGGCTCATGCCCCGCTATCAGCTCAACGGCCGCGCCTTGAGCGTTGGCCAATTCCTCACCTACGCCTTCCTCCACGTCGGCTGGGGCCACCTGCTCTTCAACATGGCGGTGCTCTACGTCCTCGGCAACGACATCAATCTCCGGCTGGGCCAAATCGGCTATGTCGCCTTCTATCTGGCCGGGGCAGTGGTTTCCGGCCTTGGCTTCGTCCTCTCCGGCGGCAAAGACCAGAGCATGGTCGGCGCCAGCGGCGCGGTCGGCGCGGTCATGGGCGCCTATCTGGTCCTCCTGCCACGCTCCAATATCTCCCTCTTCATCGGCATCGCCTGGCTGGAAGTCCCCAGCATGTATTTCGTGATCATCTTCTTCTGCTACAACCTGATCATGAGCCTGGCCACCGGCGCAGGGGCCCAGCAGGTCGCTTATGAGGCCCATATCGCCGGAATGGTCTATGGTTTTCTGGTCACCACCGCCCTGCTGATGAGCCGGCTTCTCCCGCGGCAGGGCTCGGATCTATTATCCATCCTCAAGCGCAAGCGAACCGAGATAACCCATTAGCCCGATTTCCCCTCACCTTGACGCCCCCGCCTCCCGCCTCAACAATTTGCCCATGGCCCGTACCATGACCCATGTCGCCTTGAAGCCCCTGAAGGCGAAATTCCCCTCCATCGGCCTAAAGGCCGGCGAATTCCGCGACATGATCACCGTCGTGGTCCCCCGCGAACACATTCTGGCGGTCTCCAGGTTTCTCCGCGACGACCCCGCACTGCACTACGACATGCTGGCCGAGGTCAACGGCATCGATTATCTCCACTTCCCCAGCGCCACCAATCGCTTCGCCGTGACTTACGGCCTCACGTCGGTCTCCAACAACAACCGCCTCTGGCTCAAGGTTTTCCTCGACCCCACCATGGACACCGCCCCCGGCACCGCTCCCCGCGATGAGGAGGTCCTCGAAAAAGGCGACCCCGGCCTCAAAGTCGACTCGGTCTGCTCCATCTGGCCCGGCGCGGAGTGGATGGAGCGCGAAGTTTACGACATGCTGGGCATCATCTTCGTCGGCCACCCCGATCTCCGCCGCCTCCTCACCTGGAGCGGCTTCGGCTCCTATCCCCTTCGAAAAGATTACCCCCTCCGCGGCGTCGGCGAGCGGGAGAACTATAAGATCGTGACCAGAGAAAGCGCCTGAGGAAATTTCGATTTGCGATTTGCGATTTGCGATTGCCAATCAAATCGCAAATCGCAAATCTAAAATCGCAAATCAAATGTTCGAGTCCCTCTTCCAACGCCGCTACCTCATCCCCTTCAAGGCCGCCCGGCTTCCACAACAATTCGCCGACGTCCTGGTCATCGGCGGCGGCGTCGCCGGCCTCCGCGCGGCCATCGCCGCATCCGAAACCGCCGACGTTCTGGTCGTCACCAAGGACAGCATCGAGCAATCCAACACCTGGTATGCCCAGGGCGGCATCGCCGCTGTCCTCCAGCCCCTCGACAGCTACGAGATGCACGTCAACGACACCGAATCGGCCGGCGCGGGCCTGTGCGATGACGCCGCCGTTCAGATCGTCATCAAGGAAGGCCCCCAGCGCGTCCTGGAATTGCTCTCCTGGGGCGCGAATTTCGATAAACAGCAGGGCAACCCCTACGACCTCGCCTTCACCCGAGAAGGCGGCCATTCCTTCGCCCGCATTGTCCACGCCTACGGCGATGCCACCGGCAAGGATGTCGCCCAGACCCTGATCAACACCGTCCGCGCCCACGAAAACATCCGCGTCTCCGAGCAATCCTTCGTCATCGACCTGATCACCGACAACGGCCGCTGTGTCGGCGCACTCGCCCTGATCAAAGGCCAGGTCAACATCATCTGGGCACGCCAGACCATCCTCGCCAGCGGCGGCGCAGGCCAGCTCTATCGCGAATCCACCAACCCCAAAATCGCCACCGCCGACGGCCACGCCATGGCCTGGCGCGCCGGCGCAACCCTCCAGGACATGGAGATGGTGCAGTTTCATCCCACCACCCTCTATGTCGCCGGCTCCAGCCGCGCCCTGATCACCGAAGCCGTGCGCGGCGAAGGCGCATATCTCGTGGACCGCAACGGCGAACGGTTCATGAAGGATTATCACCCCGACGGCGAGCTCGCCCCGCGCGACGTCGTCAGCCTGGCGATCGTCCAGCAGATCCGCAAAACCCATTTCACCCACGTCTTCCTCGACGTCCGCCACCTCGACCCCGAAAAATTTCGCGCCCGCTTCCCCCAGCTCGCCCACCTGATGGATCAATTCGAAATCAACCCCGCCAAAGATCTGATCCCCATCCACCCCGCCGCCCACTACATGATCGGCGGCGTCGATGCCGATGAATTCGGCCAGTCCAGTCTCAAAGGACTCTACACCGTCGGCGAGGCCAGTTGCTCCGGCCTGCACGGCGCAAATCGCCTCGGCTCCAATTCACTCCTCGAAGGTCTCGCCTTCGGCGCACGCGCTGGAAAACATGCCGCCGAGGCCGCTCACAGCGAAAACATCAAGTTCCCCCAGTCGCTGGAAGAGCGAATTCCCCCTTCGAGCAAAACCGAGCTCGACATTACCGATGTGAAAAGCTCCCTCCGCAGCATCATGTGGCGTCACGTCGGCATCGAGCGCATGGGCGAGCGCCTCACCGAGACACGCGAGCGCCTGGCCTTCTGGGGCCGCTACGTCATGGACAAGGTCTTCGACCCCGAAAGCTCCTCCAACGGTGTCACCGCCGGCTGGGAGCTTCAAAACATGCTCACCGTCTGCGCCCTGATCTCGACGGCCGCCCAAACCCGCAAGGAATCCCGCGGCGTGCATTATCGAGTCGATTTCCCCAAACGGGATGACGCCAACTGGCGCGTCCACCTCCTCTGGCGTCGCCCCGGCGAAACCCCCACCCCCGAACCCGTCGAAGTCGTCAATGAACCCACCCGCTGATGCCGATTCCCAACCCACCGCTACGCGAACGATATGCGATTCCCCGCATTAAATATCCCCATTAACTCCCTCTTCTCCTGCGGCGACTCAACCGCCGTCTCCTCCAGCCGCGTACGCGATGCATCCCGCGTCTTATGTGCCTTCCGCGAAAGCGCTGACCGAATCGCGTTATCCAGATCGATCCGCCGATAAGTCAGATACGTCGCCGGATATTCCGCATCTCCATCCCAGTTCTTCGACGCCGTTGACTTGAGTATGGAAAGAATCTGCGCGCCGCTCAATTTCGGATTCGCCTGACGCAGCAGCATGGACGCGCCGGCCACCACCGGCGCTGCATAACTGGTCCCATTGCCGCGCAGATAAATCGGCCGTCCCCCCGCGACGCTCGGCGCAACAATTCCTTCACCCGGCGCGAGTAAATCCAGATCCGCGGCACGCGAAGTAAAACCGCTGATCACATCATCGCCATTGACCGACCCTACCCCCACCACACTCGGGTCCGCCGCCGGATAGTTGATTCCCGGCCTGCTGATGCCGTCGTTCCCGCTCGCCGCCGTGATGATCACTCCCAGTTTCTTCAGCGTCGCCATCTCATCCCCATACGGCCCGCGGGTGAACTTCCGCTCATAATCCCCATCCCCCAGCGACATGTTCACCGCCGTGATGTTGTACTGCTTGCGATGATTGATCACCCACCGCAGCGCTGCTTCGATCCGGCTGTCGGGCAGGTAATCGCTGTTGTCTTCAATCCGCAGCGCCACAATCTTCGCCCCCGGCGCAATCCCGCGGTATTTGAATCCGCCCCAGTTAAATTGCCGCGCTGCGATCATCCCCGCCACCTGCGTCCCGTGCCCCGTCTCATCCATCGGATCATTGTCATTGCGCACAAAGTCATAGCCCGCGATAACGGTCCTCCCCCATCCCCCACCCAGCGCGGGATGGTTGTAATCCACCCCTGTATCCAGGATCGCCACCGACTGCCCCTTGCCGGTGATGCGTTTGTAAGTCTTGGCCGCCAGGTCCTGGTCGATCACCGTCGCCGTCGGCCCCCACCCGACGGACAAAAGACGCCGGTCCTCCAGCCCCTCTAAAGAAAAAGAGACACCCGAAGATTGCCCTTTTTTATGACCCATGATTATTTCATTGACCTCGCACCTGTGGCCGTCCGGGGCTGCCAACACGACCCGACCCGACTCTTTGCGCCCCGGCCAACCCTCCCGCAAGCCATCACAGCGGGAGTCGCTGCCGTGCATCCTCGACTTTGCAACCCTCATGCCATCGGCCCCCGTCCATGGTATCATCCGGCCGACGGGCTCAACCGTTCTCTCAGTTGAGCCGGCCCGCTCTGGCGTGCGGGCTCGAGCGTCCGGGACGTTGTGTAGCGAAAAACGATTGGCGAGGGGAAGCCCATGAACAGGCCCGCAGGTCTGCTCCTGTTGAGCATGATTGTTGCCGCGGCGATTGCGCCCCCGGCCAAAGCACAGGGCCTCATTTCGATCAATTCTCTCTCGTCGCCTCTGACCGAGAACTTCGACGGCATTGGAAGCGCCAGCGGGGCGATTCTGCCGCTTGGCTGGAGGGTCGGCCCAGGTGGCGCCTTCGAAGCGGCGAATAACGCCACCGAGCACTCTGCGGGAACCAGTGGCACGGGCGTGTTGTTGGTTAATTCTCCGGGCGGCAATTACAACTTTGCAAACGGCGAGAACCCCACATCGACCGATCGCTGCATCGGATTTCTTTCTTCTCAGTTCTCTGTCAGCAACAAAAGCCTGTTCATGGGCCTTCAGAACAATACCGGCTCGAACATCGGCGAACTGTACCTTTCCTACGACGTCGAGAAATATCGATCAGGATATACAGCTTATGACATGAAGCTGTTCTATGGCCCTGACGGGACATCGTGGACGCTGCTGCCGGAGGCCACCGTCCACTACAATGCCGATAGCTCCCTCACCGTAGTAAACCCCCCAACATCAATCAGCCAATCGGTTGTCGTCAGCGGATTGGATATTCCAAATGAGGGGATGATTTATTTTCGATGGTTCTATACCGCCGTGCAAAACCAAAATGCGCAGGCACTTGGCATCGATAACATCCAATTGATCGCCGCGGCCGCCCAGCAACCCGATCTGAAGTGGGATGGTGCGCCAGGATCAGCGTGGGATACCGTGGCCAGCAATTGGAAAAACTCCAGCGGCGGCCATGTGGCATGGAACGACAACATCCCCGGCAACGCCAGCTTTGTCGATGCGGGAGCCGCGGTTGCAACCGCGATCTCCCTCGCATCCCCCCGGCGCGCTGGACGCCTCACCTTCGACGCCGCCGCAGCCAGCTATTCCCTTTCCGGCAGTTCGCTAAGCATTCTGGGCGCCGGCGGAACAGGAATCATCGCCCGCAGCGATGCCACGATTCAGTGCGAACTGCTGATCAATACATCCCAGACCTGGGAGATCGATTCAAATCTAACCATTTCCGGTCAACTTACGCTTGGCTCCAACACAACCATCACTAAAAAAGGACTCGGCACGGTTGAACTCAGCGGGCCGCAGAATATCGCGCCAAATTCACAGCTTCAGGTCAGCGCTGGAACATTGCGCCTCGCCGCAAACGTCGGGAACGCCGCCGAAGCAAATCTCCACTTGAAGATCCAGGGCAATCCCGACGGCGCGGATGCGACCGTAATCCTCACCTCGGATCAGGACCTGGCGAATCTAACCATCTCGACCTCCGATACCGGCCACCAGGGCCTCGATCTTTCCAGCCCGCTCACGCCAGGCGCATTTCGCTCCTTGCGCATCCATCCCTCCGACCTCGCCTCCATGAAATCATCGCTTCACGACTTCATCCGCCAGGCCCGCCTCACTCCTGGTGACGGAATATATGACTCCGGCCTCGCCTCCCACCCCAACTCCTCCCTCGGCCTCGCCACCACCGCCAATGGCTATATCCTCCTCCGCCCCACCCGCATCGGCGACCTCAACCTCGACGGCCAGGTCACCATCTCCGATTTCATCGACCTCTCCTCCAACTTCAATCGCACCGGCGTCACCTGGCAGGAAGGCGACCTCAATTTCGACGGCTCCGTCACCATCAGCGACTTCATCGACCTCGCTTCCAATTTTGGCACGGCCTACAACGGCCAGGCGTTCCCCATCTCCCCCGCCGATCAACAGGCTCTGGACGACTTTGCCTCCACCCACGGCATCCCCATCCCCGAACCAGCGTCCTTCCTTATCTTCATGCCCGCGCTGGTGCTTCTCCGCCGCCGCCGGTTACAATCCCCGAAATAAATCCGGGCGTTCATCGACAATCTATTCTGTCACTACACCGTGGGAGCACTTTGCCAATCGCAATCCGTAATTCGCAACCCGCAAATTCCGCCGGAGGCCTCATGTACACGCGTCTTTCAGCGTTTCTTCTGGTCATCTTCTCCCCCCTTCTCGCCCTCGCCCAGCCGCTGAGCGACCGCGTCCCGGCCGAGGCGATGATCTACATCGGCTGGCAGGGCAGCGAATCCATGCCCGCCAGCTTCAGTCAATCCCACGCCAAGGCCCTGCTGGATGACTCCAACATCCCCAAAGTCTTCAACGACATGATCCCCCAGCTCATCCGCCGCCTGGGCATGGAAAATCCCCAGGCCGGCGAAGGCGTCAAGATCATGTCCGGCATCGCCGCCCCCCTCTGGCGTCATCCCACGGCCATTTATAGCACCGGCGTCGATTTCAACGCCCCCGCCCCCCACGTTGCCCTCATTTGCAACGCCGGCAACGAGGCCGACGCCCTCGCCGAGCAGCTCGGCAAGCTCGCCGCCATTATGCAGGCCGGCAACATCCCCTTCCCCGTCCGCACCTTCAAGGATGGCGCCATCGTCGGCCTCACCCTCGGCTATGCCGACGAAAAACAGGCCGTCGCCGCCGACGCCTCCAAATCCCTCTCCGCCAGCCCCACCTTCAAATCCGCCATCGCCCAGGCCCAGAAAGAACCCATCGCCATTCTCTACGCCGACACCGCCGCCATCCTCGAAACGATCAACCAGGGCAACCAGCTCTTCGGCAACGAACAGGACAAAATCATCTGGCCCAAGGTCCGCGATGCCCTCGGCCTCCCCGGCCTCAAGCGCCTCATCTTCACCGGCGCATTCGACGGCCCCGACTGGGCCACCCAGTGCTTCATCGAAGCCCCCGCCCCCCGCGCTGGCATCGTCAAGCTGCTCGAGGGCAAGCCCGCCACCGATGATCTCCTCCGCGCTATCCCCGCCACCGCCAGCTTCGCCCTCGCCGGCAGCTTCGATCTGGCCAAATTCATGGCCGAAGTTCGCACCGTCGCCGGCAACATCGATCCCCAGGCCCAGGCCATGTTCGACAAAGGCATCGGCGCGGCCGGCCTCTTCGTGCAGATGAACCTCCAAAAGGATTTCTTCGAAGCCCTCGGCAGCGAATGGGCCATCTACATGAACCCCGCCGCCACCGGCAACGGCCCCTTTGGCATCACCGTCATCAACCGCCTCGCCAAGCCCGTCGAGGCCGATCGCGCCCTCGGCAAAATCGAGCTCGTCGCCGACAACATGATCAACGCCCAGCTCCAGCAGCAGAAGATGAATATTGGCTTCAACACCACCAAGGTCGGCAACACCACCATCCACTATGTCGCCGTCCCCGTCATCTCTCCCTCCTGGGCCATCGCCGACGGCAATCTCTATCTGGGCCTCTATCCGCAAATGGTCGCCGAGGCCGCCGGCCACGTCGCCTCCAAGGGCAAATCCCTCCTCGACAATCCATCCTTCACCGCCCTTCGCAAAAAGCTGGGCGCTGACAAAGCCACCGGCTTCGCCTACAGCGATCTCCCCCAGACCGTCAACAACAGCTATCAATTGCTCCTGCTGATCTCCCAATCGGCCGTCGGCATGGGTGAATTGGCCGGCGTCAAAGGCCCCGCCATGGTCCTCCCCCCGCTCAGCAAGCTCCGCCAGCACCTCGCCCCCGCCGCCCAGTTCTGCTGGACCGACGATGCCGGCTGGCACGCCAGAAGCTCCAGCCCCTTCCCCTGTGCCGAACTCCTCAGCTCACAATCCGGAATGGTCATGTCCCTCCCCATGGGCGCGGCCGTCCTCATGCCCGCCGTCGCCGGACAACGCGCCCGCGCTGCCGCCGTCCGTCCCCAGGCGATGAACAATCTCAAGCAGATCGGCATCGGCATCATGATGTACGCCAACGCCCACAACGGCCAATATCCCGCCGATTTCGGCCCGCTCCTCACCGAAGCCAGACTGCCGCTGGACATCTTCATCTCCCCCCACGCCGGCACTCAAATCCCCGCCGAAATCCGCGCTGGCAAGCCCGACGAACAGGCCGCCTGGATCAATTCCCGCTCTGACTACGTCTACCTCGCCGCCGACCTCAAACCCAACGCCGGCCCCGGCCTCATCCTCGCCTACGAACGCCCCGACGGCCGCCCTGGAATGAACGTCCTCTTCGCCGACGGCCACGTCGAATGGATCGACGTCGACTCTGCCAGACTCATGATCGAAAAACAGCAAAAACTCGCGGCGAAATGATTCAGCCCCAGACGTCGGTGAGTTTCACCTCAAGACCCGGAAACAACCGGGGGCGCACAGTGGTCGCAGCGCTCCCCGATTGGTCGACGCGGTACACCGCCCCATCCAGCACCAGACACTCCAGCATCCTTTGATAGACGTCTAGTATCCAATAATTCGGAATCCGCCCTTCGGCATACCACTGGCGCTTCGTTCGCCGATCGTGGAGTTCATGGCCCTTGCTGATCGATTCGATGATGAGCGTTGGGGGAACCCGTAAGCGCCCAAGTTCCTCATCTATCCCCAATGCCGCGTTCACGTCGCAATGTCTCCGTTCGTCCTCTGGCGTGAGGAAAACAGCATCAGCTCGGACGATACGGCTTTCCTGGAGAATCACGTCGACATCCGGAGCAAAAGAGCCGGCTTGGCCGGAGTCTTCGAGATGACGTGAGATTATTTCAATCAGTTTTAGGAGCCGCTTATTGCCGAAATATACCGGCGGGGGCATTTTTGTCAGCACTCCTTCCACGATCTCGTAGCGGCCCTCATCCCATTCATGCGCGAAGCGCGGATCGGCGAAATTGGCGGCACTCCATCCGGTGGTGCCAGGTTCGAACGGACGAGATGAAGTGATCACATCTGCCATCGCGATTCATTCTACCATTCTTTTGGGCTAGCAAGCCTTCATCGGAGCACGTTCCCGTCGCTCTTTCCCCACACTGATCGTCACCTCCACCCCCGATGTCTGCCCCATCACCCCCGGCTCCACCCTTACCACCGCCGACTTAAACCCCGGCGTCTTCGACCGCGGATCCACCTTCGTCGAAACCAGCGCATTCGCCTCCGGGTAGTACATCAGCGCATTCCCCGCTCGAATTTCAAACGGCCGCACCCGAATCCCCGCCATCGATCCCACCTCATTGCTCACCGTCACCCGCTGATCCTCCTTCAACCCCATCCGCGCCATGTCCTCCCGGTTCATCAAAATCACATCCCGCCCATCCTGCCCGCGATAGATATCCTCCTCCTCATATACCACCGTATTAAACTGTCCCTCCGACCGAACCGTCATCACCCGAACCTGGTCCTTCTCCAATCCCGCCAATTGCGGAATCGCATGCGCCTTGAAAATCGCCTTCCCCGACGCCGTCTTGAACGCCCGCCGATGCAAAATTCTCTCCGCCAGGTGAAACTCCTCTTTCGTCGTATCAATCGCCCCGATCTTCTCCCACCCCGGAATGATCTGCGCAATCAACTGCCGCAGATGGCTGTGGTCCGCCGCCAATCGCCAATCCACCGGCCCACCCTCACCGCAAGCTCGCAGCGCCATATCCGACAAAATCGAAATCTCGCTCCGCGGCCCCGCATGCCGCGATGCCCCGCCATCGCTCAGTCGCACGAAATTGAACATCGACTCCTGCGTCGTCGGCTGCGGCTCCTCATCCCGCGCCAGCGCCGGCAAAATCAGCGTCGCCTTCCCTCTCCCCCGCGCATGCCCAATGTTGAGCGTCGTGCTCACGTAAACCAGCAGATCCAGCTTTGAAAGCGCCCGCCCCGCGAATGTCGAATCCGGATTCGCCCCATACAAATTGCCCCCCAGGCACAGCCCAAATTTCATCTCTCCCCGATCGCTCGCGTGCATCGCCGCCATCGTGTCATACCCCTCAAACCCGGGCATTTTCACCCCCAGCGTGGTCAATCGCTCCATCACCGCCTTCTTCAGCGCCGGCGTCACCCCAATTGACCCCAAACCCTGCACATTGCTGTGCCCCCGAATCGGCAGCAACCCCGCGTGCGGCTTGCCCACCATGCCCCGCAGCAGCGCGACATTCACGATCCACTGCACGTTCTCCACCCCGTGCTCGTGATGGGTGATTCCCATCGTCCACCCGAATACCGCGTTCTTCGCCTGCGCATAAATCTCCGCCGCCTCTTCAATCTCCGCCCGGCTCACACCGCTCGCCTTCTGGATCTCCTCCCACGACAACAACTCCACCTGCCTTCGAACCTGCTCAAAGTTTTCCGTGTGCTGCGCTACATAATCGTGATCCACCTGGTCCCGCTCCAGCAGGCACTTCGTGATCCCGCTCAACAGCGCAATATCCCCCCCAATCACCGGCTGCAAATACAGCGACGACATCTCCGTCCCAAACAGCATGCTCCGCACATCCGATGGCACCTTGAAATTCACCAGCCCCGGCTCGCGCGCCGGATTGATCACGATCACGCGACCTCCGCGTCTCCGCAATCTCATCAACGACGACATCAGCCTCGGATGATTCGACGCCGGATTCCCCCCAATCAAAAAGAACAGATCGCAATGCTCCAAATCCTCCAGCTCAATCGTCGCCGTCCCCTGCCCTATCGACTCTCCTAAACCAACTCCGCTCGCCTGATGACAGTAATACGAGCAGTTGTTGACGTGATTTGTCCCATAGACCCTGGCAAATAGCTGTAACAAAAAACCCGCCTCGTTCGATGACCTCCCACTCGAATAAAAAAACGCCTCCCGCGGCGAAATCTCCTTCAGCTTCCCCGCGATCATCCCCAGCGCCTCATCCCACAAAATCGGCCGATAGTGCGTGTCCCCCTCTTCCGCATAAAGCGGCCAGGTCAGCCGCCCCATCATCTCCATCTCCCGTGGCGAAAAAGCCGCCATCTGCGCCAACGAATACTTCTCAAAAAACCGCCCCTCGATCCTCCCCTGCATGTCCGCCGCCATCGCCTGGAGGGATTTTTTGCAGAATTCCGGAAAGTGCCCCTTCTCGTTCCTCATTCCCCCCTGCTGTCCCCCCATCCCCAGCGCGCACGTCTTGCACGTGTTCTTCGTCCGCATCGCCCGCCACAGATTGAGGAATCCCACCTTCCGCGCCGTACGCAGCGTATAAGCAACCGCCTGCCATCCCCCCCCGCTACCGGGAATTTTCATCCCCCGATTTTACCAGATCAAGCTGGTTCTTATCGCAAAAACAACCACCCCAGCGTCCCCGCCGCCATCGTCGCCAATATCACCCCCACCACAACCAGCTTCCACTTTCCGCCAACAACCTCGTGCGTGATGTACTGCTTGCAATGATGGCACCAGTCCGCATCCTCATTGATCATCCGCCGGCAATTCGGACACGGCAGCAGGCTCGGCTCATCATGATCATCCATGTCGGCCGGATCGGGCATGTCCCGGTCATCTTCTTCTTCTACATCTTGCTGCTTCATGCCACTAAAATACGTTTCAATCGGCCCAACGCAAAATGTCATCCCAGATTTCCTCTCTTCATGCCCGCCCACCGTCCCATTAATATGCCCAAAGCGGCCGCCCGCCTATTATTGGACTGGCCGCCCGCCACTTTTTATGCGAGTTGTCTCACAAGTCGATGGAGAGATGTGCCCGCACCAACCCCTTCAGCCCCCACCGATACCCAGGAAGCAGGCCCGATGACCTCGTTCGTCGAATCCTGTGTCGAAACGGCCATCGGCCGCGCTGTCTCCGTTGAGCGCCGCTCCCGCCATCGCCCCCGCGCCCGCAAGCTGCTCAATGTCCTGAAGGACCGTAAAAACATCCTCATCACCACCCACCAGCAGCCCGATCCCGACGCTCTGGCCTCCAGCCTCGCCCTTCGCGTCCTCCTGCGCGCCAAGCTCAAGGATGCCAAAGTCAGCCTGTCCGTCAAAGGCACCATCGGTGGCGGCTACAACCGCGCCTTCGCCCAGCAACTCAGCGGCCTCGAGCTCGTCCCCTGGGATGACGCCGCCCTCGACCAATACGACGCCATCATCGTCCTCGACGTTCAGCCCCTGATGCGCTCCAGCCCGCTCCCACACAACGTCCAGGCCACCGCCGTCATCGACCATCACCGCTCCGGCAGCCATCTCCCGCGCTGCCCTTTCTGCGATGTCCGGCCCGACGTCGGCGCGACCAGCTCGATCATTTTCAGCTATTTCATGGAGCTGGAAGTTGACATCACCCCCGAACTGGCCGCCACATTGCTCTTCGCCATCGAAACCGATCTCGCCGGCGCTGCCGGCCAGCCCGGCGACCTCGACAACATGGCCCTCTCCAGCCTTACCCTCATGGCCGATACGCACATGCTCTACAAGATGCGCTACGTCGACCTCCCCCAGAGCAGCTACATCGCCCACGCCCACGGCCTGGCCAACGCCGTCTATTTCGACAATGCCATGATCTCGCATCTCGACCGAATGGAATCCCCCGAGGCCCCCGCCGTCATCGCCGACTTCCTTTTGCGCTTCCAACCCGTTCAATGGGTCCTGGTCACGGCCGTCAATGGCTCCTCCCTCGCCATGAGCCTCCGCACCAGCGCCAGCAAGGGATCCGCCGCCGACGTCATGCGCAAACTCCTTCGCAAGATTGGCGACGGCGGCGGCCACAAAACCAAGGCCGGCGGGAATATCACAATGGAGTCCGGCTCCCCCGCCGAAGTCGACAAGCTGCGCAATATCCTCAAGCGCCGCCTCCTCCGCTCCCTCGGCATCAAAATGTCCCGCGGCCAAAAACTGGTCCCCGAAATGCCCCGCGGAAAGTAATCACCCTCCCAACATTACAATTCCTCTGCTCCTCATCCCCGTAGGGTCCGGCTGTGCCGGACATCCTCTCATCTCCTCCTCCTCATCCCCACCATCACCCCCATCACCCCCAACAACAAAACCCCCGGCTCCGGCACCAGCAGCAGCGACACATCCCTCATCACCCACGCCCCTCTTCCCTGCAATCCCACCAACAGCGTGTCCGCGCTCGAGTCATAATCCAAATCCCGTACCTTCGCGTTCGGCAGCGTCGCCCCACCCAACTCCAACCATCCTCCAAATCCACTGCCTAAATCCCGGCTGATGAACACCCCGTTCCGCCCGCCCGCGAAAATCGCCCGCAGCGTCCCCGACTCAACAAACTCTATCGCCTCCAGCTCATCCCCAATCACTGCCGCCAGCCCCGGAATCTGGCTCCAGCTTCCCCCGCCATTCGGCGTCATGAACACCCGCTCCAGGCTGTCGGCCACAAACGCGATGTCCCAGTCCGTGCTGTCCAGCACGATGTCCTTGATCGTCTGCGAGCTCCCCGCCGCCGTGTTGTAGGCCGCATTCACTCCCGGCAGGTTGTTGAACCCGCCACCCGCCGCCCGAATCCGCAGTTCCGACCCCGCCCCGCTATAGAGCACATCCGAAAACCCCGTCACACCCTTGAATCCACCATACGCCAGCCCACCCACAGCGCTGTTGAACACCATCGACGGCTTTCGCTCGTCCGCCTCATCCGTCATCCCATCCCCATCGTTGTCCAAACCATCCGCCGTTGCCGTCAGCAGCCCACCCAGCACCGTCAAATTGCTCGCATGATCCGATGTCTCATAGAGCGACCGTGTCCCAAACACCAACCGCCCCGCATCCACCTTGTTCACCATATACTTCGTGTAAAACTGGATATTGCTGTCAAACTGCTGATTCGGCGTGTTGTTCAGCCGCTTCCCACCGCTTCCCGCGATGTCGCGCGCTGGGAATGTGCTCGCGCCAATCTGCGTCCCCGCCAGATTAAACTCCCGCCTCTGAAAGCCCCCCAAAAACTGCGCGCTGCTGTACCGGAACGAATCGCCCGCCCCCGCCCGATCGAACACCGCCACCACTCCACCATCCCCCTGATTTACCGTGTCCCACGTCATCGACCCCGACGCTGACTGCTGCACCGTCCCCGTATCCTGCGTCCCGCCGATGATGATGCTCCCATGATTATCAAACGCCACCGAATGAAACTCCGTCACCCGCAGCGATGAATCCCCCATCGAAGTCCAGTTCCCGGTTGTGGTCGTCGGCGATGTCCGCCGATACACGCCCCCATCATCGACCTCGACGATGTTCCCATTCGCATCCACCGCCATCGCCCGCGAATCCGCGTGCGGCGCGCTGTTCGACGCCGTCCCGTTGTGCGTCAGGCTCGTCCACGAATTCGCCGCCGTGCTGCGGAACAATCGCCCCGTGAAATTATTCGCCCCCAGCGAATTCGGATTCGACCCGCCATAGTCGATCCCCAGCGGCTGCCGGTCCCCGCCCAGATACACCACATTCGCATCCGTCGGGTGCGCGGCGATTGAAAAGTGCGTCGCCCCCTGCCCGCCTGCATGAATCCCAATCACCATCGGCCCCGGCCCCTCCGAGGTCGTCGGCACCCCAAAACTCGTCCAGCTCCCACCCTGGTCGGTTGTCCTGAAAACCCCCGCCAGCCTGCCACTATCCACCACACCAGCGAACAACGTCCCCGTCGTGCTCACCGACAGATCGATCAAATTCGTCGTGCTATCCAGAATCGCGTCCAGCCCCGGATCGCTGATCCTCGTCCAGCTCACTCCCTTGTCATCCGAGCGATAAACCCCGCGCGCCCCCGCCACAAAACTGAACGGCGCTGCAACATAATACCGATTCGCATTCGTCGGATCCGCCACCACCGCGCTCGCCGTCACATTCGGCAGTCCCACCGCCGCGCCCGATGTGTGCGAAAAACTCAAGCCCCCATTAATACTGCGCCACACTCCCTGATCGGTGATCGAATTCGCCGTGCTGGTATTCACCGCCACAATAATCGTCTGCCCGTTGGCCGCCACGCTCGCAATATTCGACCCCGGCCCCGTAAACGCGGCGTTCCCCGCCACCGGCGCAAAACTCAACCCCGCATTCGTGGAAACATAAAGCCCATCCCGGCCCCCGCCCGTTCCGCTCAGCGAGCTGAATCGCCCAATCCCCGCATACACCGTATTGGAATTCCCCCGATCAAACGCCAGCGCCCCAATCGACAGCGAGCTGATGAAATCACTCGTCGGCGTCCAGGTTGGATTCGCGCTCGTCGCGTTGGTCGTCCGCCACACGCCCCCATTGACTCCGCCTAGCAACAAAATATTGGGATCCGTCGGGTGAACCGCCAGCACGTTCACCGCCCCATACACCGGATTGCTTTGCCCGGACATCCCCTCCACCTGTCCATTGCGGCTGATCGCCGGCCCCATCTCCAGCCACGTCTGCCCCAACGCCGAGCAGGTGCAGACTACTACCCCAAATATGTAAGCGCAAAATCCCAGACGCATGCCCTTCCTCCATACCGCCCGGCTCTAGCAATTCGGCGAGAAATCCCCAGTCGGCCAGACGAGCTCAACTCTAATGAACCGCATGCCCAATGTCCACAAATTCTTGGAAGTTCCTGCTTGGCAGTCTGGGCAATTTGCAATCGTTTCGCCTGTTGCCAAAACGCCTCACAAAGCTACCCTTGTCCCCGCCGTATGAAGCGAGTCCTCGTCGTTGATGATCAATCCGATTGCAGCGAGCCCATGGCCCGCCTCCTCAAGCTCTGCGGATTCGATGCACAGACCGCCGCCAACGGCCGCGAGGCACTCGACAAACTCGCTCACTGGGCCGCCGACCTCGTCCTCCTCGACCTCATGATGCCCATCATGGATGGCTTCGCCTTCCTCGAAGCCATCCGAACCCAGCCCCAATGGTCCGACCTCCCCGTCATCGTCTTCAGCGCCTGGGACAACGAAACCACCCGCGACCGCCTCCAACGCCTCCGCGTAGCCCAAACCTTCCGCAAAGCCGACACCGACTTCGACACCATGGTCACTCAAATTAAACAACTCGTCGGCGCCTGATCGAGGAACACAACTTCCACTTCTGGGGTGGCATGGGCAGCCGTAGTCGGATGCCCGTGCTCGGCACCAACCTAGTCACATTCCCCCTCCCTCCCTATCATTACTCCACGGAGGCTCGCGCTTGACCCATTCCAATTCCCATCCTCCCCGCCGTCTCTACCTCGACAACGCCGCCACCTCCTTCCCCAAACCCCCCGCCGTCCTCGAAGCCATGGTGCATTACGCCACTCACCTCGGCGCCAGCGCCGGCCGCGGCGCATACCGCGAGGCCATCGAAACCGGCCAACTCATCTCCGACTGCCGCCGCGCCCTCAACCACCTCTTCAACGGCCAAAACCCCGACCACTTCATCTTCACCCTCAACTGCTCCGAAGCACTAAATCTTGCCATCAAAGGCCTGATCTCTCACGCCCGCCAATCCTCATCACAAAAGCCCCACGCCATCTGCACCCACATCGACCACAACTCCATCCTCCGCCCCCTCAACGCCCTCTCGGATCTTGGCCAAATCGAACAAACCCGCATCCCCGTCCATCCCTCCACAGGCCTCATCGACCCCAATGACATCCGCAAATCCATCCGCCCCACCACCCGCCTCATCGCCCTCACCCACGCTTCCAACGTCACCGGCACCCTCCAACCCCTCCACGAAATCGGCCTCATTGCCCGCTCCCACAACATCCCCCTCATCGTCGATGCCGCCCAATCCGCCGGCCACATTCCCATCGACCTCCAGGCCGACCACATCGATCTCCTCGCCGCCCCCGGCCACAAAGGCCTCCTCGGCCCCCTCGGCACCGGACTCCTCTACATCCGCCCCGGCATCGAAAAAATCCTCTCCACCTTCATCGAAGGCGGCACCGGCTCCCTCTCCGAGAACGACCGCCAACCCGATTTCCTCCCCGACAAATACGAGCCCGGCAGCCACAACGCCATCGGCCTCGCCGGCCTCCTCGAAGGCCTCCGCTTCCTCGCCGATCGCTCCATCGAAAAAATCGCCGCCCACCAATCCGATCTCATCCGCGCCTTCCTCGACGGCATCTCCGACATCGAAGGCCTGACCTACTACGGCCCCCGCGGCGTCCGCCATCGCGTCGGCGTCTTCTCCATCCGCATCGACGGCCTCGAACCCCACGAATTGGCCGCTATCCTCGAAACTCACTACGGAATCCTCACCCGCCCCGGCCTCCACTGCGCCCCCCTCGCCCACCAAACCCTCGGCACGACGATTCATGGCGGCACCACCCGCC
>DASYUA010000100.1:0-7179 GCA_036001665.1 Tepidisphaeraceae bacterium
GCCTCCTTGCCGTCTATTTCCAGCAGCACCAGATCAACCCTCCAAAAATCATCCCCGACCCCATCTTCGTCCGCCGCGCTTACCTCGACACCATCGGCCTCCTCCCCACCACCCAGCAACTCAACGAATTCCTCTCCGACACCAGTTCCCAAAAGCGCGCCACTCTCGTCCAGAAACTCCTATCCGACAAACGCGCCTACGCCGACCACTGGCTCACCTTCTGGAACGACATGCTCCGCAACGACTATCGCGGCACCGGCTACATTGACGGCGGCCGCCGCCAGATTTCCGGCTGGCTCTACTCCGCCCTCGTCGAAAACATCCCCTACGACCGCTTCGTCGGCGAGCTCGTCAACCCCACCAAAGCCAGTGAAGGCTTCGCCCGCGGCATCCTCTGGCGCGGCACCGTCAACGCCGCCATGCTCCCCCCCATGCAGGCCTCGCAAAACATCGCCCAGGTCTTCATGGGCGTAAACCTCAAATGCGCCTCCTGCCACGACAGCTTCATCAACGACTGGACCCTCGCCGACGCCTACGGCCTGGCCGCCATCTACTCCGATGAACATCTCCAACTCGTCCAGTGCGACAAACCCACCGGCAAAACCGCCACCCTCCGCTTCCTCTACCCCCAACTCGGCGCCCTCAACGACAAATCCGACAAACCCGATCGCCTTAAGCAATTCGAGCAGCTCGTCACCAGCAAAGCCAACGGCCGTCTCCCCCGCACCATCGTCAATCGTCTTTGGGCGAAACTCATCGGCCGCGGCCTTGTCGAGCCCATCGACGACATGGATAAACCCGCCTGGGACTCCGATCTCCTCGACTACCTCGCCGAGGACCTCGTCGCCCACGACTACAACCTCAAGCGCACCATCGAGCTCATTCTCACCTCAGATGCCTATCAGCTTCCCACCGTCGAATACCTCCCCTCCAAGGAAGCCTATGTCTTCAAAGGCCCCCTCACCCGCCGCCTCACCGCCGAGCAATTCTGCGACGCCATAGCCACCCTCGGCGACCAGTGGCCGCGCTTGCCCGCCAGCATCGAAATCGATTTCAGCGCGGGCAATCTCCTTGGCGACATGAAACAACCCCAGTGGATCTGGACACTCGAGCCCGAAGAAGTCGGCCGCACCCGTGAGCAACAAAACACCGAAAAACGCGAAACCGAAGCCGCCAAAAAGAAAGCCGAAGCCGAAAAGAAAAAAGCCGACGATCTCCGCAAGCTCGCCGACCCCGCCAACGAATCCGAAGAGCCAAAAACTTCGCCCCCTCCCGTAGGTCCGGCTGTGCCGGACAAAAAACCCGACGACACCAAAAAACCCGATGAACCCAAAAATGCCCTCAAACCCTGGGACCGCCACAAAGTCGTCTTCCTCAAATCCATCGAGCTCGAAAAAGTTCCCAGCGAAGCCTACGCCGCCGTCGCCGCCAGCCAGGGCTTCAGCCTCCTCGTCAACGGCAAGCAGGCCGGCCGCATCCTCTCCGACGGCAACCGCTTCGGCCGCGTCGCCGTCTTCGACGTCAAGCCCCAGCTCATCGCCGGCCGCAACATCTTCGCCATCGACGTCTCTTCCCACAGCGAAAAAATCGGCCTCACCGAAGAGGAAGTCGATAAATTCCTTAACTCCCGCAACCACATCAACACCGTCAGCGGCGTCGGCTTCTACCTCCGCGCCACCACCGCCAACTCTCCCCCCATCGAACTCGTCTCCGACGAATCCTGGCGCGTCCGCCGCGCCCCCGAGGATGGCTGGCCCAAGCGCACCATCGAGCCCAAAGACTGGTTCCCCGCCGTCAAGCTCCCCGCCGAGCTAACCCCCATCGACGAAGGCCCTGCCCTCCCCCCAATCCGCCGCATCGACTTTTCCAACGAAGCCATCGACCTCGGCCCCACTCTCAAACCCGCCGCCGCCACCGCCGCCCAGCCCGGCCACCTCCGCGCCTCCCTCCAGGGCGCTGATCCACTCATGCTCGCCCTCGACCGCCCCAACCGCGAGCAGGTCATCACCACCCGCCTCACCTCCGCCACCACCATTCAAGCCCTCGAGCTCACCAACGGCGTCGCCCTCGACAACCGCCTCAAGCAGGTCTCCCAACACCTCCTCCCCCTCGCCACCAAAGACCCCTCCGCCTTCATCGACGACATCTACCAGCACTCCCTCTCCCGCAAACCCACCGAAACCGAAAAACAAGTCGCCCTGGAAATGTTCGGCGAAAAACCCAAACCCGAAAACATCGCCGACTTCCTCTGGGCCATCTCCATGCTCCCAGAATTCCAACTGATCAACTGACCTGATGCAAGGAGCCACTTCGATGTTCGATGTTCAGTGTTCGATGTTCGATGTTCGTTCCCAGCCAAACCCGGAACCATTATGAACACCACAAACCCCTCCCGTCGCAACTTCCTCAAATCCGCCTCCGCCGCCACCCTCGCCGCCCTCGCAGCCGGCGCCCCCAAACTCTGGGCCAAAGACCCCGACGCCAAATACCTCCCCAAAATCGCCCCCACCGCCGACACCGTCATCATCCTCTGGATGGCCGGCGGAATGTCCCACACCGAAACCTTCGACCCCAAGCGCTATGCTCCCTACGAAAAAGGCATGGACCCCAAATCCGTCCTCTCCACCTTCCCCTCCATCGATACCAAAGTCGACAACATCAAATTCTCCCAGGGCCTCGAACGCCTCGCCTCCGTGATGGATCGCGGCACCCTTATCCGCACTTACACCGCCGCCGACCTCGGCTTCATTTTGCATTCCCGCCACCAATTCCACTGGCACACAGGCTACGTCCCGCCCCAATCCGTCGCCGCCCCCCACATCGGCTCCGTCATCGCCCGCACCCTCGGCCCCCTCAACCCCGCCATCCCCGCCTTCATCAACATCGGCCAGCGCTTCGACGTCGGCGAAGGCGAGGAGCTCAAAGCCTTCACCACCGCCGGCTTCCTCGGCAGTGAATACGGTCCATTCAACCTCCCCTTCCCCCAGCAGGCCATCGACGCCGTCCGCCCACCCCCCGGCACCACCCCCGCGCGCTTCGAAGCCCGCAACAACCACTACAAGCGCCTCCTCGAAGCGTCTCCCATCGGCCAGCACGGCAGCGCCTATCAAAAAGAATCCCTGATCAACGCCATCGACAACGCCCACCGCCTCCTCTCCTCTCCCGCCGCCAAAGCCTTCGACCTCTCCCTCGAACCCAAGGACTCTCTGGCCAAATACGTCCCCGCCGACTTCGACGTCAGCAAAATGTCCAGCGCCCGCCTCTCCCGCGAAGGCACCTACGAAGCCCAAACCGTCGGCCGATTCGGCCTCGGCTGCCTCCTCGCCCGCCGACTTACCGAAGCCGGCGCTCGCTTCATCGAAGTCACCACCGAATACATCCCCTTCCTCAATTGGGACACCCACGAAAACGGCCACCGCCGCATCACCGCCTCCAAAGCCACCATCGACGCCCCCGTCGCCCAATTGGTCCTCGACCTCGAAGCCCGCGGCCTCCTCGACCGCACCCTCATCGTCCTCGCCAGCGAATTCTCCCGCGACATGATGATCGAAGGCAAAGACACCGCCCGCCTCCGCGACCAGGCCAAAGTCCCCGACAAGATCGAAGACGAGCGCTTCTACGGCATGCACCGCCACTTCACAGACGCCGGCTCCGTCCTCCTCTTCGGTGGCGGCATCAAGCGCGGCTACGTCTACGGCCAAACCGCCGACGAGCGCCCCTGCAAATCCATCAAAACCCCCGTCATCATCGAAAACCTCCACGCCACGATTTATCACGCCCTGGGCATCTCCCCCCGCCACGCCTACGAAATCGAACAACGCCCCTTCTACGTCACCCGTGACGGCCAGGGCAAACCCATCATGGACCTCTTCGCGTAACACGGGCATCTTGCCCGTGTCCTCTCTCAATCGTGGCACGGGCGTCTCGCCCGTGTCTTTCTCTTCAACATCAACCCTACCCCCATGACACTCAAAATCACCCCCGGCTCCGGCACATTCGCCGCCGCAAACCCCTCCAGCGCCGCCCGATCCTCCCCACCGATAGGCCAAACCTCTCCGGCATAGCTGCTATTAAAATTCGCCGCCAAATCAATGAAATCCGAAATCGTCACGCTTCCATCGTAATTCAAATCCCCCTCCTGCCACGTCCCCACCCCATTGAAGTTCGACGCCAGATCGATGAAATCGCTGATCGTGACCGACCCATCCAGATTCAAATCCCCCATCCTCGTCGGCCGCACCAGCACGTGATCACCCACCACCGCCACCCCAATCGCCGACCCCGGATGCGAAGTGATGCTCGAATCCACAATCCCATCCCCCGGATTGCTGATCGCATTCGCCACCGCCGCATACAGCGAGTTTTTCACCCCCGCTAAATCCCCCGCAAACACCCTCACACTCCGAAACACCCCCGCCCCCGATCCACTCTTCAAATCCAGCGTCTGCACCCCGCCGTCTCCAAACGCCACATTCAAATCCCTCAAATCCTGATCCGCCCCCAGCACCACGCTGCTGCCGCTCCCGATAACGCTCAGCGCTGCATTCACCCCACAATTCGAATTGATATTTGTAACCCCGCCACTCGCCACAATCACCGTCCCCGGCTGATGCAACTGCGCCCCATTGATCGTCAAAATGCCCCCGCCCGTTTTCGTCACTATCTTCCCCACTCCCACCGCCCCGATATTCAACACCCCACTCAACACCAGCGTCCCCCCGCCCACCACAGCAATCGTCGCATTGTCCCGAATATTCAACCCGCTCGAAATCGTCTGTGTCCCGCTTGATTGCACATTGATCGCGGCCGATCCATTGCTCACATCCAGCGTCAGCCCCAGAAACGTCACCGAATTATTAAACACCTCATACCCCAGCGGCTGATTGAAATTGATCGTCCCCACCGACACCGGCGACGCGATCGTCACCACCCGCCTCCCGCTCGTCTTCCCCAGAAAATTCGCCACCGCCCCCACGTTGTCCGGAACCGCATTCACCCAGTTCCCCGCCACCCCCCACGTCCCGTTCCCATCAAAAACCCACTGATTCACCGGCGGCGTCGTGCTCGCATCATAAAAAACCGTGTCCAGATTCAACGTTGTGTTCCCCGCCCCCGTGAACAAAATCGAATCCAGCGTCCAGTTCCCCGAAATCGCATTGTTCCCCCCCGCAAAACTCGTCCACTCCGGATTATCCGTCAAATACCACTCATACTTGTGCCACTGCCCATCACCCACGATGTTCCGCGCCACCCCCTGCTCCGTGCTCGCCGCCCCATCATCCAGCAGCGGCCGCGCGGTCACATTCCCCGCCGTCGTCTTGATCCAAAATCCAACCGACCCCCGGTTCTCAATCAGCAGGTTCGCGCTCTTCGTGCCAATCAGCCCATCATTGATCGTCGGATTCGCCTCCGTCCCCATCACCATCCCCGACATGTGCCGATACGTAAAATTTCCGCTCGCCGCGGCCGCATCGATATCCAAAACAATCCTCTGCGACCCCGCCCCCGACTGCGGCCCCACCAAATCCCTCACGTGCGAGCTGCTCCCATACAGAATATTCGCCGAATTCGTCGTCGAATAATCCATCCGATTCCGCAGATACCCCTCGTCATAATCAAACGACGCGATCTGCTTCACAAACGCCGGCATCTCCCCGCTCGCCGGCGCCTTCGCCAGCGCCAATTGGGTGTCCTGCCCGTAGTAATACTTGATGATGTCCACGTAATCCCACGCCGCGAAATTCCGCTCCGGATTCGTCGCGCTGGTCCTCCCCGCCCCCAGAAAACTCGACCCATTCTGGCTCATCGCCCCCCGGTTCACTGGATTCGTCAACGATCCCAGCGGCGTCGGCTGCACCGACGCCCCCGTCAATCCCCGGTTGTACGTCACCCAGTGTTCCGTACCCGTCGGGTCCTGGTCCCCCGTCTCCCACTTCCCCAACGCTGCCCCCATCGGCCAGATCGTGCTCGCATCCGTCGATGTATCCGGCCTCCCCGCCGCCACATAAAACATGCAAACCGGCTCCCCCGCGCTGGTGATCAAAATCTCCCCCTCGCTCTCATCCGCCGCCCGCAAGTAATTCATCTGCGTGCTCGTCGCCGTCGCCCGCGTAAACGGCGCTGTCGGCGACTTCGAATAAACCTGGTCCGCTGTCCCATCCCGTATGCTCGTCGCCTTCCCCCCATTGGGCGTCTGCGACAGCTTGTAATAAAGATATCCTCGCGCTGCCACCGCCTGTACCTTCAGCGCCTGATAAGACGCCCCCCCATTCTCCCGCCATACCACATTCGGCAGATAATTATCCTCCACCGGCACCGTCACGTTCGTCGTGTAATAGCTCCCCGCCAGCGGCGTCACCGTCACGCTATCAATCGCCGACGGAATCGTCTGCGCCATCCCCCTCCCCGCCCATCCCAAAACCGCGCCCGCCAAAACCCACCACGTGCGCGGCCTCATCCTCAATCTCTTGCTCATCATCTGCATCATTCCAGTTTCCCGCGGCCCGACCCCAACCCTCTCTCGCCGCCGGCTCACCGGCATTATAGTCAATCTTCCCCCCGCCTCGCCGCACAAAAAAAAGAACGCCCGGCATCTCTGCCAGGCGCTCTCTTCACTCTCCAGAAACTTGCTATCGACTCCTCACGCCCGCCTTCGCCTCCGCATCAACCCCAACGCCCCAACCGCCAACAAACTCAGTGCAGCCGGCTCCGGCACCGCCGACCCAATAATCGACGGATCAGCTCCAATGCTCGATGCAAAACTCGCCAGCGTCAGTTGATCCGATGCGCTGATCGCACCAACCGTCCCCGCATAACTGCTGTTGAAATTCGACGCCAAATCGATGAAATCGGAGATGGTGACCGAACCGTCGTAGTTCAAATCACCTTCCTGCCAGGTCTTGCCGCTCGCGTTGAAGTTGGACGCCAGATCGATGAAGTCCGAAATCGTCACCTGCCCATCCAGGTTCAAATCCCCCTTCTTCGTCGGCCGAATCAGAATATGGTCCCCGATCGCCGCGATCCCAATCCCCGCGCCGGCGTGCAATCCCGAATCAATGATCCCATCCAGCGGATCGGCCGCCCCCGCCGCATTGGCATTGCGAATCGCCCCATACAGCGACGCCTTCGCCGCGTTCAAATCCGCCGCGTACACCCGCACGCTCCGAAACGCCCCGGCCG
>DASYUA010000101.1:0-4569 GCA_036001665.1 Tepidisphaeraceae bacterium
CCGACAAGCGACAGAAAAACATCGACCTCACCATCCATCTCCTCGAGCTCGCCTACGCCATGGGCATCCCCACCATGCGCGTCCAGTCCGGCAACTGGAACACCCGAAAGGATTTCGACGACCTCATGGCCCATCGCGGCCAGGAGGAACCCGTCAAAGGCTACACCGACGAAGACGGCTTCAAGTGGGTCCAGGAGTGCTATGAAAAAATCCTCCCCACCGCCGAAAAACTCGGAGTCACCATGGGCTTCGAAAACCACTGGGGCCTCGGCCGAACCCCCGAAGGCCTCCTTCGCATCGTCGATTCCCTCAATTCCCCCTGGCTCAAAATCACCCTCGATACCGGCAACTTCCTCGAAGATCCCTACGACAAACTCGTCAAATGCGCTCCCAAAACCGCCCTGGTCCAAGCCAAGACCTATTTCGGCGGCGGCCTGTGGTACTCCCTCGACCTGGACTATCCCCGAATCGCCAAAATCCTCAAAGATGCCGACTATCAGGGCTACATTTCCCTCGAATTCGAAGGCAAAGAAGACCCCCACACCGCCATCCCAAAGAGTTTGCAGTTGCTGCGGAAGGCATTCGCTTAAAGGACGATTGGCGGGTTTATGAGAGCCATATCGCTGAGTCCGATAGCCTTCCTTTGCTTGAATGCAGCCCCCATACAAGATATCATTGCTGCTGAAAATCCCGCGGGTGTAGCTCAGTGGTAGAGCGTCACGTTGCCAACGTGAATGTCGAGGGTTCGACCCCCTTCACCCGCTTCCCCACGACGGCTCACGGTCATGAGAAGACGGTGAGCCGTTTTTGTTTGTTCGCTGCCACGTCCGGGAAAATGTGGTAGAATCGCTTCTGAAAACCCGGAGAGCGCATGCGAGTCTTGGTCGCCGATGACCATCAAATGTTTCGCCAGGGTCTGCGGGTCCTTCTGGATTCGCAGCCGGACGTGGAAGTTGTGGCCGAAACCGGCGACGGCCGCTCCGCCGTCCGGCTGGCCGCGGAACATTCACCTGACATCGTGGTGATGGATGTCAGCATGCCCGACCTCAACGGCATCGACGCCACGCGGCAAATCACCGGCGCCGCAAACGGAAAAACCCCCAAAGTCATCGCCCTCTCCGCGCATTCCGATGAGCATTTTGCCGAGCAGATGCTCTCCGCCGGGGCATCCGGTTACGTCGTCAAATATGCAGCGTTCCCGGAGCTCGTCGAGGCACTCTCCGCGGTCATGGCCGGAAAGATTTATCTCAGCCCCACTCTGGCCAACGTCGGCAAGGCCCGCGGCGCTGCGAGCCCCGGCGAAAGCTCCGCGTCCAACTCGCACAGGCTCTCGCCGCGCGAGCGCGAGATCCTCCAGCTTCTGGCCGAGGGGAAAGCAATGAAAGAAATCGCCGGCGTCCTGGGCGTGAGCATCAAAACAGTGGAGACGCACCGTCGCACCATGATGAGCAAACTGGGCCTCTTCAGCGTCGCCGAATTGACCAAGTACGCCATCAGGGAAGGGGTCACTTCAGTGGAGATGCCGGCGCGTTAGCTTCCGCCGCCTTCAATCCTGCCGTTTCCGATCGTCCCACCAATCGCAAAGCAGAAGAAATCACCGTTCCCGGATCAATCGGTTTGGCAATGTGATCCTGATACCCCGCGGCCAGCGCCTCGGCGCGGTGCTTTTCGCGCACGTAGGCCGTCAATGCCATCGCCGGTAAAGCAGTGCGCGCTGCGTGCGATTTCTCAAGCGCCCGCACTTTTCGGATCAGGTCATAACCATCCTGATGCGGCATGGCGATGTCGCTGATCAGCAGGTCGAAGCGCCGCGGCGGATTTGCCCCAGGCGCGCCGAGTGTTTGCTCGAATTCGCCTATCGCGGCGTCCGCGGAATCAACGGCGGTAACCGTCGCGCTGCACTGCTCCAGCAGCCACTGGATCACGCCGCGCGTGTGAGCATCATCCTCCACCAGCAGCACGCACACGTTTTCCAGCACCGGTGTCGCGACGAATTTCTCGGCCGCGGCCCGCGCTTCATCTTCTGAAGGCTCGATGGACTTGTGATTCCATTGCGCTACGGGCAGCTCCACCGAAAACGTCGCACCCTTCCCCTGGCCCCGGCTTTCGGCCTGAATCCTTCCGCCATGCAGCTCGACAAGCTGGCGGCTGATGGCCAGCCCCAGCCCCAGGCCCCCTGAGGTGCGGGTTGGGCTCACATCCGCCTGGCGAAATCGCTCGAAGACGTGCGGCAGGAAATGGCGCGGAATTCCCTGCCCGGTGTCCTTCACTTCGATGCTCAACATGTCGCCTCTCCGCTGGAGGTAAACATTCACCTGCCCTCCCGCGGGAGTGAATTTGACGGCATTGTGTACCAGGTTCCACACCACCTGCCGCAATCGATCCGGATCGACGCGCACCCGCCCGATCTGCGGGTTCAGAGTTGCCTCCAGGTGTACCCGCTTCAACTCCGCCGCCGGACGCACCGTGTCTATCGCGCCCTGAATCACAGGCACGATATCCGTCTCGCGAATTTCCAGCCGCAGCCGCCCCGAAACCAGCCGCGAGATGTCCAGCAGGTCCTCGATCAGTTGCTGCTGGGCCACCGCGCTGTGCTCGATCGCCCCAAGCGCCACTTTCTGTTGATCCGGCGGCACGTGGCCGGCCCGCAGCAGCTTGGCCCAAAGCAGGATCGCCGTCAGCGGCGTGCGCAGCTCGTGCGAGACCACCGCCAGGAATTCATCCTTGGCCTCCGCGGCCGCCCGGGCCGACTGCTCCCGCATGACCAGTTGCCGCTTCTCCTCTTCGGTTATCTTGAATTCCGTCAGGTCCGTGACCGCAGTGCGATACGCCGTCGGCCCGCCCCCGATCGGCGCTGAAGCGCGCGAGAGAAGGTGCGCGGGGAAAAGCCGGCCCTTGCGTGAAATCAGCCGCATCTCGCCGCGAACGCCGTCGCTGGAACTCCCCTCACCGTTGCGGCAGCGCCGCATGTGATCCAGGAACAGCGTGCGGTCCTGATCCTGGACGTAGAGAATAAAGGGTGAACCGATGATCCGCGACCGCTCGTTGCCCAACAGCGTTGAACCCGTCAGGTTGATCTCCTGCACCAGCCCTTCGGCGTCGAGCGTGATATAGGCGATGGGCGCAAAGTCATAAAGGTCGGCATAGCGGTCGCGCGACTGCTCCAGGGTGCGCTTGACCTCCAATAACTGCTCGTTCTGGGCCCGCACTTCTTCCTGATGAACGTGAAGATCGTGCAGCACCGTCTGGAGCTCATGATCCACCTTCGACGCTTCTTCCAGCGCCTCCAGCCGACGAATCAGTTCCGCCTTTGAAAGATGTTGGTGCTTGGTCTTTTTCGCCATCGTCGATATTCGGGCCACGCCCGGCAGCCCGCGGTATATTGTGCAACGGTCAGGCACCAATGTGTAGGCTCAATAAGTTGATTTGATGTGCCAAATGGTTGCCGGGTCTCGATCTCGAAGGGAAGGAAGTCATGACTGATCATTTTAGGGCGTGCGCGACCTGCTTAATAGCGCTGGCCAGCCTCATTCGCCTTGGCCATGCTGCCGAGAACGCTCCGGGGCAGGAATCGTCATCCGGTATCACCCACTCCTTCCTCGCAACCGGCGGCGAGACCTACATCATGTCCGGCGACGGCAAAATCACCTGGCGCTACCCCGGCGGCTCGCGCGATGGCTGGGTCTTGCCCGGCGGCAACGTCCTTCTGGCCGCCTCCAAATCAAAGGACTATCCAAGCGGCGCCATCGTCGAGATCGACAAGGATGGCAAGCTCCTCTTCGCGTTCAAAGGATCCCAAAGCGAAGTCGACACCGTCCAGCCCCTTCCGGCCGGCCGTATTCTCCTCACCGAATCCGGGCCAAAGCCTCGGCTGCTGGAAATCGATCGTGCGGGAAAGGTGCTCGTCGAATTCCCCCTTCAATGCCAGACTCAAAACCTTCACATGCAAACCCGCATGGCCCGCAAGCTGGAGAATGGAAACTACCTCGTCCCCCATCTCCTCGACAAAACCGTCCGCGAATACACCCCTCAGGGAAAAGTCGTCTGGGAGGCGCATACACCCGACCAACCCAAGGACAGTTGGCCCTTCACCGCCATTCGCCTCGAAACCGGCCACACCCTCATCAACTGCACCCACGGCGACATGGTGATCGAGGTGGACAAGGATGGAAAGATCGTCTGGCAGCTCACCAATTCCGACCTCCCCAGCGCCCTGCTGCACGACCCCTGCGGCGCTCAGCGCCTCCCCAATGGCAACACCGTCATCGCCAGCTACGGCGCGGCCGCCGAAACCGATGTGAAAGTCTTGGAAGTCACGCCCAAAAAGGAAGTCGTCTGGACCTATCGCAGCGGCCGCAAAGGCGGCGTCCACGAAATCCACATCCTCGACTCTAACGACAAGTCCCTCGATGCCCGACCCCTTCGTTAATCGGCACCAATCCGTCCCATAAACCGCCAATCATGCAATTCTGCGACGAATCCCCCCGGCAACCCACCGGTTTTTCCCCCTTCGCCCGCCCGTTGGATGGCCATTTCGCCCCCCCGTATCTCCATCCCTCCCCCCCACCT
>DASYUA010000102.1:0-3966 GCA_036001665.1 Tepidisphaeraceae bacterium
AAGGAGAAGCACTCGTCGCTGTTTTTTGCGGCGAGGTATTATTTTGAGGCGTATATTGCGGCGGTGAAGAGGGCGGGGCTGGATTATGATCGGATTGTGAGGGAGCAGTTGCATGGGAAGAAGAGGTGGAGGAAGGTAGAGGCGGCAACGTCGGGCGCGGGCGGACCTGCGGAGATGGCGGTTGAGCCGGAGGAGGAGCACGCCGAACGAGAAGAGATCGGGCACGCCGCGGATTCGATCGGTTAAAGATGATTGGCGCGGTGGCGGCGGCGGAGGAGGAGCAGGGCGATGGGGAGGAGAAGGGTGAGGGTGGTGGGCTCGGGGACGGAGAGCTCGAGGGCGAGGGACTCGATGGGGGCGGCGGTGAGGAGGATTTGGGGGGGTGTCGAGCCGTCGAGCGGGGCGCGGGCGATCCAGGACATGTTGCCGGTCCAATAGATCATGTTGTTGAGGGGGTCGATTTCGAGGTCGATGGGGTAGTCTTCAAAGTGGAGTTCCTGGCCGGTGTAGAGGGTTTCGATGTTGGAGCCGTCGAGGTTCGAGCGCTGGAGAAGCCCGGCATCGAGCTGGTTCCAGCCGCCGGCCCAGTAGATTTTGGAGTGGAGGAGATCGATGGCGAGGCCGGGTTTTGGGGAGAAGCGGGTGGAGGTGTAGATGGTGGCGTTGGGATCGGAATCGCCGGGTGCGAAGCGCTGGATAACGGATGCGCCGCCGAGGGTGTCGTCGTAGGAGAAGTAGGCATTGCCGGCGGAGTCGAGCACACCGCCGAGAAGCTTGATGCGAACGGGGTCTGGGACGGTGGAGAGGGGTTGCTGGTTGGAACCGTCGAGGTTTGTGGAGAAATAGTTGCCGGGGGCGCCCCAATAGAGCTTGTTTTCGTGGAGGGAGATGCCGCCCTGGTGGTAGAGGGGAATGGGGTTGAGCTCGGAGAAGTTTTGCAAGTTGGAGCCGTCGAGGTTGGCGCGAGAGAGGAGGCCGTTGCCACCGTTGACGAAGAGGAGAGAGTCAGCGCGGGCGAGGTAGGCGAGGGGTGGGAGAAGGATCAGGCAGGCGATGACGCCGCGGGAAGGGTGAAGCCGCATGGGTCCTCCTGATGTCGATCTGGTTGCGGGCTCAAAATGGCTGGAACGATTTAGTGAAGTTAAAGCGGGGAGAGGGGGGAGTCAAATATATTCCAGCGAAGGGGGATCGAAGCGGAATAGATGTTGCCGCCACGGGAAGGTTTTCACTGGGTGATTGCACATTGACGGGAACCGCGGGGGCGGTCTAGTGTCGCTGGATATGGGAGGTAATCATGCATCAGGCCAAGACCCGGCGGGATTTTTTCACTATAGCGGCGGCCAGCGGTGCGGGGTTGGTGCTGGCTGGTGGACAGGCCCGAGCAGTCGGTGATGAAAAGGGGAAAGAGAAGCAGGAAGAGGAGGTTTCGCCGGCAGAGGACCTCATGCGCGAGCACGGGGTGCTTAAGCGCATTCTGCTGGTGTATGGGGAAGGGATCCGGCGGCTGGATGGCAAGGAGGAGCTGCCGCCCGAGCCGATCCTGGAAGCCGCGAAGATGGTGCGCGGCTTTGTGGAGGATTATCACGAAAAACTGGAAGAGGATTTTCTCTTTCCACGATTCAAGAGGGCCAACACCCTGTTGGATCTTGTGGAAGTGCTGCGCGGCCAGCACCAGGGGGGAAGGAAGCTGACGGACATCACAATGCGGCTGGCCAATCTTAAATCGATTCGCGATGGAGATGGCGATGGAGGTAACAGGAGCAAGCTGCGGGACTCGATGGCGCAGTTCATCCGAATGTACGGCCCCCATGAGGCAAGGGAGGATACGGTGCTCTTTCCGGCGTTGCGGAAGATCGTCAGCAAGAGCGAATATGATGCGCTGGGAGAGGATTTTGAGAAGAAGGAGCACGATCTCTTCGGAGAAGAAGGGTTTGAGAAGATGGTGGATCGCGTCGCGGGCATCGAGAAGGCATTGGGGATTTACGATCTCGCTCAGTTCACACCGAAGGTTTGACCAACGAATCAGGAGACCCGTCATGGCAAGCACCAATAAGGATTTTCCCGAAAGCGATCCGCGGCATCACACGGCAAACATCAAGGGAATGCTGGATGAGGCGGCCAAGCATTGCCGCGAGGATGTGGAGAAGATCAACGAACCGAAGGCGCAGGCGCTGTTTGAGACGACGGCGGAGGTGTTGAAGGGGCTGATCACGGCGTACGACCACTATGAGGCGGGAACCGAGAAGGGGATGCGTCGGTAGAGTCTTTCCAGGCCGGCGTGGTGCGGGAATGATCAACGGGCTCCTTGGCCGTCACAGGTTGCGCATATTGCCAATGGGACCGGGGGTGGGAGCAGGTTGAGCCGGTTATTTGTTGCCCGTGGGTGGGGGGTGGGATATGTTCGGGTTGGAAAAGTCGGCGACCGCGGCGGATGTTGTCGCGGCGGGTCGTGCGACTTGTTTTGGAAGGGACGAACGGCTCCGCGGAGGGCGAGCGAGGGCTCGCGGACGGGGCCGACGGAAGGGACAAAATGCTGCCAATGAGATTTCGGTGGATGGCCGCTCTGGGCCTGTGTGCGCTCGTTTTGACGAATGTAGCGCGGGCGGAGACGGTGTTGAACTTTCAGCCGACGCCGGTTTCGGCGGGGAATCCGGAGTTTGTTTACACCGGTGGCGCGGCGGGACAATTGATGGCCGGGCCGGGAAGTCTGGGGAATGGAGATGGGGCACTGCCGGTTGCTTCGCAGACGGCAGGCGGGTTGCTGGTGAGCACGCCGTTTGAGATTCCGGATGCGATTGCCGGCAAAGAGTTCTCCGGTGGCGGGACGAATTTTTACGATGTGACTTTGAGTCTGAGCGGGTTTGTGGCGTCAGCGCCGAGCTTTTTGTTTGGGGGAATGATCAATCAGCCGCTGAGCAACGGAATTTTTCAATTGAAGGCGACGGATGGGACGCTGCTGCTGTCGGCCAGCGCGACGGACGCGTTCATACAGCGCTCGCCATTCAACGAGCAGGGGGCGATTCTGAGCGCGACGATTTCGTACACGGGCGGGGTGATCGGCGCGTATGTGCAGCCGACGCCGGCGAGCATTTCGTTTTCGTTGATCGCGACGCCGGCGACGGCATCAACGACGAATGGATTTTTGGATGCGTTCAGCGCGGATGCGACGGGGGCATTTTCGGGGACGCGGGCGGTGGCGGTGCCGGTTCCGGCGGCGGTTTGGGGTGGAGTGGGGTTGATGGTTTTGATTGCGGGTTGGAAGTGGACGAGTAGGCGGCGGGGGACGAGGGCAATGGTATTTGTCCCGATTGAGCGGCGGAGAAGGTAAGGCATTTCTGGAACCACGGGCGAGGCGCCCGTGCCACTTTAAGTAGTCTGAGTAAGAGAGATCACCCTGGCCCTCACAGAGGGAAGAATGCGGTGGGGCGAGCCCCACCCTACATTGTTGTTCCCGGAGCGAATCAGGACAGGGGCGGGATGTTTGTGGCACGGTTGCGCGCGTCGCGCTCGAATTGGTTGTCGAGGTAGGGATCCTGGCGGCGGAGGAGGGCGATGAGGCTGGCGATGGCGTAGGCGGGGAGGAAGAATGGGCCCCAGGTCTCGCACTGGGAGACGTGGATGCGCTCGTGGGGGCGGGTGCGGTCGAGGGAGGATTGGTCGCGGCCGAGGACGACGTGGCCGAGGGTCATGGCAGAAGCGCCGCCGGGGAGGAGCGTGCAGTGAGTGAGGAAGAAGGAGGTTAGGCCGCCGTGGATTTCGAGGACGCCGCTGTGGACTCGGGCGCGGCCGCCGGTGAGGAGGGTGGGATGGAGGAAGAAGAGGCCGAGGAGGGAGGTGGGGGAGGACCAAGCATAGAAGAAAAGCTTGAGAAGTCTGAGCATGTGACATCGACGAGCGTAATGACCAATGACGCAATGACCAATAACGAATGCCGAAGAGGATTCAACAGGGGGCGTGGAAAGGGGG
>DASYUA010000103.1:0-7903 GCA_036001665.1 Tepidisphaeraceae bacterium
CTACGCCCGCTACTTCATCTCCCCCGAGCAGGCCGACCATTTCGCACAAGGACTCCTCGGCCTGGAGAAAGATTGGATCGGCCCCCTGGAAACCAACCAGAACGTCGAAGCCACGCTCAAACAATTCCAGATCATGGAAAAAGCCGCCTCACCCCAGATGAAACTCAACTGGCGCTTCCAGCAGGCTCTTTATCGCGCCTACTACGACGCCTATCTCTACAAGCGCCTCAACTTCGAAAAACGTCTCGAAGATGAAGCCCTCGATCTCCTCCGCCAAGCCGCCCAGATTGGCGCAGTCGCCGCCGTCGATCGCGCTGAGCCCGTCCTCGACCGCGCAACCAAAGAACACCCCGCCCCCGAACTCCGCGCCCGCGTCTTCGAACTCGCCGAAGCCCTCTTCCAATCCATCCGCATGCAGCTCTCCGTCGAAAAATATGGCGGCATGTCCGGCCGCGGCACCAACCTCGACACCATCGACACACCCCTCAACAACCGCCTCTGGCTCAAGCAGCGCTTCGGCATCATCCACACTCTCCAGGATGACGGCGACCGCATGAAGGTCATCAATGAAATCCTCAACTGGAAAAGCCCCGGCCCCCATGGCTTCTACGACGACCTGGGCGACCCCACCCAACAAACCCATCTGGTCCGCGGCCTAGGTCCCGACACCGACCCCGCCTTCTACCAGTCTTCAATGAGTCGCCTCGAAGACCGTTTTTCCATCGTCGCCCCCCTCCCCTTCTCCTGGTGGACCACCGCCGGCCAACTCTTCGACGCCCCGCTGCAAATGCGCTACACCGACCTCGACAAAGCCGCCGCCTATCGCCTCCGGCTGATTTACGGCCATTCCTCCGACAATTCCCAAATCCGCCTGTTGGCCAACGACAAATTTGAAATCCATCCACCCATGAATAAGCAAGCCCAGCCCCTCGAATTCGACCTCCCGCCATCGGCCACCAACTCCGGCGACCTCACCCTCACCTTCCTCCCCGAAACCGGCCGCGGCGGCAACGGCCGCTCCATCAACGTCGCCGAAGTCTGGCTCATGAAAAAATAATCACTCCACCTGCCTCCCCGACTGCGGATAAAGCGGCGGACTGATCTCCTTCTCCCATCCCTGAATCATTTTTTTCATCGCAGCACATCTCTCCGGCATCGCCATCGCCAGGTTCTTCTTCTCCCCAATATCGGCGCCCAGGTCATACAAAAACTCCTGCCCGTTCTCGACCGTCTCAATAAATTTCCAATTCCCATCCCGCACCGCCCGATGCGTCTTGGTCTCCTTCGGATCCACCCTCCTCCAAAACAGAGTCCGCGGCTTCTCTGCTTCCCGCCCCGTCAATACCGGCATCAAATCCATCCCATCAAACCCCCGATCCTTCGCCGGCAAAACTCCCGCCATCCCCGCAATCGTCGCCGTCCAATCCATCGTGATCCCCACCTGCTTCGTCTCACTCCCCGCCGCAATAATCCCCGGCAATCGCGCCACGCACGGCACCCGAATCCCTCCCTCCCACAAATCCCCCTTCTTCTTCGCCAGCGGCCCATTGTTCGAATAAGTAATCCCCCCATTATCACTCGCAAACACCACCAGCGTGTTTTCCGCCAACCCTCCGCGGTCCAGCGCGCCCAGAATTTCCCCAATCCCCTTATCCATCTCCTCCACCATCTCCGCATAAATTTTCCGCGACCCCTTCCCCGACCAATCCCCCGCCTTCTCAAACTTCATCCCGCGATCATTCGGCCCCTCATACGGAAAATGCGGCGCGTTGTACGCCACATACAAAAAAAACGGCCGCTCCTTCATCTCCTCCATGAACTTCACCGTATGCTGCGTAATCAGATGCGTCGAATATCCCTCCATCTCCACCGGCAGATCCCCCAGCCACAAATCCGCCTGACCATTATTTTCCCGATGCGTGAAATAATCATGATTCCCGCTCAAGAGCCCAAAATATCGCTCAAACCCATGCTGCATCGGCCGAAATTTCTTGTCATATCCCAGATGCCATTTCCCGCTCATCGCCGTGGCATATCCAGCATCTTTCAACATGTCCGCGATCGTCTTCTCCCGATCCGGCAACCCCATCTTCCTCACCCCCGGATGAATCGCCCATTCCAAACCGCCGATCCTCTGCTGATACCTTCCCGTCATCAACCCACACCGCGTCGGCGTGCAAACCGGCCCATTCGAATAAAAATCCGTGAGCTTCACCCCCTCGCGCCTCAATCGATCGATGTTGGGCGTCTTGATATCAGCGGCCCCATAGCAACCCACATCCGCATAACCCAGATCATCCGCCAGGATAAAAACCACATTCGCCTTCTCCCCCTGCCGCACCTTCTGCGCGCATCCCACAACACTCATCGCCACCAGCGCAAGCCAAAAATATTTCATGCGTCTTCTCTACTGTGCCTTCCCCACCAGTTGCGCCTCCTTCGTCGGACCAAAGCCAACATTCATTTCCGAATTCACCCGCACTTCATCTCCGGCGAACTTGAGTGTCACCGTCATGATGTAGGGCGTTTCATAGAAGCAGACCTTGGCCACGTAGCTATCCTGCGCCGTCCACGCACCACTCGCGGCCATCGGCTGCTCCGCCAATCTTCCCCAGCCGCCGCGCCCCTTGCGCCATCCACCGCTCGCGCACGCCAGCCGCTGATCCTTCCCGTCGATACGCGCCGTGATCGTGGTGACTCCCTCCTTCGCATCAACATCCAGCGCCATCGCCTCCAGCTTCCGTTCATTCGCCGGGAACACAAACCGCCTCCCCACGATCCCCGCCGCCGCCGTGGCCGAACCCTGTTGCGGCCGCACCGACAGGCCCTTGAGCATGCTCTCCATCCCCTGCCGCACCGCCTCGTCGGCCGCCAGCGGATTGGGCGACTGAATCCCCGGCAGCAGCGTCTCCCACACCACATCCAGCACCGCCTGCATGTTCCGCACGCCGCTGGTGATCGCCAGCACCGCATCCTCCTTCGGCATCACCACGCAATACTGCCCAAACGCTCCATCACCGCGATATGCCCCGTTCCGGCAGCGCCAGAATTGATACCCATACCCCTGGTCCCAGTCGCTGGCGGGATTGCTCCCGTTGGAGGTTTGAAGCGAAGTCGCCGCCGCCACCCATGCTTCGGGAACGAGCTGTTTCCCCTGCCACTTTCCCTTTTGCAGATAAAGCTGTCCGAGCTTGGCAATATCTTCCGTGCGAACGCTCAGGCCATAACCACCCGCGCTGATTCCCTGCGGGCTGGCCTCCCACGTCGGGTTCTCAATCCCCAGCGGCTCAAACAACCGCGGCCGAAGGTAATCCAGCACCGTCATCCCCGTGGCCTTCTGCACGATCGCCGAAGCCATGTAGGTGGCCGACGTGTTATAGAGAAAGTGCGTCCCCGGCTTGAACGGCACCGGTTGCGCCAGAAACGTTTTGGTCCAAGGCTCACCCGCCGTCCGCACCGGCTCGGCCTGCTGTCCCGTGGACATGCGCAGCAGATCGCTGATCCGCATCGCCTTCAGATTGGCGCTTGGACTCTCCGGCGCATCCTCCGGAAAAAACTTGAGCACCGGATCGCTGGGGCTGATCTTCCCTTCCGCCACTGCCATCCCCACGGCCGTCGAGGTGAAGCTCTTGCTCAGCGAATAAAGCGCATGCGGCGACTGCGCGTCATACGGCGTCCACCACCCTTCGGCCACCACCTTCCCATGCCGCACCAGCATGAAGCTGTTCATCGAATCGATCTTGTCGAGTGCCGCAATGCACGACACCACCGCGGCCGGCGAAACCCCCTGCTCTTCCGGCGTGCTCCGCGGCAGCGGCGCACCCAGGCAGTTGCAACAGGCGACGATCATCAGTGCGGCAATTGAAAGAATTCTCACGCGAACACCTCCAAAAAATCCGCCCCCTCACTGTGCCCTGGCAAAGGATGAGTTAATATACCTTCCATGCTCCCATCACACCTCCTCGGATCAGATCAAATTTCACGTCGCCGCTTTATCGTTGGCTCCGCCGCCGCGGCCGCCGGCGCACTGGCGGCCAGCGCGTTCGGCCAGGAAAAAGCCGCCGACCGCATTTCCCCGCGCATCGACAAGATCAACATCGGCGTCGTCGGCGCGGGCGGCCGCGGGACCGAGGACATCAGCGGCTGCGAAGGCCAGAACTTCATCGCCCTCTGCGATGTCGATGACGAGCGCGCGGCCGGCTCGTTCAAGAAATTCCCCAACGCCAAACGCTACAAGGACTGGCGCAAGATGCTCGAGGCCGAGAAGAACCTCGAGGCCGTCATCGTCGCCACCCCCGACCACAACCACGCCATCGTCTCCATCCACGCCATGAAGCTCGGCAAGCACGTCTACTGCGAGAAGCCCCTCACCCGCACGATCTATGAGGCCCGCCAGATGGCCAAGGTCGCGGCTGAGATGAAAGTCCAAACCCAGATGGGCACGCAAGGCCACGCTTTCGAGGGCTCGCGGCAGGCCGTGGAAGTCATCCGCTCCGGAGCGATCGGCGATGTCACCGAAGTCCACGTCTGGTCCGACCGCCCCGGCTCCTGGTGGCAACAGAGCATCGACCGCCCCACCGATGAGCAGGCCATCCCCGCCACGCTCGACTGGGACACCTGGCTCGGCCCCGCCCCGCAGCGCCCCTACAACAAGGCCTACGTCCCCTTCACCTGGCGCGGCTTCTGGGACTTTGGCACCGGCGCCATCGGCGACATGGGCATCCACAACTTCGACACCGCATTCTGGGCCCTGGAGCTGGGCCCGCCCACCTCTGTCGAGGTCAAGGACGCCCAAGGGGTCAACAACGAGACCGGCCCCAAGTGGTGCATCATCGAGATCAACTTCCCCGCCCGCGGCGCCAAGCCGCCGGTGAAACTGACCTGGTACGACGGCCTCAAGAAGCCCCCCACCGATCTCTTCCAGGGCGAGAAACGCCCCACCAACGGCTCGTTGATCGTCGGCTCCAAGGGCACGCTCTTCACCCGCACCTGGCACGGCGGCGGCGAGGCGGATGACGACTTCTACGTCCTGCTCCCCCGCCGCGAATTCGAAGGCTACAAGCCCCCGCCGCAAATCCTGCCCCGCGCCAAGAGCCATCACAAGGAATGGCTGGCCGCCATCCGCGGCGTTGGTGCGCCCCTTTCCAACTTCGGCTATGCCGCTGTCCTCACCGAGTCGCTTCTGCTGGGCAACGTCGCCCTGCGTTGCGGCAAGAAGCTCGAGTGGGATGCCCCCAACATGCGCGCCATCAACATCCCGCAGGCCGACCAGTTCATCCGCCCCCAGTTCCGCGCTGGCTGGAGCCTGTGAGCTATCGCCGGCCGGGCCGCCGCGAAATCGGGAGATCTTCGCCGGTGGCTTGGGTTTGCTCGCGCGCCAGGGCCTCCTGCTCCAGACGCGCCAGCATGTTCACGAGGTCCTTGTATGCCTCCGCGAACGCGGCCGCGTTTACGTCATCCATCGCATCCGGCGCAACCTGCTCGATCAGCGCGATGCGGTTGTAGATCAGCGGCAGATCATCCTCGGTGATGTTCCTGGGGTCGGGAAACCCATCCTCGTTGAGATCTTCAATCAAGTCCTGCCGCGCCTTGGGTGACATGTTGGGATCGTTGATCGCCTCATACCACACTTCCTCGGCCTGCGGATCAGCGCCCACAAAGCCCAGGGCAAACCGCGCCACCTGCACCGGCACCACCGGTTCCGGCGGGGGCAGAGGCTCCAGGTCCTCGGTTGGAATCTCCTCTACCAGCGGCGTGGTCTGCGGTCGCGGAGCAGGGCGCTCAAGCGGTTGCGCGACGGCCATCGGACGCGGCTGCGGCTTGATCACCGCCACTGGCGGCGGCAGCGGCCGCGGTGTCTGCTCTTCATTCGATCCAACCACGCCGGGCAGCGGCTGCTTCCTGTTCTTCAAATCCAACCCCCCAGGCTGCTGGGCAACCTGCGGCTGGGTCTTTGTCGGCGGACTGCGGTCCACCAGCAGGAACCAGGCGATCACGCATCCGATGATGACGGCAATCACCGTCGTCCCCAGCCTCTTCTGATCATTGCTCAACATGCGCAACCTCCATTCCCGCAATTATATCTCAAAATCGACCGTCCTCGCCGCAAAAACCAAGCGATCACACATACTTATCGGGCTCCGGGTGGACCCAGGGGGTGCGATAGGGGCGGCGGAGGAGCTTATTGGCTTCATCGTCATTGGCGATCTGGCCCTTGGCGGAATCCCAGACCAGGGTTCGGCCGAGTTGCATGGACAGGTTGGCCAGGATGCAACTGGCGGTGCTGATGTAGCCTTCCTCGATATCGGCGACGGGTTTGCCGCGGGTCTCGCGGGCCTGCAAGAGGTCTTTCATGTGCCAGCGGATGGCCGAGGCGACGTGTTTTTCCAGGTCTTTTTCGGTCTGGTCTTCGGGGTATTTGTCGAACTCCAGCAGGGCATCGCCGTGGAGGGTGGAGGTGGTTTTGTTGCCTTCGATGAAGTCGTAGCTGTTGACACTGGCCTTGAGGGTGCCTTTGTCGCCGTAGAAGAAGGCGGCCCAGGGATATTTGGGATCGGGGGATGAGCCCCAGGAGCGGTGGGTCCAGATGACCTTGAGATTGTCGAAGTCGTAGGTGGCGGTTTGGGTGTCGGAGATGTTGGCTTTGGATTTTTTGTCGACGAGGATGCCGCCGGAGGATGACACGGATTTGGGCCAGCCCAGGCCGAGCATCCAGCGGACCATGTCGAGCATGTGGACGCACATGTCGCCGACGATGCCGTTGCCGTATTCCATGAAGGCGCGCCAGCTTCGGGGATGGACCAGCTTGTTGTAGGGGCGCATGGGGGCGGGGCCGGTCCACATTTCGTAATCGAGGTTTTCGGGTGGAGTGGTGTCGGGCGGATTCTGATTGGCGCGCATGTGGTAATAGCAGCAGATCTCGACGTAGGCGATGTTGCCCAGCAAGCCTTGCTTGATCACTTTGTCGCGTGCCTCGATCAGGTGCGGGGTACTGCGGCGCTGGGTGCCGATCTGGACGACGCGTTTGTGCTTGCGGGCGGCGGCCAGCATGGCCTGGCCTTCGACGATGTCGCAACTGATGGGCTTCTGGCAGTAAAGATCGGCCCCGGATTCGACGGCGGCGATCATGGCCAGGGCGTGCCAGTGATCGGGGGTGGCGACTTCGACGATGTCCAGGTCCTTCTCCTTGAGCATCTCGCGATAGTCGGTGTAGGTGCGGGGTTTCTTTTTGGAGGCCTGTCGGGAGGCGACGAGGTCGGCCGCCTCGGCGAGCATTTTCTTGTCGACATCGCAAAGGGAGACGATTTCGACGGGGGCTATTTGAATCAGACGAAGGATGTCGGACTTGCCATACCAGCCCGAGCCGATGAGGCCGACGCGGAGCGGTTTTTGGTCGGCCGCGAAGGCGACGTGGGCATTGAGGGCAGTAGCGGCCACGGCGGCCGCAGTTGATTGAAGGAATTGGCGGCGGTTCATGATTTTGGCTCCTTGGAGGGTGAGATGAGCGGTGAATGTACCGAGGGGGAGGGGGAGGGGACAAGGGAGAAGGGACATGGGACAAGGGACAAGAGAGGAGGAAGTAAAGTGGGTTCGTTTTGCAGCACCCATGAAGGAGCCGTGAATTGAGGGGATGGATGGGGATCGCGGAAGGGTGCGGTGGCTTTGTTTCGTCGAAAATTTCGTCGTGGGAGGGAGGGGAAATGGCGTTTTTGGAGCGCTGGAGGGGTTTTTGGTGGGTTTGATTGGGTTTGTTTTGTTTGCCGGGACGGGCGGAGCAGGTAAGAAAAGAGTTTCGAGCGGGTTTTTGGAGGGGTCGTGGCAAAGTGAGTGTGGGTCGGGGGTTGCGGAGAGCGTTGGGCAAGAAGATGCGAAAAAACCGACATGAAACCGACCAAAACCGACC
>DASYUA010000104.1:0-1992 GCA_036001665.1 Tepidisphaeraceae bacterium
GGTCGCCGGGCGGGGCCATCCCCATCACGTCGGCGATCCGCACCGCCTGCCCCACCGACAACCGCGGCGGCACCCCGTCGATGAGCGCCTGCACCTTCGCCGGCGGCGCCGAGGCCAACCTGGCCAGCTGCTCGGCCACCGTCATCGCCGGCTCGTCCTCGACCACCGGCCTCGGCGGGGAACCCGACATCATCGAAGCCGGCACCGACCCGCTGTCAAACCCGCCACCCATCCCACCGCCGGCAAACCCGCCACCCATCCCACCGCTGTCGAACCCGCCACCCTTCTCAAACCCGGCACCGCTGTTGAACCGGCCACCCATCCCACCGCTGTCGAACCCGCCGCCCTTCTCAAACCCGCCACCGCTGTCGAACCCGCCGCGCTTGTCGAGATCGGCACCCGTCGCGAGGCCGGCGGCCACCGCCGCCGCCGGGATGGCGGCGGGGGGGTCGGGGATATGGGCCGGCACCACCAACGTCGCCACCAGGTTCTCCAGCGGGCTGGCGATCGCGTCGATGGCCGCAAAGTCGAGGGCATGCCGGGTGTCGTGGGCGCCGCTGACCCCCTCCAGCAGGCCCTGGGAGGTGACAATATTCCATTGAAACGGCCCCCCGTACGTGGCCATTACCAGACCCGCCGTGGCCACACCACCGATCGACTGATGAACAATATGGTTCCCCAGAACAAAACTCCGGAAACCCATCCCATGCACGCCCATACCACCGGGAACGAATTTGCCGCCCAAATGTAATTGACGACCCACGTACCCCGTCACCGAATTCGCGGCAACACGGCCAGCCGCCACGGCGGTGCCGCTGAAAAAGGCGGTCACGACATTAGTGATGTGCTTTGCGCGGTCAATATGCGTACGCAGATGATTGTTGAGCTGGCCAACATCAGTCAGATACGGGACCAACGCGCCCAGCCCCAACTCCGCCAGCGTCTGAACCAACCAAATCAAGGCGGCCTCGACCAACCATCGAACCCAACTCACCACGGCCGGGATAAAAGCGGTACCCGTCGGCCCGAGGTAGGAAACGAGCTGATAGACAATCATCCAGAAAATGGCCAGCATCATCGCAAACATCACCCAGGTCGATTCCACCTCCGCGGCCGCATTCAACGTCATTTCATACAACCCACGCGCACGGTCCGCAGACTGCTCTAGAACCTCAACCAACCCCACCGACAACTGGTCCGCGAAAGCCTGCGCCGCACTGCCCTGCATCGCCGACTGCATCGCCTGGCTCAGCTGCGGCATCAGCGCCGCCATCGCCTTCGCCGGACCCTCAAAAGCCTCAAGCGCCCACGCCAACTCCCGCATGTCAGGAATGTCCCCCTCCGGTGGGGGAACACCGATGACATACTTAAAGAAGTCGTTAAGACCTTGCGGCTGATCACCCACGCCACATCACACCCATCGACGAACTCACTCGCCGAGGTCCAACTCGAGCACCCCACCAGAGAACTCATCAAGGCCCTGGTAGGCGCGCGCGATGCCCAGCAACGTCTCCCGCATCGCCACCAGATCCTCGATCACCAAATCGCTGCCCTCAAGCAGACCGTTGGCCTCGTTAAGATAGTTCAATTCGAATGCCCGGCCAGGTTCGTCATCGCCCCAGCACCCATACAGCCTGGTCGTGACCTCCTTCAAAGTGGCCAACGCCTCCGCGAAATCCTGGACCGCGACATCCAGATTCTTCGAAATCTCTTCCACCGACGGGATATCCAGACGAGTAACTTGTTGAGACATCACATGCTCCCTTCCCGCATACGCTGCACCCGACTACGGAACTGTTCGGGCAGGCGATCCATGGCCGCGCTCATGATCGAGTCGATCATCTCCTGCGCCGGCCGGGTGCCGCTGGCTGCCTCCACAAAGGAGATACCGGGCAGCACATCGCCGCCCATCATCGAACCGATCTGTTCGATCGCCTGACGACGCCCCGAAGCCACCGTCTCCACGATCCGGCTCGCCAGCTCGGCCGGCGC
>DASYUA010000105.1:0-12764 GCA_036001665.1 Tepidisphaeraceae bacterium
TTTATGTTTTTGGGGATTATGAGAGCCGGAGGATTTTTGGGTTGAAGCAGGAGAAGGGGGTGTTGAAGAGGGTCAGGCAGATTGGGATTTCGCCGCAGCGGATTGTTTCATTGGGGAGGGATGAGGAGGGGGAGTTATTTGTGGTGGGGTATGAGGGGATGATTTATCGGCTGGATTTGGGGGCGGGGCGGTTTGAATGAAGGGTGTTGAACGGCCCTCCAGAAAGTTTGCGTTATCCCGGAATCCGGTATAATGGTACTGTGGCGATCCGAAGCTTCGCGAGCCGCGGCAGCGAAGATATCAACTATGGCCGACGGACGAAGCTGGCATTGCGGGTGCTGCCCGGCACGTTGCACGAAAGGGCGCGGGTGAAGTTGGCTCGATTGCACGCCGCCGATTCATTGAACGATCTGGCCGGATTGCCGGGGAACCGGCTGGAGAAACTGCTGGGTGATCGCGCGGGCCAATATAGTATTCGCGTTAACGATCAATATCGCATCTGTTTCAGATGGACGGACGATGGCGCGATGGACGTTGAGATCACGGATTATCATTGATGTTTGGAGGTAAGATGGCTCATTCGATATCGGTACATCCCGGAAAGGTCTTATTGGACGAGTTGGAGGAGCGCGGGATCAGCCAGAGTGCGCTGGCATCACATATTGGGGTTTTGAGCAAGAGCATCAATGAGATTTGTCGCGGCAAGCGGGGGATCAGTGCGGGCATGGCGGTGAAGTTTTCGATGGCGTTGGGGGCGAGTCCGGAGTTTTGGCTGAATTTGCAAAAGAACTGGGAGTTGAGTCAGGCGCTGCGGCAGAGGATCAGGAAAATCAGGCCGATGGCCGCATAGTCGATAGAATCGTTGACCGGACAGTAGTCGCGGGCTATAGTTTGTGAATATTTTCACAAGTGCGGTTGGGGGGTGGTTTCTTACGATGGTGGAAGCATGACTCGGCGCGCGGCGGCATTTGTTCGGTGGGTGGTCATCATTGCCATCATTGGTGGGGCGGGTGCGGTGGGGTCGCAGGTGGTTTATGCGCTGGTGCGGCCGAAGGTGACGGTTACTCATCCCGTCGAGGCGCCGGTGGTGCAGGCGTTTTATGCGACGGGGACGCTGATGGCGGAGAGGGAGTATGAGATCAAGAGCAATGCGCCGGGGTATGTGTCGGAGGTGTTGGTGGACAAAGGGGATCGGGTCAAGAAGGACCAGTCGCTGGCGGTGGTGATCGAGGATGGGGTGCAGCACAAGTTCGATCAGGCCAGGGCGGAGCGGGAACAGAAGGTGAAGCTGGCGGATGAGAAAACTTCGCCGATTTTGGCCGAGTTTGATGCGAAGATTTCGGCATTCAGCGACATTCTCGACCTGGCGCGGCGGGAGCAGAAGCGGCTGACGGATCTGGTGGAGAAAAATGCGGGGACGCAGGTGGATCTGGATCGGGCCATCGAACGGACCAAGACGTTCTGGTCGGATGTGGAGCAGTTGAAGGCGCAGAAGGCGACCAAGCGGATCGAATTGCAGAAGGACCTGGAGGTGGCGGAGGCTGCGCTGAAGATTGCCCAGTGGAATCTGGACCGGCAGACGATTCGCTGTCCGATTGAAAATGCGGTGGTGCTGGACCGGCCGGTGACGGTGGGGACGCGGCTGGCGGTGAACGATCATCTGATGTGGGTGGCGGATGTTCGGCCGGAAAAGCTGATCATGCGGGCGGCGGTGGATGAGGAGGACAAGGTGTACGTGAAGGAGGGGCAGTTGGTGAGGATGACGTTGTATGCGTATGCGGGGCGGGCGTTTAGTGGGAAGGTGAAGAAGGTGTACGACAAGGCGGACACGGATCGTCGGACGTTTGAGGTGGATGTGGAGATGGTGGAAAAGGAGCCGACGTTTTCGGCCGGGATGACGGGGGAACTGGCGTTTGTGATGGCCGAGAAGGCGAGCGCGTGGGTGATTCCGAGCCAGGCGGCGCAGGGTGGGACGGTGTGGGTGGTGAAGAATGGGGCGCTGAGCAAGCCGGAGGTGAAGCTGGGATTGAGGAGCATCGAGCGGGTGGAGGTGGTGTCGGGATTGACGGGGCAGAATGAGGTGGTGATCAGCCCGCTGGATTCGCCGGTGGAGGGGAAAAGAGTGCGGACGCAATTTATGGATCCGACGGCGGCGGCGAATTTGAACAAGCCGAAGGTGGAGAAGGCGTTTCAGAATTTTAACTAGGCGAGAGGGGAATGTCCGGCACAGCCGGACCTACGAGCTAAAACGTAAAACGTGAAACGGTGAGCGAAGGCCGGACGGCGAGGTGATGGATGCGATGGATGGTGGCGATGCGGTATTTTTTGGCGCACAAGCGGCAGTCGCTGGTGTGCATCGCGGGAGTGACCATCAGCGTGATGATGTTCATCTCGATGGATTCGATGATGTCGGGGTTTCGGGACAAGTTCATCGTTGAGACGGTGGAATCGTCGGGGCACGTGCAGGTGAACGATGAGCCACGGGAGACGCAGACGCCGATTCTGGAGGCGGTCTATAAGAACAAGAATTCGCTGCTGAAGCTGGAGCGGCCCAAGCCGCGGGATGTGGTGAAGAAAATCAAGAACCCGGAGGGCCTGATGCGCAAGCTGCGGGGACTGCCGGGAGTGGTGGGGGTTGCGCCGGAGGTGACGGGGGAGGCGATTGTCACCTATGGCACCAAGCACATGAACGTGGCGATACTGGGGGTGGACCCGGAGCAGCAGACCAAGGTGACGACGATCGCGGATGACCTGGTTGAGGGAGATTTTTCGCGGCTGCGGACGACGGCCGATGGGATCATCATCGGGCGTGGGGTGGCGCTGGTGACGGGGGCGAAAATGGGAGACATCGTCACGCTGGCCAGCAGCACGGGGGGGAAGAGCACAGCGCGGGTGGTGGGCATTTTTTCGACGGGGGTGACGCCGGTGGATTATTCGCGGGTGTACATGCTGCTGAACAATGCGCAGACGCTGCTGGACAAGAAGAACCTGATCAACCGGATCACGATTCGACTGAATAATTATGAAGAGGCGCGGCAGTATGCGGAGCAGATCGAGTCGATCGCGGGATACAAGACGGAGAGCTGGCAGGAGACCAACGAAAACTTCCTGAAGATCTTCAAGATTCAGGACATGATCACCTACATCATCACGGGGGCCCTGCTGGTGGTGGCGGCGTTTGGGGTGCTCAATATTTTGGTGATGGCGGTGCTGGAGCGGGTGAATGATATCGCCATTCTCAAGAGTTTTGGGTTTTCGCGCGGGGATGTGACGATGATTTATCTGATCCAGGGGGCCATGATCGGGCTGATCGGCTCGGTGGTGGGGCTGATCGGCGGCAAGCTGGCGGTGGAGGGGCTGAGGCGGATTCCGGTGACGGTGGAGGGGCTGATCAAGGCCGAGGGGCTGCTGATGAGCGAGAGCCCCAAGCAATACATCATGGCGTTTGTGAGCTCGATGATCGTGGTGACGCTGGCGGCGATGTATCCAGCGCGACGGGCGGCGCGGTATGACCCGGTGGAGGTGATACGAGGGGCGCACTGATTTGTAATAGGGCATCGACGGTCTACAATGGCGTCACTCGTGGGGGTGCGAGGGAAGCATGGTTGACACTTCTCCAATTACCGCGGATGCTCCGGCGGCGGGCGGCGATGGCAAATCCAACGACAGTCAATCCACGCAGGATGAGCCGGTGCAGTTTCGGGAGGTATTTCAGGAAGAATGGGTGGAAATTCGGACTCGTCGGAGGGTGGCTGGAATTGACACCGCGAAAGCCGGAGGCGCGGCCGAGGACATCGATGCAGCGGGCAAGCCGCCGCCGAAGCTGGTGGGGTTGGCGTTTTCCGGGGGCGGAATTCGCAGCGCAACCGTGTGCCTTGGCGTCTTGCAGGCGCTGGAAAAGCTGAAGCTGCTGCGCATCTTCGACTATCTGTCCACTGTTTCCGGCGGCGGTTTTGTGGGGGGATGGTGGAGCGCGTGGCTGAGCCGCCCGAAGGCGCTGGCGCGGCTTTCGCCGGCGCACGTGCCCGCGCAATTGCCGCCGGACCTCGAATATGACAATTGCGCGGGGGTGCTTGGTTTCTCGGGGAAAATGACCGACGCCGTCAAGGGGCGGTTGCTGCAAGCATCGACTGACCCGGCTTATATGGAGGCGGTAGAGCAGCTTTACTGCCAGAGCAATGAGATTTTTCCAATCCCGGAGCAGATCGAGCCGCAACGCTCGCGGCATTATGTGAGCGATGCAGCGCTCAAAAAGGTGGCGGAGGGCTCGATCAGCGCTGGCTCCGATCCGATCCATCATCTTCGGCTGTACGCAAATTATCTGACGCCGCGCAAGGGCTTGCTGAGCGGCGACACCTGGCTGGCGGCGGCGGTGGTGTCGCGGAATCTGGTGCTCACCTGGCTGATACTCCTGCCGGTGCTGTTCGCGGCGGTGATGGTGGGGCGGATTTTCTTTGTTCTGGAACCCGGCGCCATGCATCTCGATGGGCGCGGGGAACGATCTTTCGCCAGCAGCGATGGGTTATGGGATGCATCCCAGCGGCCGGAGACGCCGCCAACCACGCAGCAGGCAGGTTCTGAATCGGAGAAGGTCCAGCATGAAGCCCGGGTCAAAACAGAACGGGCGATTTATTGGCGGCAATTTAAGAGCCGCCTGCCTTTTGCGGCCGCCATCCCGGCAGCGATGCTTGCGCTGCTCGTGTTTTTGACTTTTATGTGGCTTCGCACAGTTCAGGCCGAGGTGGGCAGGGGTGCGGGTCTGTTGTTCCTGGCGCCAATCATGCTCGGCGCGATTCTGGTGCTTAGCTATGTGATCTGGTTATTCAGGCACCACCGGCGTGGAAGCCAGGGCGTTGAGTTGCTCCAGATAGGATTCTGGTTTTTTGGCGGGATCATCGCTGGATTGCTGGCGCTGAAGTGGCGATATCCGGAGATTTTCGCGCCCAATGACGAAGACAATGGGCACGAGCGCCGCAATCGGATTATTCGGGCGCACGTCCATGTGCTGCAACTTCTGATGTTGGTGTCAGCGGTATTGGCCCTTGCCGGATTCGGGCATTTGATCGTGGGTTACGTATTTAATGTGGGTGGCGGCTGGCTGGCGGCTGGCGGGTGGACGACGCTGATTTCAGCGCTGGCCGGGCTTCTCTTCACATCGATCAAGGGCGCTCCGGCGGGCGGAGCCGATCGGCGAGCCAAGCCTTCGTGGCCGGCGCAAATGGTTTTCGGCGTGACGCCGGTGCTGGTGCTGGTGGTGTTGGCGCTGGGGGCGGCCTGGGTGGGGCATCTGCTTCTTGAAGCCATGGCCCCGACCCATTCGGCGTCACCACTGGTTTTTGTCGGCATTGACTTGTTGTGTGTCATCATCTTCACGGTGTTTTGGCTGAAGGAGAATGAGCGGCTGGCGGCCTGGGGGCGGCTGGCGGCAAAGCTGGCCATAGGGATATCGGTTTTCCTGCTCATCACGTCGATCATCCTGATGGGCGTCGACTTCCAGAACCTGGCCCCGCTTCGTCGTCTGTGGATTGGATTCCTGGTGGTGCAGGTGGTGCTTTTGGCTGTGGCGTGGGTGATACCGCTGGGGTGGACGACGGATCCCAACTGGCTTTCCCTCCATGCGTTCTACAAGGTGCGCCTGGTCCGTGCCTATCTGGGAGCCTCCAACCCCAATCGCGGGAAAGACCGGCGCGACATCACCGAAAGCGCAACCAAGGATGACCTGTACCTGCATGAGCTCAAGAACTGCGAGCGTGGCGCGCCTTACCATCTGGTCAACACCACCCTCAACCTCGTCGGCGGCAGCGATCTCACCACGGCACAGCGACACGCGGCCTATTTCACGCTCTCGCAGCTTTATTGTGGTTCGCTGCGAACGGGATATCGCGACAGCAAGCGCTACATGGGCGGAAAGATGACCCTGGGCACGGCGGTGGCGATTTCGGGGGCCGCGGCCAGCCCGAACATGGGGGCCAAGACGCCATCGGCCGCGCTGGCGATGCTGATGACGCTGACCAATGTGCGCCTCGGTTATTGGGCGCCCACGCCGAGCATGGATGCCTGGCAGTCGCCCCAGGCAAAGCTCTGGCCGTATTACACGCTGCGCGAATTCATCTCGCAGACCAACGATCTTTCCGACTACTGCTATTTGACCGATGGCGGCCATTTCGAGAACAGTGCTCTTTACTCGCTCATCGAGCGCGGTTGCCGCTACATCTTCCTGGTGGACTGCGGCGCTGATCCGACACCTTGTTTTGAAGATATGGGCGATGCGCTGCGGCGCTGCCGGATGGATTTTGGGGCGGAAATTGATTTGAAATTCGATCCATTCCTGCGAAGTGGCAGGCGCGCCGCCAGGGAACACCTGATTGTGGGGACAATCAAATACAGCCCCGTCCACCTTGCCAGGCTGGGCCGCGACGGCGAGAAGGACACAGAGGGAATCATCATCTGGCTGAAACCGACCCTGACGAAGGACGAGCCGGCGGATGTGCGCCAATACGCGCTGGAGAACGGGAGCTTTCCGCAGCAGACGACGGCCGACCAGTGGTTTGATGAAGCCCAGTTTGAAAGCTATCGCCGGCTGGGACAGCACAGCGTGGAGGATACGATTGGCAAATTGCCGTCGGTGATCGCTTTAAAAGCGGGGCAGTCGCTGCCGATCAAGGACATCTCAGAGATCTTTGAGAAGGCGAAGGACCGCTATCCGCAGACGTCGAAGAAGACGCCTGTCAGGAAGCCAAAGAAGAGTGCCTCAAAGGCGGCGGTGAAGAGCGGCAAGGCGTGATCGGCTTCTTGTAGGTCCGCGGCCGTACTTTGCCGGAATTTCGTTGATATTCGCGGGGGCCTTGGTATGCCTTAGGGTCCAGCACCCGGAGGCGGCATGGGCGCGTGGTGGGATTTGGGCTCACTTCTCATTTGTTGACGGATGGTCGCCACGACAGCAGTTTGATGGTGGAGGAGGAGTTTATGCGCAATCGGCCAGGAGCTTGGGGAGTGCGCGCCAGGGGGCGCTGCGCGATGGTTGTGGCGACGATGGCGGCGCTGGCGGCGGGAACGGCTTCGAGGGGGGCCCTGTTTGTGTGGAACAATTCGGCGGGCGGAACTTACAGCACCGCGAGCAACTGGACTCCATCGGGGCCACCGACGAGTGTGGATACAGCGCGGTTTAATCTGGCCAATACGTACACGGTGAGCTTCACAGCCAATCAGGTGGTGAGCGTTCTCGATATGCCGGCCGGTGCGGTCAGTTTCACGGCCAGCGTGAGTTCGCGGAGCTACGACATCAGTACCGCAAACCTGCATGGCGGTGACCTCAGCCTGACCGGCCCGGCATTTCCCATTGGGATGTCGGTATCGAACGGTCTGACAATCAACACGGGCAGCCAGCTCACGATCAATCAGGGCAACGATGCCGATGCTGGATCGCTGAACCTGGGCGCTGTCGTGGGTGGAGGAACGGGAACACTGCTGGTGGATGGGTTGGCTTCGACGTTTGCCGTAACCGGGGCCAGCCTGGTGGGGGCAAGCGGCGGGACGGGTGTGATGACGTTCCAGAACAGTGCGACTGGCAACTTCAACACCATCGAGCTGGCCAACTCCGCCACGGCCGGGAATACCGCAACGCTATTAGTCCAGAGCGGGGCGGATGTGACGGCCAGCGGCAATGTGCTGTTTGGGCCGGGAAATCTGGCCGGGCAGAGCACCACGGTCACCGTGACTGGGAGCGGATCGACGTTCGTGCAAAGCTCGGGATCCATGACTGTCGGTGGCGGCGCCAATAGCTCGGCCAATGTCACGGTCAGCGCCAGCGCCATCTTCAACAGCGGCAGCGGAACCCTGACCATCAATCCCACGGGCGTTGTGAACATCAGCGGCGGCACGCTCAATGCGTTTGGCGATGTCACCATCAACGGCGGGAGGATCAACGGGACGAGCGGCGCCTTCAGTTGGGCGGTCGGGAACACCCTGAATATCCAGGCCGGCGGCCGATTTAGCACGCCGGGGAACTTTACCGCTCCCTTCAACGCTGTCATCAACGTCACCGGCGGCAATTCCCAATTCGATGGGTCGGGCTCCACGCTGAACATCAGCGGTGGCGGGCAGCTCAATGTCACCAATGGCGGGCAGGTCGGGCCTTTCAGCTCGATCAGCGCCGGTCTGGGCACCGTCGGAACCATCGTAGTTGACGGCACCGACTCATCGTTCAGTGCCTCGGGCATCAACCAGATTGGCGCTTCGGGGGGAACCGGGACGCTGACGTTTCGCAATAACGCCGAGTCCTTTGGTGGGGGGCTGCGGGTAGGTCAGGGCGCCAACTTGTCTTCCGGGACGGTCAACGTGCAGAGCGGGGCTCATCTGCAACCTGCGAGCCTGGAGATAGGAAGCACCGGCCATGCCGGCGCGGTTGGCATCGTCAATGTTCAGGACCCGGGTTCTCTCATGTGGGTGAGCGGTGGCTTTGGCAGCGGGTCGGTCACTATCGGGGCCGACAGCGGCTCGGTGGGGACGCTGAATGTATCGGGCGGAGCGACACTGAACACGGGGACGAATAGTGGAAGTTGTGTATCGGCGGCCACGGGCTCGGGCTCATTCACGCTGAATCCCACGGGGACGCTGAACGTGACCGGAGGACGGGCGGCGATTGGCACACTGAATCAACAAGGGGGCACGTTGAATTTCAGCTCGGGGGCGTTGGGTTACAAGGGTTCGCTCACGGTGGGCGCCGGGGGGCTATTTGGGACCAATCTCACGCTCAGCTCCAATCGCGCGCTGGCGCTGACCGATGTGACCACAGTGCTGGTGGGATCGACGCTGACACTCAACGGAGGTGAATTGGGAACGGGGAGTTTGGAGGTCAATGGGACGTTCAACTTCAACAGCGGGGCGCTGGGGATCTGCGGGACGGATGGATTAACCATCGGACGATTTGAAGTGTTTGGCGAGAACCTGAGCGTGGGCGCTGGCAAGTCGATTTATGTCGGCAATACCACGACGGTGGAGGCGGGCTCGACGCTGACCATCGATGGGGGCAGTTACAGAAGCGGATTGTTGAGTAATTCGGGGAACGTCATCGTTGCGAATGGGGAGCTGAACGTGAGCTTCAGCACCTTCACGAACAACGCGGCGGGCCGGCTGTTTATCGATCGCAATCAGGAGGCGAGCGTCGATGGGCCGTTGAACAACAGTGGGCGGATCGAGCTGGGGGGCGGGGCAGCGCATCTGGATGGGAGCAATACTCTGACCAATACGGGAGTTTTGCTCGGTGGTGGTGAGGTGGCCAAGAATCTGACCAACGCCGCGGGAGGCGAGGTCCGCGCGGATAGCGGCGAGCGGCTGCTCATCTCCGGCGTCAATGGCGTCAATGCCGGGGCGATCAATGCGTATGGCGGCACTCTCGAGATCACCAACGCGTTCACGAATTCGGGGCAGATCAACCTGATTGGCGGCACGATGAAGTTTGGCGGGTTGCTGACGAATTCGGCCACAGGCGTGATCACCGGCCGGGGCACGCTTTCGTTCAGCCAGTGCGTGAATAACGGCCAGATGCAGCTCTCGGCCGGTTTGACCGATGTGTTCGGGGCGGTCACGGGCAACAGCGGTTCGAAAGTGATCGTCAGCGGCGGGGCGACGGCGACGTTTTACAACAATGTCACGATGAACAGCGGGAGCGAGTTTCGGGTTTCCACGGCGAGCAGGGCGGTTTTCTTCGGCAGTGTCAGCGGGAGCAATTTTTTCACGGGGAGCGGGACAAAGGATTTTGAAGCGGGCAGCTCGATCCTCGGGCCGGTGTCCACGGCTGGGAGCACGGTGGTGGAGGCGCCGGCCAGCGTGACGGCCAATCACTTCCGGGAAGATTCGCTGACGGTCAACGGTTTGGTCACCATCAGCACGAGCGGCGGGACCAGCCATTTGAATCATCTGGCGATTTCCGGCGGGACCGATGCGTGGGATGGAGTGTTGGATTTGAAGAACAACAGCCTGGTGCTGGAGGCGGGGGATTTGGCGGTGATTACGGATCAGATCAGGAGCGGGTTGAATGCGGGGACGGGAATTACGTCGAGCGCGCCGGGAGCGCCGTTTCGGCTGGGGTCGATGAGCAATGCCGGGCCGGTTTACACGAGCTTTCAGGGGATAGGGGGGTTGGATGGGGATGAGGTGTTGATCCGATATACGAGGATCGGGGATTTGAATCTGGATGGGACGGTGACGATCAGTGATTTCATTGACCTGGCGTCGCACTTCAACACGGTGGGCGGGGCGACGTGGCAGATGGGGGATGTGAATTATGATGGGTCGGTGACCATCTCGGATTTCATTGATCTGGCATCGAATTTCAATCAGTCGGTGAGCGGGGTGGCTGGGCCGATTGGTGAGGCGGAGGGGGCGATGTTGGCGGGGTTTGCGGAGGGGAATGGGGTGAGCGCGGTGCCGGAGCCGGGTTGGATTCTGGGGATGGGGATGGCGGGGGGGATTTTGGGGCTGCGGAGAAGGCGGGTTCGCTTCGCTGGCGGCGGAATGACCAATGACCAAGGCCCAATGACCAAAGAATGACCAAGGCCCAATGACCAAGGGGGAGTTTGGGTTTGTTTCGTCAAAAATTTTGGCGGCGGTAGAAGCGAAAATGGCGTTTTTGGGGCGGGGGAGGGGGATTAGGGTTCGTTTGGTGGGTTTGTTTTTCCCCCGTGGGTTTGTTTTTGGCTCGTCCGTGGTCGGTTGTTCGTTGTTGGTTGCGGGGTCGGCGGGGTTGAAAAAAAAGTAGCGCGAGAGGGGTTGGGACGCGGTTTTTTGTAAACTTGGTTTGGGAGCGGGGTTGTGGAGAGATGGGGCAAGAAAGTGCCAAAAAAAGCGAGTCCTTTCCGAGTCCTTTCCGAGTCCTTTTCGAGTCCTTTTCGAGTCCTTTTTGCGTCCCGAATGAGTCCTTTGGGCTGGAGATCACGTCCAAGTGGCGAAAAAGCGAGTCCCGGATGAGAATCGAAGATCGAGGATGGAAGGTGGAGGATCGAAGGCGCGCGGAGGGGGAGGGGAGGGAACGTGAAACGTAAAACGTGAAACTTGAAGATGGGGAATGGGCGCTAGTACGGCTGGGTGGGAAAAGAGCGAGCATTTGACCCCCTTTCTGGCGGAAGGGTTCGCGGGGCGAACCAATGTCGGGCAAGATTGCCCGACCCACCGCTAGTACGTTTTGGGGAGGAGTTTGTTCGCATTAAGCTAACTTTTTTTTCAGTTTTTTGCAACTGACAGTTGGGGTGTGACTTTCAATAAGCCCCCTTATCTGCTCCCTTATGCGTCAGAGCTGGGCCACCGGGTCGCAACGATGACGGATGGTCCGTCATATACGAACGCGACGCTGTGCCGTGCGCGCGTGACGGCGACGTGGAACTTGTCTTTAGATGCCTCAACGTGCTTCAGATTCCCCGTTTTCAGGTACTTCCTAATCGGCTCAGTGGGAACGATCAGTACCCGGTTGAATTGAAGTCCCTTTGACAAGCCGAAGTTCAACGCTGCGGAGCCGTACGACTCGGCTATGCTGCTATATCGCAGTACTTGGGGATCGAAACGAGCAATGTATTCCCTCGCCACATCTTTGGCGACTAAGAAAACCCCGTCATGCTCGGTGGTATCGTTTGTCATTGGCGACATGGCTTCCATTCCCGGCCAAAGTCCGTTGGCGATATCGCAGATTCCCTGATTGCACCGGTGGCTACCGCTCAGGGGCTCGATCCGGCATAAGTCGGCCTCCTCCCATTCCTCAGCGAGTGCCGTCACTCCGATTCGACGGTACTTTGCGTTCTTCGCCGAGAGGTTCGTGCTGTAAATGCACTGGCGCGGGTCTCCGACAAGCGTGATGCGCATTCCTGATCGAAGTAGCATCTCTACAATATTTAAGTCCCATCCCGCCAGATCCTGAAACTCGTCGATGAACACGTCGGTGTAAATCTGCTGCAATCGGGCGGTCACTCGATTGCCGGAAACCTCTTGGCACCGAATGATGAATTGCGCAATTTTGTCCTGATAGACCCTCTCACCACTTGCGAAGTAGTACCGCCGTGTGTCGGTTTCTGGGATTCCCCGCGTTGATCGGCCATTGACCCAGGCGATCGCTTCGATGCGCTTCTCGGCATACTTAGATCGCTGGTAGGGGCGTGCGCATTCGTGAAGTAAAAATGTGAACCAGGTCGCGACATCCACATGCTTGGGCACGCCGGAGTTCATCTCGCCGAATCGCGAGATGATCTCCCTCATGTTATTGTTCGTATATGTGAGAATCGCTATGCGGCGATCGGGATTGGATAGCGCATCTTTGACGAGAAGGCTGGTTTTGCCCGATCCGGCACAGGCGACGATGACTCTGTTCTCACTCAATGGCATCCGCTATGTACCTTGGTGTTGTCCATGCGGTGTCCGATTCGAACATGCAAAGCGCACACTCGGTCTTGTTCCCGTTCATGTATTTCAACAGCGCCTCGTCGTCGGGGAATTGCTTGCCGAGAATCGTGTTCAGCAAATCCCGTGGATTGGCCTTGAGCAATTGAGGCTCAAGCGTTGGGTAGGTTTCGTCCTGGTCGTAGCAGATTTTGATCTTCGCTAGGTTTCCGGTCAGATACTCTGCGTACTTCTTTTCGAGTGCTGCCACATCCTCATCGTTGTCAGTTACGACCCTCACATCCAAACCCAGAAGTACGGCGATCTCAAGAAATCGCTTGAAAGCGAGCGAACCCACTGCGATCACGTCGACGCCACCTTCCAGCGGCAGCTTGTGGTGC